>CAIOLW010000285.1 GCA_903859215.1 uncultured bacterium | reverse complement strand
CGTCCGGGCGATCAGCGCCGGGTCCAGCTCCAGGGAGCGCAGCACGTTGGTGGCCAGGCCGGTCTCCGACAGCAGGGCCCACAGCAGGTGGAGGGGCTCCAGCTGGGCGTGGCTCAATTCGAAAGCCTTGGCCTGGGCCCGTTGCAGGGCATCCATGGCGTTGACGGTCAGGTTTTTCATCGTGGGGCCTCCCCGCCTTGAGCGGCGGCATGCGTTGGGAACACGTTAGGGGTCCCCCACAGAGCGCACGGACGGGGCCAGTCGGCCCGGCAGGGCCATGCAAATCATATCATGTTATAATACAACAGCTTACATGGACCCCGACCGGCCTGTATACGATATGCAGCGCTCCCGGCGCCCCCGTCGCGCCATCTTGTCATGTCACTGTGGCGTCCATCCTGCGGCTCTGTCAGGTCCGGCGCCTCTCCCCTCGCCCCACTTGCGCCGGCGCAACTCCCCGATCCGCCCTGTCGGCCGTCGCCCCTTCTCTCTATAATACGGGTCGCCGGACCGACGCCTCGCCCCACCAACCCGGGAGCCGAACCGTGCCGAAGCAGGGATACCCCGCCCACCGCAACATCACCGTCAAGACCATCGCCCTGGTGGCCCACGACAACCGCAAGCGCGACCTCGCCGAGTGGGTCGCCTACAACTACGGCACCCTGGCCGACCACAACATCGTCTGCACCGGCACCACCGGCCGGCTGATCGAGGAGACCCTGGCCCGCCGCGCCGCCGAGGAGGGCCAGCCCGCCCCCAAACCCATCACCAAGCTGCGCTCGGGACCCCTGGGCGGGGACCAGCAACTGGGCGCGATGATCGCCGAGGGCCGGGTCGACGTGCTCTTCTTCTTCTGGGACCCCATGGAGCCCCAGCCCCACGACGTCGACGTGAAGGCGCTGCTGCGGATCGCCGCGGTCTACAACCTGCCGATCGCCTGCAATCGCTCAACCGCTGATTTCATGGTCAGTTCGCCGCTTTTGGGCCAGCCCTATACGCCCATTGTGCAGGACTTTTCGACGTACCTGGGGCGGAAGGTCGACTGAGGCGGGCAGCCGGCGGGCGGGCGGCGGGTGTCAGCGGCGAGATGGTTGACTTATCAACCAATTGTCGGCCGCCGCACCCCTGTTTGCCGCGCTCGCATTGGTTGATAAGTCAACCAACTGCCAGAATCTCCAACTGGCGACGCCACCAGCAAGCCGGCAACAGGTACACCCACCCCATCGCGACGACCCTGGCCGGTGGCTTTCACGGGTCCAATACCTCCGGTTTCACGCCGGGATGGCCCCTTTTGCCCGGTTCGTCGAGGTGATACAGTGCCCGGGATCCGTCGGCCGCGGACCCCACCGGCCGAAATCCCGCCGCACCTTACTCACGCGAGGTCCCCGTGCGCACCACGACCCGTTGGCTGCCACTGCTTGTCGCCGTTTGGGCGACCGCCGCCGTCGCCGCTTCACCCACGCCCACGCCAGCACCGGCGCCGCCCGCGGCCCCCGGCGCCAAGCCCGCCCCGACGCCCTTCACCCGCCTGGCCGACGCCGGCGCCACGAAGGACCACGACGGCGCCGACCTGGTCGTCGTCTTCGAGAAGGCCGTCAACCGCGTCAAGCCCAGCGGCGTCACCTACGTCGACGGCTACCGGCTGACGAAAGTGCTGACGCCCGTCGGCTGCCGCGACAATGGCGTGCTCTACTGGCACTACGACCCGCAGAGCCAGGAACTCGAAGTGCGCGAGGTCAACGTCATCCGCGGGGAGAAGAAGATCCCCGTCGATGTGGCGACGGTCACCGACCTGCCCGCGCCGCAGTCGGCCATCTACTGGCGCGACCGCATCAAGGTGCTGCAGCTGCCGCGCCTGGAAGTGAGCGACGGCATCGAGGTCGTCACCTTCAGCAAGGGCTTCACCTATGCGCTGCTCGCGGGCGAGGGCGGCGCGGCGGCGGGCGGCAGCGCGGGCAACGCCAGCGCCGACGCCCCCGGCGACGAGAAGTACATCCCCCCCATGCCCGGCGAGTACTTCGACATCGTCCTGTTCGCCGACGACCTGCCCATCATCGAGAAGCGCTACGAACTCGTCCTGCCCAAGGACAAGCGCCTGCACGCCGAGACCTACAACGGCGCCGTCTACTCGTCGCTCACCTACAACGACGACACCACGACCTACGCCTGGTGGTGCAAGGATGTCCCGGCGCGCAAGCACGAGCCGTCGCAGGCCGCGGCCAGCGACCTGGTCGCCAAGGTCGTCATGGCCACCGCCGAGAGCTGGGAGGCGAAGAGCCGCTGGTTCTTCGATGTGAACCGCGACCAGTTCAAGGTGACGCCCGAGATCCAGGCCAAGGTCGACGAAGTGCTCGCGCAAGCCGGCGCCGCCCAAGGCACCGACCTGCGCAAGGCCGAGGTGCTGGTGCACTGGGCCGCGCAGAACATCCGTTACAGCGGCCAGACGATGGGCCAGGGCGAGGGCTTCACGCTGCACCCGGGCGACATGATCTTCGAGCAGCGCTCGGGCGTGTGCAAGGACATCGCCGGCATGCTCATCACGATGATGCGCGCGGCCGGGCTCGACAGCTACGCCGCGATGACGATGGCCGGCAGCCGCATCGACCAGGTGCCCGCCGACCAGTTCAACCACTGCGTCACCGCGCTGCGGCTGGACGACGGCACGTTCCGCATGTACGACCCCACCTGGGTGCCCTACAACAACGACACCTGGTCGAAGTCCGAGACCGAGCAGGACTACCTGGTCGGCTCGCCCGAGGGCCAGACGCTCAGCCGCATCGCCTACTCGCCGCCGGCCGAATCGCCGCTCGTGGCAAGGCACGACGCCGTGCTCAACGAAGACGGCACGCTCACCGGCACACTGAAGCTGACCGGCGGCGGCGCCTCGGACAGCCGCCTGCGCCGCCTGGTCAACGGTTCGCGCCGCGCCGACCTGCCCGCCGCCTGCGCGCACCTGCTGTCGGGCGCCGGCCAGCGCATCGATGGCGTCACCGTGACGCACCGCGCCACCGACGACTTCAGCGGCGACATGTGGATCACCATCACCTACCGCATCCCGCGCTTTGCCGCGCCGATGGACGGCGTGTGGGAGTTCACCAGCCCGCTCATGTCGTGGGTCACCGCCAACGGCAACTTCTACCGCGCCGCCAGCCAGGAGTGGCCGAAGGAGCGCACCACCGACGTGTTCCTGTCGTACACGCAGCTGCTCGACGCGCAGGAAACGCTGACGCTGCCGGCCGGCGTGAAGCTGCTGGACGCGCCGAAGCCGACCGTGATCGACGAGACGTACGCCTCGTTCAGCGGCGCGGCGGCGCAGAAGGGCCGCGTGGTGACGATCACCGAGCGCGGGGAACTCAGGCGAAGGCAGGTGCCGCCCGAGGGCTATGACGGGTTCCGCAAGGCCATGGTCGCGTCCCGCGACTGGTCGAAGCAGGCATTCCGCTTCACGAAGGAGGGCAAGTAATGAAGACGCTCAACCGCTTCGCCGTCGTCATGCTGGCCCTGTCCGCGTTGACCCTGTTGGCGCTCAGCGCCGCAGCATCCGCCGCCGAACCGTCGCTCCGCAATCCCGTCCGCAAGCCGGTGCAGCGCCTGGTCGCGATGGGCCGCTCGGGCGACCTCGACCTGGACGAACTGTGGACCGCCACGCAGAAGGGTGTCGACCTCTCGAAGCAGGACGCCGTGCTGCTGCTCGAGGAGCAGCGCGTCAACGTCGTGGGCGACGGCTCGGTCGCCGTCACGATCCATCGCCTCGTCTGGATCGGCACCAGCACCGGCGTCCGCGCGTACGCCGACCTGCGCGTGCCCTGGAACGAGGCGACTGCCAAACTCGAAGTGACGAAGCTGCGCACCTGGCGCGAGGGCCGCTGGTGGCCGGACGTGCAGAACATCAGCGACACGGCCATCGTGCACACGCTGCCGTACGCCGTCGACCACGCCGCCGACTACACGACGATGCGCGAGACCATGCTGCTGCACGACGGCGTCGAGCTGCCCTGCATCATGGAGACCGAGTACACCATCACCGAGCGCGGCCTGCCCGGCGCCGACGACGTGTTCGTGCTGGCGCAGCGCGACCCGGCGCAGATGGTGCGGCTGGTGGTCGAGACGCCGGCCGCGCGCCCGTTCACGCACGTCGAACTGAACGGCGCGCCCACGCCCGCGACCGACGCCGCGAACGGCCGCCGCACGCTGACCTGGGTGCTGCAGCCGGTGCCGGCGCTGCGCACGCCCGTCACGAGCGAGCCGTCGGCGACCGAGCCCACGGTGGCGTGGTCGACGTGGGTGGACGATCGCGCGATGGGTGAAGCGTGGATCGGCCCCTTCCGCGAGGCGGCCGTGGCGCCGCGCGCGGTGCGCGATTCCGTGCGCGCGGCGCTGCGCACCGCGACCGACGACCAGTCCCGCCTGCAGGCGGGTGCGAAGTGGCTGGCCGACCGCGTGCGCGTCGTGCACCAGGACGACCGCTTCTGGACGTTCCGGCCGCGCGCGGCCGAGCGCACCTGGGAGACGGGTTACGGACATGTGCTGGACGTGGCCGCGCTGTGGACCGCGCTGCTGCAGGACCAGGGCTGGCTGGTCACGCCGCTGCTGGCCGACACGCCCGGCGCGCCGGCGGCGCCCGACCTGCCGCACCTGGCCGGTCGCGGGAAGCTGCTACTGCAGGTGACCGGGAAGACCGAGTGGGTCTGCGATCCGTCCGACATCTCGGTGCACACGACGGCGGTGCTCGACGGCCGGCCGCTGCTCTGGCTGGGAGGCAGCGCCAAGCCCGAGGTGCGGCGCGCGGCCGTCAACCGCCTGGAGATCGAGCTGAACCTCGCGGCGAACGACACCGCGTGGTCGGGCAGCGGGTCGGCGCGCGGGACGGGCCGGCTGGCGTTCACCGAGCCCGCGACCACGTCCACCAAGGGCCTGGTCGACCAGGCGGGCGCACTGGGCGGCTCGGTCGTGGCCGGCGCGAAGGTGACTGCCGCCACCGCCACGGCGATGGGGCCGGACCTGTCGGCCATCCGCTTCGATCTTGCGGCGCCCCTGGCCAAGGCCGATGCCGACGGTCGCCGCAAGCTGGTCATCGGGCGCCCAAAGGGCGGCCTGCTGGACCGCCTGCCCGCCGACTGCCGGCTGGACGACGACACCCGGGCCACGCCGGTGGCCGGGATCGACGGCTGGGAACAGGCGGTGGCCGTCAGCCTGCAGGCCCCGAAGGGCGCGGCGGTGGCCCGGCCCGCCGAGCGCTCCGTGGCCAACGCCGCTGGCGCGTTCACGTTGACCGTCACCGACCAGGACGGGCGGCTGACCTGCCGGCGCGAATTGAAATTGATCGCCGGCGCCGGGGCGGTCGCGAACTGGCCGGCGCTGCGGGCCCTGCTGCTGGAAGAGGCCGACGCCGCCAACGCGACCCTGGCCTGGCGCCCGAAGAAGTAGGCGACCGCGGCCGAACTACCGTCAAAAACGCCCACGCAACACGAGGAAACCGGTCCCCGAAAGGGGGCCGGTTTTTTCTTGCCGCTGGTCAACCCGCTTGTCTGCGTTAGATTTGGCTGGTCGCTACCCCCAACCGTCCCGTACGGAGAAGATCCATGAAGAGAATCATCATCGCGGTGCTGGTGCTGGTCATCGCCGGCGCGGGCTATGGAGTCTGGCGCGTGCGCGCGAACAAGGCGGCCAACGCCACCACGTACCGCACGGTCGAGATCACGAAGGGCGACCTGCTGTCGGTCGTCGCCGCTACGGGCAACCTGCAACCGGTCACCACGGTGCAGGTCGGCACGCAGGTCAGCGGCATCGTGAACGAAGTGCTGGTCGACTTCAACGACCACGTCAAGGCCGGGCAGGTCGTCGCCCGCGTCGACAAGACGCTGCTGAACGCCGCCGTGTCGTCGTCGCGCGCACAGCTCGAGCGGGCCGAGGCCGAGCAGCGCCACGCGCAGGCCGAGTACACGCGCCTGAGCGAGCTGCACGACCAGAAGATGATCTCCGACAGTGAATTCAACACGGCGCAGTACAACGTCGACGTCTCGAAGGCCAACGTGAAGTCGGCCAAGGTCGACCTCGAGCGCGCCGAGCGGAACCTGGGCTACGCGACGATCACCGCGCCCATCGACGGCATCGTCGTGCAGCGCAGCATCGATCCCGGCCAGACCGTGCAGGCGTCGTTCTCGGCGCCGCAGCTGTTCCAGATCGCGGGCGACCTTGCCGCCATGCAGATCCTCGTCTCGGTCGACGAGAGCGACATCGGCCAGATCAAGGTGGACCAGCCCGTGAAGTTCACGGTGCAGGCCTATCCCGACGATTCGTTCACCGGCACCGTGCGCCAGGTGCGCCTGCAGTCGGTGACGCAGGAGAACGTCGTCAACTACATCGCGGTGGTCAACGTGCCGAACGCCGACCAGCGCCTGCTGCCGGGCATGACCGCTTCGGTCGAGTTCATCGTCGACCAGGTGAAGGACGTCTTCCAGGTGCCCAATGCGGCGCTGCGCTACCGGCCCGAGCAGACGCTGATGACCGCGGTCATGGAGCGCAAGAAGGCCGAATGGCAGGCCAAGGGCGGGCCGGGCGGCGGCGGCGCGGGCGCCGACAGCGCGCGCGGCGGCCATCGCGGACCGGGCGGCATGCAGGCCGGCGGCGAGAACCACGGCGGCGGCATGGGTGGCGGCATGGGCGGCGGCATGGGCGGCGGGATGCCGGGCGGCATGGGCGGCCCCGGCGGCGCCGTGCGCAGCATGCTCTGGTTCACCGGCCCGGACGGCAAGCTGGACGTCATGTTCGTGCGCACGGGCATCACCGACGGCACAAACACCGAGATCCGCGGCCGCAACATCGAGGCCGGCACGCTCGTCATCGCGGGCGTCGTCAGCGCGGGCACCCCGGCAGCCACCGCGGCGACCAATTCGCCGTTCCAGCAGCAGCGCACCCAGTCCGGTCCCCCGCGACCGGGCGGATTCTAGGGGCGCGCCGTGGCAGCCGACGTCATCCGCATCCAGGGCCTGACCAGGACCTATGTGATGGGCACGAACGAGGTCCACGCACTGGACGGCATCGACCTGACCATCAAGAAGGGCGAGATGGTCGCCGTGATGGGCGCCTCGGGCTCGGGCAAGTCGACGATGATGAACATGCTGGGCTGCCTCGACAAGCCGACGGCCGGCTCCTACGAGCTGGACGGCGAGCGCGTCGAGGTCATGGACCGCAACCAGCTGGCCGACCTGCGCAACCGGCGCATCGGGTTCGTCTTCCAGGGGTTCAACCTGCTGGCGCGCACCAGCGCGCTGGAAAACGTTGAACTGCCGATGATGTACGAGCGGGCCCGCAAGAAGGACGTGCGCGCGGCAGCCGTGGCGGCGCTCGCGCGCGTCGGCCTGGCCGACCGCTCCTCGCACCTGCCCAACGAGCTGTCCGGCGGCCAGCAGCAGCGCGTGGCCATCGCCCGCGCGCTGGTGACCGAACCGGCCCTGCTGCTGGCCGACGAGCCCACGGGCAACCTGGACTCGCGCACCAGCGTCGAGGTGCTGGCGCTGTTCCAGGAACTGAACGACAACGGGCTGACCGTCGTGATGGTCACGCACGAGGACAGCATCGCCCACTACGCCAAGCGCATCGTCGAACTGCGCGACGGCCGCATCGTGCGCGACGAGCCGGTCACCCCGCGCGGCAACGCGGCAGCCGACCTGGCCGCCATCGACGCGCGGCGGAAGGGGAACGCATGAAACCCCAGATGCTGATCCGCATTGCGCTCCGCAGCATCCGCCGCACCAAGATGCGCAGCACGCTCACGGCGCTGGGCATCATCATCGGCGTGGGCGCGGTCATCGTCATGGTCGCCATCGGCCACGGCGCCAAGTCGCGCATCGAGCAGAGCATCAAGAACCTGGGCACGAACATGGTGGTGATCACGCCGGGCGCGGCCAACACCGGCAACGTCAGCCAGGGCGCCGGCAGCTTCAACCGCCTGAAGATCGAGGACGCCGAGAAGCTCAAGCGCGAGTCGGTGCTCTTTGCCGATGTCTCGCCGGTCATCATGGCGTTCGGCCGCATCCGCGGCGGCAACGGCACCAACTGGCGCTGCCCCGTGTACGGCGTCGATCCCTCCTACCAGAACATCCGCGACTGGCAGGTCAGCCAGGGCCAGTTCTTCGACAGCCGCGACCTGCGCGCGCGCCGCAAGGTGTGCGTGCTGGGCGCCACGGTGGCGCTGCAGATCTTCGGTGACGGCGAGGGCGCCGCGCTGGGCCAGGACGTCATCCTGCGCGACGTGCCGTTCACGGTCATCGGCGTGCTGGCCCCCAAGGGCCAGACCGCCAGCGGCACCGACCAGGACGACGTCATCATCGCCCCCTACACCACGGTGCAGGAGCGGCTGGCCGGCCACCAGTTCATCGCACAGATCCTGGGTTCTGCCGCCAGCCCCAGCGACGTGGTCGCCGCCATGACCGAGGCGAAGGCCATCATGCGCGAGAGCCACAAGCTGGGCGACTGGGAAGAGAGCGACTTCCAGGTGAAGAACCAGGCCGACCTGGCCAACGCCGCCACCGGCGCCACCGATGTCATGACCATCCTGCTGGCCTGCATCGCGGGCATCTCGCTGCTGGTCGGCGGCATCGGCATCATGAACATCATGCTGGTGTCGGTGACCGAGCGCACGCGCGAGATCGGCATCCGCATGGCCATCGGCGCGCGGCCGGCCGACGTGCTGCTGCAGTTCCTGGTCGAGGCCATCGTCCTCTCGCTGCTGGGCGGCCTGCTCGGCGTGGCGTTGGGCTACGGCGGCAGCTGGCTGGTGGGACGTTTGACCGGCTGGCCCACCGTCATCGACGGCGTCACCGTCAGCGTGGCGCTCGGGTTCTCGGCGGCGGTCGGCGTGTTCTTCGGGTTCTGGCCCGCGCGCAAGGCGGCGGCGCTCAACCCGATCGATGCGCTGCGGTACGAATAGCCAGCCCTTCGACATCCGGACAGACGAACGGCCGCTCCCGTGTGGGGGCGGCCGTTCTTGTGCGTGGCTTCGTTGCCTCGTTCCGGGCAGCGCATTAATCTTTCCAACGCCATGACGATACGGATTCCGGGCCTCGGCGCCAAGCGGGGGCGCCAAGCCTGCCCCGCCCCGCCATTGACGCGCTCGCTGGTCACCCCTAGCATCGCCCCATGAGCCAACGCATCAGCCGCCTGCCGCCCGCCCTGCTGGCCCTTGCCGCGGTGCTCCTGTGGAGCAGCTTCGCGGCCCTCAGCGTGCGCCTGCGCGGGGTGCCGCCGCTGCTGCTGGCGGGGACGGCTCTGCTGGTCGGTTCGTGCGTCAGCCTGCACCGCGTTCGCGAGTGGCGCGCACCGTGGCGGGTGGTCGCCCTCGGCGTCTACGGCCTGTTCACGTACCACCTGGCGCTGTTCCTGGCGCTGCGCCTGGCCCCCGCGGTCGAGGCCAACCTGCTGAACTACCTGTGGCCGCTGCTCATCGTGGTGCTGACGCCGGCGTTCTTCCGCGGGCGGCCGCTCACGCGGCGCCATGGGTTCGCGGCGCTGCTCGGCTTCGCGGGGGCGGCGTTGCTGGTGACGGGCGGACGCGTGGCGTTCGAGCGCGCGCACCTGGCCGGCTACCTGCTGGCGATCGCGGCGGCCGTCATCTGGGCCACGTACTCGCTGGCCACGAGCCGGTTGGGCGCGGTCAGCACATCGCTGGTCGGGCTGTTCTGCGCGTTGTCGGGAATGCTGGCGCTGGCCGGCCACTTCGCGTTCGAGCCGCGCTACGCGTTCGCGGCGCGCGACCTTCCGTGGCTGCTGCTGCTGGGCCTCGGCCCGATGGGCCTGGCGTTCTTCGCCTGGGATGCGGCGCTCAAGCGGGGCGACCCGCGCGTGATCGGGTCGTTGTCCTACGTGACGCCGCTGCTGTCGACGACGTTGCTGGCGGTGACCGGCGGCGGGAAGCTGGGCGTGGTGTCGCTGGGCGCGATGGCGTTGATCGTCGGTGGGGCGCTGCTGGGAACGTGGCCGTCGCGGCGTGAATATTAAGTCGCGCTGCGCCGTCCCGGGATCATCGAGCCGAGGCCCATCCCGACATACGAACAGGCGATCCCGAGCGCCGAGGTGCCCAGGTTCTGCAGCGCCGCCAGCTTGTCGGGCACGATGACCAGCGCCACGGCCGTCACGGCCAGCAGCGGCGCGTTGATGGCGCGCAGGCACGGCCCGCACGGCGTCCCCTTCGGCGTGAAACGCCGCAGCACGGCGACCGCCAGCAGGAAGTACCCGCCCATCCCCACGAGGTACCACCACGAGGCCTGGTGATGGGCCTTCACGCCCGCCGCGGCGCTCTCGAAGCCGCCGCCCAGGACGAACATGAGGCCGATCGCGGCGATGCCGAGGCCGATGGCGATTCCGATCCTCATGGACCGCTCCTTGACGAGGACATGTGCCTTCCCGACGAGGGTCGCCGATTGTGGGCCCGGCGTCAAGGTCGCCGGCGGGACGGCGGGCACTTGCGCCGGCGCAAGTCGCGCCTGAAGCCACGTCGGGCCCGAAATGGCGTAGCCGTGTGCCCCGAACCCGCCTACCATGGCGCCATGAGCCCAAAGAACGTCATCCTCATCGCAACCATCGCCCTGGCTGCCGGCGCCGCCGCGCCTGCCCGCGCGGCGTCGTCCACGGCGCTGCCCCCCCTGGTCACCGTCGACCACGTCGACCTGCCGCGTTACCTCGGGCGCTGGTACGAGATCGCCAGGATCCCCAATCGCTTCCAGAAGCAGTGCGCCAGCAACACCACGGCCGAGTACGAGTTGGGCAAGGACGGGTCCATCACCGTCACCAACACCTGCCTGATGGGCATCGGCAAGGAGGACGTGGCGCGCGGCGTGGCGAAGATCGTTGATAAGTCAACCAACGCCCGCCTGAAGGTGAGCTTCATCAGCTTCTTCGGCCTGCGCCCGATCTGGGGCGATTACTGGATCATCGGCCTGGACCCCGATTACCAGTGGGCCATCGTCGGCACACCGAGCCGCCGCTTCGGCTGGGTGCTGGCGCGCACGCCGACGCTCGACAACGTCACGATGGAGACGATCTACGGGATCCTCGAGAAGAGCGGGTACAAGGTGGGGGCGTTCGAGGTGAGCCCGCAGTAGATGTTCACAGAAACCAGGATGTTTTCACTCCCCATATAGTCGACTATCCCCAAAAAGACCCGAGATTTATTGCATTGGCACCCTGCCTTGGTGACATACTCCCGGCCTCGCCCAACATTGACACCGGAGGGGGCCAATGTCCGCGTGAGACCAGGCAGAAACAACCGAGGCCAGCGAGTTCGCGCGCGTCACGACGACACTGTTGGCTCGAACGAGTGAATCTCACGGACCTGCACACCTTCCGGTCAGTCACCAGGCGCGAAGCCTTGATTGAACAGGGAGCGTGTACCATGAACCACGACGCCCGTTCACTGCGCGGAAAATCACCCCACACTCTTCTACTTGCGACGCTCCTCGCGGCAGCCATTGTCTCGTGGCCTGTTGACGGCCTGCCCGATCCGGTCCTGACCCCCGAGTACGCCGCTTCCGACCGGCTCTACCAGGAGACCGCCGACGAGGACCAGGCCAACGTCGACGTCGTGACCTACGGGTCCAACTACCTTTTCGTCTGGGAGGACAACCGGTCCGGCGAGAACGACATCTGGGGCGCGATCATCAACCGCGCGTCCGGGGCGCTGCTGGACCCCGCCGGCTTCCGGATCTGCACCGCCCCGGGCGACCAGACGGCGCCCAAGGTCATCACCGCCGGCAGCAGTTTCCTGGTGGTCTGGGAGGACCGGCGCAACGGCAACGCGGACATCTACGCCGCGCGGCTCTCGTCGACCGGGACGCTGCTGGACGGGCCCCCGGAATCGGGCGGGATCCCGATCAGCACCGGCACTGGTGACCAGGTCCACCCCGAAGTGGCCTCGACCGCATACATGGTCGCCGGGACCATGTTCAGCCAGCGGCTCATCGTGTGGGAGGACCACCGTTCCGGGTCCGCCCGGATCCGTGGCACGCGATTCACCTCTTCCGTGCTCGATGGCCCGCCCGAGTCCGGAGGTCTCCTGATCTCGGACAACTTCGAATCCACACAGCCGTGCGCCGCCGGCCTCGGTTCGGATGAGCAATACGTCGTTGCCTACCGCACGTCGACGGCCAACCTGACCGTCAAGGTCATCGACAGGTACGGGGCGCTGGTGGCGACGGGTGCCGTGAACGGGAATGGGCATGCCTACAACCCGACCATCGCCAGCAACGGGTCCCAGTTCCTGGTCGCCTGGGAGGAGCGTTGGGGCAGCCCCACCTATTCCGACATCAAGGGTGCCTTGATGCAGTGGGATGGCGCGGCATGGGCCTATACCGGCATCGCACTCTGCACCTACAACTGGGACCAGTTCTATCCGGACGTTGCCTATGCGCGCGGCTACTACATCGTGGTCTGGGAAGACCACAGGTACACCACCACGCCCTACACCTGCGGGACCCGCGTCGATGAATCCGGAGTGGTGTCGGACCCCAACGGATTGCCCATGTCCACGGCCAACCGCTACCGACCGGCCATCGCGGCGACCTGGACCGGGTTGATGTTGAGCCCCTACTACTGGATCCTCGGCATGGACGCCTCGTCGCTGCAGTCCGGCGACATGTGGAACATCGCCGCGGCGCGGTACACGAACGCGGTGCGCGACGACGCTACCGACATCACCGTGTCAATCAAGGCCAACGACCAGTCTGCGCTGTCGCTGGCGTTCAGCGGGCAGTACTGGCTGGCGACCTGGCAGGAGCATGGCCAGTTGCTGTGCGGCCGCATCGACCCGGCCGGCAACCACCTCGATGGAACGGGGATCGCGCTCGGCACGGGCGAGGATGCGCAGGTCGCCTGGCTGGGCAGCTGCTTCCTTGTCGCCTACTGCGACCGCAGTTCGCAGACCATCCGGGCCCTGCGGGTCGACAACCTGGGGAACGTGCTCGACGCGGTCCCGATCGTCGTGTCGGCGACCGGAAGCAGCGACCCGGTCGTGGCGGCGCTCGGCAACACGGGCCTGATCGCCTGGCGACAGAACGATGACATCTACGCCGCGCGCGTCAGTTCCGGCGGCGAGGTGCTGACGCCGGGACCCGTGGCCATCTGCGCGAACGCGTCCCTGCAGTTGGAGCCGGCGGTCGCGGCAGGTCCCGGCGTCTTCCTCGTGGTCTGGACCGACAATCGTTCCGTCCAGGATATCTACGGCCGGTTGATCGATCCTTCGGGGCTCGTGTTCGGCGCCGCCGACGGCTTCCCGATCGGCGCGGCCGCGGGATCGCAGCAGGACGCTTCGGTGGGGTGGAGCGGCACCGACTTCCTCGTCGCCTGGGAAGACGGGCGTAATGGCGTGTCGCCGACCTGGGACACGAACATCTACGGCGCCCGCGTCTCCTGCTCGGGCGTGGTGCGCGACCCCGCGGGTCTCGGCCTCATGGTTGCCGCAACCACGTATCAGCGTGACCCGGTGGTTGCCGGCGACTTCGGCAGCTGGATCCTCGGCTGGGAGGATTCTGACCTGACCGGATCAGCGTACGACTTCAAGGGCCGAAGAATCTCTTCGGGGGCCGGCATCCTCGAGAGTTTCGACATCGCTGCCGGAACGGATGCCGAACGGAGCGGCGCGATCGCCGGCCGCGGCTATCTGGGCTACGGTTACCTGCGTCATGCGTCGGAGGCCCCATACAACGGATCGCAGCGGGCATTCATCAAGACGTCCGGCTCGCCTGTGTCCGCCGTCGAGGACCAGCCCGTGGCTGACGCCAAGTTGCTCCTGGAACCTGCGGTGCCCAACCCGTTCAATCCCGCGACGACCCTGTCGTTCGCAGCGCCGCGCGCGGACCGGGCGCGACTGGTCGTCTACGACCTGCGCGGCGCCGTCGTGGCCGTGCTCCTGGATGGTCCGGTGCCGCAAGGGACGAACCGCGTCCGTTGGGTTGGGCGGGATGACGCCGGCCGCTCCGTGGCGTCCGGGGCCTACGTGGCGCGGTTGCAGTTCGGGACGGAGAGCAGCGCCCGGATGATCCAACTCGTCAGGTAGCGTGCAACGCGCCCGGGGGATCGGGATTCGCCGCCTTGATCCCCCGGGGTTTCCCCTTCTCCGGTCCCCTGGTTGCCCCTACAATGGCCCCTTCGCGCGCCGCTGCCTCGTTGTGCCCGAAGGGAGCCGTCACCCGTGAACGCCACGGCCAGAAAATCCCCGCCGCGCCCGCAGACAACCGCGGCGCCGACCCTCGTGCGCCTGCTGCCCCTGCTGGTCCTGGCGTCCGGCGCCAGCGCTCTCATCTACGAGTCGCTGTGGATGCGCTCGTTCGGCCTGATCTTCGGGAACACGACCTATGCGGTGAGCGTCATCCTGGCCACCTTCATGGGCGGCATGGCCATCGGCAGCTTCGTGGCCGTGCGCCTGCCCTTCAAGCGCATCCTGAATTCGTACGCGCTGGTCGAGCTGGCCATCGGCCTGACGGCGCTGGCCTCGTACTTCGCCCTGCAGGCCATGCCCGGCTGGTATGCCGCCATGGTCGGCGCGCAGGCCGGCCCGGCCCTGGAGCTGCTGCTGCGCGTGCTGCTGGCCGCGGTCATCATCCTGCCCACCACGTTCTGCGCCGGGATGACGTTCCCCCTGCTGGTCGAGTTCCTGACCCGCCGCACCCGGGACCTGCACGCCAACCTGAGCTTCCTCTACTTCGTCAACACGCTCGGCGGCGCCATCGGCACGTTCCTCGGCGTGTTCCTGCTGCTGCCGAGGCTCGGCGTGTTCGGCGCGACGCTCGTGGGCGTTGCCCTCAACCTGGTGGTCGCGTTGACGGTGCGGCTGCTGGCCGGCCGTGTGCAGGAGGGCGAGCCAGCCGCCCCCGCGCCCGCGACTACAGCTACGCCAGCGCCGCAGCCGCGCCTCCACGCGCTGTTCTTCACGCTGGCCCTGGCCTCGGGCTTCATCTCGTTCGGCCTGGAGAACCTCTGGACGCGCTCGTATGCGCTGATCATCGGCTCGTCGGTCTATGCGTTCAACCTGATGCTGCTGTCCGTCCTGCTGGGGATCATCACCGGGACGTTCATCTACGAACGCACGCACCGGCGCATCAAGCGCTCGTCGCTGTGGATCGCCGCCGTGCTGCTGGCGATGGGCGCGTTGATCCTGCTCAACGTCTGGGTCATCGGCCGGCTGCCCCTGGTCTTCTTCATGCTGATGAAGAAGGTCACGGCCGCCTTCGGGGCGTACCAGTTCCTCGGCTTCGGCCTGTGCTTCCTGACGATGCTGCCGATCACCGTCCTCTTCGGGTTCCTCTTCCCGCTGCTGGCACACCAGGTCAAGGAAGCCGGGCTGGGCGCGAAGGAGATCTCCGGCAAGCTGTACGGGTGGAACACCATCGGCGCCATCGGCGGCGCGTTCCTGACGGGCTTCGTGCTCATCCCGCTGTCGGGGATCCAGGGGCCGTATGTGTGGCTGGCCGGCCTTGCCCTGCTGCTGGGCTGGCTGATGCTGGCGCGGGGCCTGGCCTGGCGCCGGCCGCTCGCGGTGGGCGGGGGCGTTGCGCTCGCGGCGTTGGTGATCGGCCTCGGCGTCGGGTACAGGCCGTGGGACCGCCTGCTGATGACCACCGGCATGTACCAGTACGGACTGGACTGGCGCACGACCGCCGCCGACGCCACGACGCTGCTGGACGGGCTGCGGAAGGTGCGCGACGTCCAGTACTACAGGGAGGGCCGGGAGTGCACGGTCTCGGTGACGAAGGAAGGCAGCGACTTCTTCCTGGCCGTCAACGGCAAGATCGACGCGGGCACCGGACTGAGCGACACGATTACGCAGAAGCTGATCGCGCACGTGCCGCTGATGCTGCACCCGGACCCGAAGACGGCGCTCGTCATCGGCTGGGGCTCGGGCTGCACGGCGGGCGCCGCGGCGATGTATCCGCTGCAGTCGATCGACTGCGTCGAGATCGAGCCCGCCGTCTACGACACCCGCGGCTACTTCAGCGCGATCAACCACGACGTCGACCGCGATCCGCGGCTGAAGATCATCTACAAGGACGGCCGCAACCACCTGCTGGCCTCGCGCAAGCGCTACGACGTCATCATGTCCGAGCCGTCCAACCCGTGGGTCTCGGGCGTCAACAACCTGTTCACCACCGACTGTTACCGCATCGTCAAGGAGCACCTGAACGACGGCGGCATCTTCTGCCAATGGTTCCACTACTACAACATGACGCTCGCGGACATCAAGGTGCAGGCCCGCACGTTCCTCAGCGTGTTCCCGGAGGCGTCGTGCTGGGTCATCCCGCCCACGCCGACCGGCGATGGCAGCAACAAGCTGACCGGCGACATGCTCTTCATCGGGAGTTTGCAATCGCACGTCCTGGATTACCGGCGGCTGGAGCGGATGTTCGGCGACGCGCGCATCCGGCAGGACTTCGCGGCCACGGGGGCGATCCCCAGTGCGCTGGCGTTCGCCACCATCCAGACGCTGTCGCGCGAGGACATGATCCGGTTCGCCGGCGACGGGCAGCTCAACACCGACAACACGCCGTGGATCGAGATCCAGGCGCCCAAGGGGATGTATTCCGCGTCGCAGGCGGCGTCGCAGGAGCTCGGCGCCACGATCATGGCGGCGCTCGAGCAGGCCGGCTCCTCGGCGGTCCCGCGCCTGGCGAACTACGCGCCGCTGGCCGCCGGCGCGCCGGTCGCCGCGCGGGTGCAGGCGCTGGTCGAGCTCGGCGGCATCTACCAGTTCAACAGCCGGTTCACGAAGGCCACGCAGGTGCTGGACGAGGCGCTGCGCCTCGATCCGAACAACGCGCAGGCCTGCATGATCCGGGGCGAGATCGCGTGCATTGCGGGGAATTTCCCGGCGGGAGAGGCGGACTGCCTGCGCGCCATCGCGCTCGACCCGACGATCAAGAGGCCGTACGAGATCCTCGGCTCCGCCTACATCAACCGGCGGGACTTCGCGAAGGCCCGGGAGATCTGTGGACGATTGATCGAGCAGTTCCCGGACGATGCGCTCGCGCATTACGGGATGGCGTACGCGCTGGCGCAGGAGGGCAATCTTGCCGCGGCGCTGGAGTATGCGACGAAGGCGCGCGGGATGGACCCGGGGTCGGAGATGATCGGACGGCTGTACAACCAGCTGGTGCAGGCGGTGAAGCGGTAGGTGGCGTGTTCGCGACCGAGATAGAATGCAGCCTGCGGCGAGCGCGGTCGCTGCCAATCAGAATGGGATCGACGCACGATTCTGAGAGTCGGAGGCATTCTCGCGGCTGCGCGGCGCATGGTGCACATCTCCGACAAACTCTCTCTTGGGCGTCCGTGACGGCGCGCCGAAAATGCTTGCCCGCAACTGTCTTTCCCATACGCGGTTACTCTGAGGCCCCCGCGCCAATGGCATCGAGGACCTGTGTTAACTTCTGCCTAGCCGATTCCTGTGCGAAAGAGGATTGGCTCCCCGGTCGGGGCGCGCTGCGTGACGAGAAAGAGAGAGATTCTGGACACCCTTATCTAAATAGCGCCTTCAAGTCCCCCCACGTGGTGGTCTCGGACGGGACGGGGCCATTCGCGTATGGGGTATACACGACGGTGTGCGGAATCGCGGGATCGTCGTCGTTGTCGTGGATCGAAGCAGCAATCGACGCCGAATCTGTCGTGCCCCAGTAGTTCCCGGTCAGGTCTATCGAGATCGGACTCCAATTGAATGGGTAGCAATAGACTGCCCAGCCCGCGGTTGGGAGAATATGGCTGCCCGTGATCGATATCTGGCCCGCGCTTGAGAGGCCCAATGCGGCGAATGTAGTATTTGCAACGATAGTTTGCGAGCCGGTGATGGTTCCCCCGGCGCTGACATACAGCCCTTGGCGTCCACCATCAACTTCGGAATCAACAATACCGACAGTGGAGCCAGTCGTGGCAACCAGGCCACTTTCTTGGGCGCCGGCTATGTGACACCTGCTTACCGTACCCGTCGAATACGACTCAAACACGACGCCGGTGAATGTGACATTCATCGTCGTGTCGCGGATGTGAATATTTGGAGCCCCGTATCCAACGCGCACGCCGAACTGGGCTCCTTCGATAATGCAGTTGCTGACCTCAAGACCCTGCACATTTCCCTGGCTATTCAATATCCCGATTGCAGAACCTCCCCCTCCTACAAGATCAAAATCGCAATCTCTCACACTCCCATTATCCACGAACAAATACACCGCAAAGAAGTTGGGATCTCGGCCACGAAACAGACAGGACTGAATCGCAAGCGTTCCCTCGTGCCAATATATCCCATCCTTCGCATTCTCTATCGTCATGTCCCTGATGACAGCGTCAAGACCCCCGAACGAACAGAACACTTTGGGGTGTGCGCCATAGGGTCCATAGTAGGCCGCTGGCCCCAGGAAAGTCACGTCCTTGCCCGATCCGATGAACGTCAGATTGTCCTTCAGAACGCCGACAATCGTATCTTCAGTCCACCCCGGCGCCACGATCGGATGGAACGTGTCGAACCTCCCGGGCCCGATGTGAATTGTGTCGCCCACCGCCGCAGCATCAACCGCCGGCTGGATGTCCGTGAAGTCTCCTGAGCCATCTAGTTCCACGAGCCATGTCTTCGCGCGGGCATCAATGGCCAGGCACATGGTCACCAGGAACAGCAGGGTTCTAAGGCTGCACTTCACGACACCACGCATCCTTCATGCCGGGCGGTACTCGATGCACCGCCCCGACTGCCGTCGCTATTTCACCAACATCAGCCGCTGCGTCATCTCCAGCGGACCCGCCACGAGACGCGCCAGGTACACGCCGCTAGCGACGGTGTGGCCTCGGCTGTCCTTCCCGTCCCAGACCGCGGCGTGCGATCCCTGTCCCAGGCGCTCGCTCACGAGCTGCCTGACCATTTCGCCACGGATGCTGAAGATCGCCAGCTTCACGTCCGCCTCCGCCGCGAGTGAGAACCTCAACGTCGTTGTCGGATTAAACGGGTTCGGCGACGCCGGCTCCAGGCCTGTGACCTTGACGGCAACCTCCGGCTTCGAACCCGGCGCATCGCTTGGGTCAGCCAACGGGTCCTCTGCCCTCTGAGCCCCGGACGAGTTGCTCTTGACTGCCATCCCCGGCCGCGCCTTCACGATCGTCGGTAACACCGCCAGATGAAAGCTCGGCTGAATCTGCATCCAGTCCTCGCCGTCGGCGCTCAGCCAGCCCGTGCAACCAGCACCAGACGCCGTGTACCCAATCGCCGGGCCGCCCCCAGCACCATCGGCTGCCGCAACCGCACCGGCGGGAATGCGGAAGATTACGTAGACGCCTTCGTTGTCCGTGGTAATCGTCTGTCCAAAGTTCAGTTGACCCCAACCGGAACTGGGCCCACCCACGTTGGTCGCAACCTGCAGCGCATCGACCGTCGTCGCGCCCTGCGAGGAGAAGCCGCCTTGAACCAAGACTTCCGGAAACGCCATCGTTCCATCGTTATTGTACCACGTCACGCCGCTAAGTGCGAGACCCTCGCCGAGAGGCACCCAGGCGGCAATACAACTGTTTTCAAGGGCTACATCCAGCCCGATAGAACCGGCAATCGTCACGCCGCTTGTATCCTCGTCCGAGGCGGCCGTCCCGCCGACCACAAGCAGGATCGCCAACACAAGCGCGCCCGCCCTCTTGATTTGCATGCTCATTCCGACTTCCTCCCGAATTAGAACTGTGACGGGCAGACCAAGACCTTCTTGGTGCGCAAAGGGCATCCTTGTGCACTCTGTCCGGTCAAACTGCTGGCCACCTGGTATTTGAATGTGCAATTCGCCAGACATTCGACGTTCGGGATCGTAATGGAGTGCCTGTAGCCTCCGCCGGGCTTGGCCGCATATGTGTGCTGCACTGCAGGCGAACTGGCCACGTAGGAAGTAACGCCTGGCCAGCAGAATGTTCCGGTGTTGGCACTCAGCAACACTTGGTCAAACATCCAGTCCGTGGCCACATCGGTGTCCCACGAGAACGTCCAGTTCAAGGTTGCGGTCGCCGGATTCACCGTGCTGACGCACGTGACGTTCTGGGGACTCGAAAGGTTGTAGTACGGGGCGATCACATTAACCACTTCCGCGCCCGTTCCACTGCTCACTGTCACGGGCCACGGCTGATGACCGCCGCCAGGCCACGTGATGTCCGCAATCAGAATGCCGGAGACACCTTCCGGCAGTCCGAAGATCAGCTCCCGGTCCTTCTGTTCGCCCCGACCGCTGCCTCCATCGACCACCTGCGTTTGCCTGCTCGTGCCTGCGACTACGGTCACCCTCGCTCCGATGCCGTCACGGTTGATTGTTGACACCTGCGAGTTCAAACGGATCTTGACGTACGGCTTGGAAAGGCTGGCTGCACCCGCCTGAGAGTCCGTCTTGTAGAAGAAGTTCTTCACTGCAAATGGCATCCCAGCAAAGAGCTCCGCGTCGCCGTCCCTGGTGAAGTCAGCGGCGAGCAGGCCCGACACCGGAACTTGACCACTCAAGCCACTGGCCAAGCCCCCGGGAGCGAACGAGCGCTCACCAGCCCACTCCTTGTTCAAGAGCAGTTGCACAGGCCGGTTGTTGCCCGACGGGGCCAGCAGGATGTCCGGCCAACCGTCCAGATCCTGGTCGGTCACGCAAATCCCTGTGTACCCCAATGAGTCGTGGGTCAGTTGACTTGCCTGATTGGGGAAGTGACCGGTGCCATCGTTCAAGTGCACATACGCACCGCCCGTGGCCAGACTCACCAGGAGATCCATCGCGCCGTCTGCGTTGACATCCGCCCAGACTGCCCCGGTGATGTCTGTCAGCGGCGACGCGAATCGCATGGAACTGTCCTCAACCAATGTCCCGTTATCTTGATTGATGAACAAGTGCGAAGGAGTCGCAAGCGGTTGCGAAACGTTGCCTGACGGCGGTCCGCCATCGAACACCACGGGCGCCATCGCCACAAAGAGGTCGAGGTCACCATCCTGATCCACGTCAACCCAGCTTGCGGACGTTGAGTTCGGCAAGGTGGCTGCACCCAAACCAGCCGCAGCAGTCACATCGACAAACCCTCCACCTTCGCCGATGCAGTTTCGGTACAGTCGGTGGTCTCCGGCTTGGAACGTAAAGCCGGGCCCGCCTGGCTCCATGGCGGTGTTTCTCACAACGAAGAGATCAAGCCAGCCGTCGCGATCGTAGTCTCCCCAGCAGGCGGCAGTGGCGCCGTCCACAGCGGTGAGTCCAAGCGCCGCCGCAACGTCTCCAACCGGCCGTGGCCCAGATGACGCCATATTTCGCCAGAGCATGGAGGTGGCTCCGGCGATGAAGTAGTCCATCTTGCCGTCGTTGTCGAAATCAGCGCTCGCGGCGCCGCGCGCACCGGCGACGGAATGATCGTGCTGGTACGAGAACTGCGGGATTCCTCCGGGCGCAGGCGACTGCCCTCCAAAGACCAGCGCAATTCCAGAAGAGCCCTGCGTCAAGAGGAGGTCCTTATCGACGTTTCCGTCATAGTCTAGCGCAATCGCACTGTACGGTGTGCCGGCATAGCTCAACCCCAGCGGCGTACCTGAAACGTCCGACACATTGGTGAACTTCGCCGCATACGACACTGCCTCAACGGTCACCATCGCCTCGTTGTAGCTGCCGTCCGTCGCCTGAGCAAAAACGCGGACCTCGTACGTGCCCGCGGCGACATTTGTTTCGAAACTCTCCGAGGTGTAAATGTGATCTCCCGCGACGAGGTCCGTGCCCGAACCCACGTCGGGGCCACCGTCGTACATCACTAATTTGGCGCCCGCCACGCTGAGAGTGTTGGGGTACAATTCGACGGTGCTCATGCTCAAGTTGCCGGGGTGGGTGATGCCTACAGCAATTGTCGTGGGCGTCAATTGCCCCGTGGACCAAATCGGGCCGTCGGCGCCGGCGGCAATGGCCGGATGCACCGGTTGCTCAAAGTGAAAACGGTACATCTCCTGCCCTTCCGTACCTACAAACATCTCCCCAAGATCATCCGGATTGATAGCCATGCAGTTCACGCCGCGGCTCGGCTCCAGTGTGGCGTCGGCGGGGAATACGCGCGTCCATTCGGGTGCCGTCGTGCCGTGAGGGCCCGCGACGGTCGACCAGACGCCATTAGTCGGATGAAAGGTTCCCTGCTTGCGAAGACCAGGCACGAACAGGCCAACGTAGACCTTGTACGGGTTCCACGGATCGATCTCAATATCCTGGATACCAGTGAGGCGATGGCTCGGATAGGCGCTTTCGTTCGGCCAAATCCAGAAGCCGGGTGTCGACGGCAGCGCAAAATCGAATGTGTTTTGTTCCACATCATTGGCAATCAGATGCCAATCACCGCTGTCAGGCTCGCCGAGCGCGAGATCGGGAATAGCTAACTGCCACACCGCTCCGTAGTAGTAGGCATCCAGATCGTAAACTTCGCCCCGAGATCCCAGATAGACAACTTGCCCCATCCGGTCACATTCGATCGTCGTGATGTGTTCCAGCGTTTGATCGCGGTAAGGAGTCATCCCGGCACCGCCTTTGGACATCCAAGTTTGCATGAAGCCCTTGTTCAGGACATTCAGGCAATAGACACCGGCATTCCCGTCAGCGGCGGCCACAAGCAAGCGGTTCGTGCCGGGCACCCGCCGCATTTCCACTGCACGAAGGTGCAACGGTCCTTGCGGCGCTGGCAGTGCGGCGAAATCGCACCACAGTTCCCAGTTCACATCGGTTCCGTTGTAGATTCCGCGGAAGATCTTGCTCGAGTTAACCCACGGGGCAACCTCGGGCGCAAATACGCATGCGGCAAAAAGTGTGTCCGCGCCCGTCACCTCGATGTCCTCGACAACGAACTTCACGCTGTCACCAAAGACACCGTTGAGCCCACGCGAAAGGTACTTCCAGTGGTAGCCATTCTTGTGCGCATCGAGCGTTTCGCTTGGGGTAGGATCATATTCTGCAACGACGCGCTGCTGCGTGCCGTCTCCAAAACCAAAATCGAGCCATGAACTCGTTGTGAAATCGTACTTATTGGGACGGTCGCGCAGAAGCAGCACCTTCTCGCTGCCCTGATGCTTCAAGATTGCAATATCACGTCCATCCTTGTTGCTTCCATCCGAATACCAATCCAGCCATTTGAATTGGCCCTGGCTGGCGCCGGTGGACATGAACCCGTTGAAGTCCTCGTCCGCGACTACAAGCCGCGCGGGCGGGCCGGTGAACGCCAACGCCTGCACTCCGCCCATGTTCAACCCGCGCGAAGCCCAGCTCCCGTTGTCCGCTGTGCCAGATCCAATACAGTATCGCTGCTCCCAGCGCGGCGCCGACAGACCCTGCAGAGCATCGAATGCAACCGGGATGTGGTAAGCAAATGCCATCATCCTCCGCTCAGATTGGGGGTGCACAATAAGCGGCACCGTCGCAAACACGGCGCAGTTGCTAAACCATCCTGGCCCAATCTCCGCATCCGTGGGGAGCACGTCCGGCCCCCCGTAGCAATTGACTGCCCGATATACAAAATGGTCGGCAATGACCTCCGTCCCGAGATTCGTGTCAACGTAGAGCGCATAGAGCCACCCCTGACGATGAGCGATCCCCTGCAATGTTGAATCGAAGTATGCATATTCGCCGTAGCGGAAATACCCGGTATTCTGAGTGAACGTTCTCTCGCCAATGAAGATCTCATCGTTGCCGAGTGCGTCACCTGGCACGACGGTCAGACCGAGCAAATTGCTCGAGTGATCGCTGTCAACTGCCGTGATGACGTCATGCCAGGTCATGCGCGTGCGTTGCGTGGTGGAATCCTGCAAGAAGACCGGGAGCGCAGGGTTGCCCACCGCCTTCCACTTGGAAAGAGGCGGAGCGAACACAGCCAGCGAAAAGACTCCCGGATAGGACGTCACCCCGGCCGCCTGTATCGCTGCTTTGGCAACATACAGAGTCCCCCCGAAGCCGCCGCCGACCCCCCACGCGCTCACTGCCCAAAGACCGGCGTTTCCGGATTCAAAGTCCTTCTCATTTGCCATCCAGACATTGGTCACCGTTGTTTCGCCTGGCGTCCACACGAAGACACCCTGGCGAGTTGCAAATGCGATCTTCGAATAGCCGTCTTTCGTGACGACAGCGATCTGTCGGACCTGTCCCACGTTTCCTGCTGCTGTTACAGCTTCCCAAGTCGAAGATCCGCTTGCCACGTTGCAACGCCACAGTGAATACAAGCCTTTGGGTGACCAGGTCGGATTGGATGTCAGGTTGCCGCCGTCGGGATAGTAGATATCCAACGCGATGTCGGAACCCTCCACCATCCGTGCGGTCCCCGCGCCGGCGTACAACCAGCCAGTTGTTTGATCGAACGCCAATGTCGAGAACGGCATCGGGATGAACAGATCCCCAACCGGCGTGCCTCCTATCTGTTGAGCGGCATAGCCACCACGATAGCGAAATCCATGGGCGTATGGTGTCTGCAACTGCCAATCACTCGTCCCGCTGTTGAAATAGATCCCTCCGCGGGTTGCCGCATATACCCCATTGCCGCCGGGCACGCCCCGAACGACAAGTAGGTCGTCGACGTAATTGGAAGCCGCGAGTTCGTCGTTGCCCAAACCGCGGTTGAACGGCGCCCAGGACTGGCCATGATCATGCGTTACGGATATCCCCGCGCAGTCACTACCGACGTAGACCGTGTTCGGGTCGAGCGGATCGTAGGCGGCGGCGTGGACCTGTCCGGCGACGCCCGGGCCGGCTGCCTGAGTCACGGCATGGGCGCCTGTTGTCAATAGGGACACGGCCATTGCAAACGGAATCAAAGCCAGCAATTTCGCAACGATGCCCCGGTCGCTGTGGCAGATCGACATTTCAGATCTCCTCGTGGCAATGGGCGCGGGCACCGTGAAGTTCATGGCATGAACAGACAACTGCGCCCTCACGTGTACCTGGCGCAGACCGAGCGGATAGACCGGAGATTGCGGAAGAATTTCGACGCATGAACGTCGACGCCGAACGGCTAAGGCAGGCCTTGGAATGAGGTCGAGTGTGGCGCGCATTGGGAACATGCATCGGTCCGGGCACCTGCTTGGTATTGTCATCATCCACGTTTTCCGAGGCATAGGCGAGTCATTGCGTCGGCGGAGCAGCACTCTGCTCTGAGTGAGGCTATGGATTTCTGGATCAGCCGTCCAATGAATTTCACGATCCGCATTGCGACGAAATCAGTCCGCGTCGTCCGCAATTCGTGACCGCTGGCGGGGCGATAGAACTTGCGATATTACGCCGAACATACGTTCCGACTACACATCTGCGCCGCTGTCGTTCACCCCTTCCGCCCCTCCAACTCTTCCCACCGCCCATAAACCATCGCCAACTCCGCCTCGATCTCCGCCAACCGCCCCTGCAGCCGCGGCACTTCATCCCCCGCCTCGCGGTACAGCGCGGGGTCGACCAACCGCGCGTGGATGGCGGCCTGCTCGCCCTCCAGTTCCTCGATCCGCGCCGGCAGCGCCAGCAGTTCCTGGTTCTCCTTCCACGACAGCTTGCGCGGCTTGTCGTCGGCGCCGACCGACGCATCGGCCCGCGACGGCGCCGCGGCAGCGCGACGCTCCCGCTTCAGCGCCTCCGCCTCCGCCTGCTTCGCCAGCCGCGACACGCGCGCCCAGTCGCCGTAGCCGCCCACCGTCTCGGCCACGCGACCGTCGCCCTCCAGCGCCAGCGTGCTGGTCGTCACGTTGTCCAGGAACTCGCGATCGTGGCTGACCACCAGCAGCGTGCCGGAGAACTCCAGCACCAGCTCTTCCAGCAGGTCCAGTGTCTCCAGGTCCAGGTCGTTGGTCGGCTCGTCCAGCACCAGCACGTTGGCCGGCTGCGTGAACAGCTTGGCCAGCAGCAGGCGGTTGCGCTCGCCACCAGACAGGCGTGTCAAGGGGCTGCGCGCGCGGTCGGGCGTGAACAGGAAGTTCGACAGGTACGTGATGACGTGCAGGCTGCGCCCGTTGAAGTTGATGACGTCGCCGATGGGGCAGACGTTCTCCTGCACCGTCTTCGTCTCGTCCAGCTGCGCGCGCTGCTGGTCCAGGTAGGCGATCTGCAGGTTGGTGCCGTGACGAACCGTGCCGGAAGCGGGATCGAGCCGCCCCAGCAGCAGCTTCAGCAGCGTCGTCTTGCCGGCGCCGTTCGGCCCCAAAATACCGATGCGGTCGCCGCGCATCACCATCGTCGAGAAGTCGTCGACGATGACGCGTTCACCCCACGAGAACGACAGGTGCTCGGCCTTCAGCACCAGCTTGCCGCTGCGGTCGGCGTCCTGCAGCTGCAGCACGGCGTCGCCCAGCTGCTCGCGGCGGGCGCTGCGTTCCTCGCGCATCGCCTTCAGTGCGCGCACGCGGCCCTCGTTGCGGGTGCGGCGCTCGCGCACGCCCTGGCGGATCCACACTTCTTCCTCGGCCAGCTTGCGGTCGAACTCGGCCCACTGCGCGCGCTCGGCGCGGATCGTCTCCTCGCGGCGGCGCAGGAAAGTCTCGTAGTCGCAGGTCCAGTCGCGCAGGCGGCCGCGGTCAATCTCAAGGATGCGCCCGGCCAGCCCACGCAGGAACGCGCGGTCGTGCGTGACGAAGAACAGCGTGCCCTCGAACCGCCGCAGCTGCTCTTCCAGCCAGGCGATGGCGTCGATGTCCAGGTGGTTGGTGGGCTCGTCCAGCAGCAGCATCTCGGGCTCGCCGACCAGCGCGCGCGCCAGGAGCACGCGGCGCTGGTTGCCCATCGACAGCGAGCGAAACTCTGCCGCGCCGTCCAGGCCCCCGCGCTCGAGCACCTGCTCCACCAGGTGTTCCAGCCGCCACGCCTCGCCCGTCGCCAGCTCGGCCCGCCCGACCAGGCCGGCGGCCACGACCTCGCGCACGGGGCCGCAAAGGTCGGTCGGCACCTCCTGGGGCAGGAAGCCGATCTGCATGCCGCTGCGCCGGATCACCTCGCCGCTGTCAGGCTTCATCTCGCCGGCCAACAGCCGCAGCAGCGTGGTCTTGCCCTCGCCGTTGCGGCCGAGCAGGCACAGCCGCTCGCCCTTCTCGACGCTCAGGTCGACCTGGTCCAGGACCGACGGCCCGCCCAGCGACAGGCAGACGGTTTTCAATTCGAGCAGGGCCATGCGGAACGGTGCTCCAAGGATCACGAAACGGTGGCGAACGGCGACGAAATCACGCCGGGAACCCACCTAGATTCGCCCAATTCCGCCGGCGGGGCAAGGGAACGCTGGCCGGAACGCAACCACGGGGCGATCATGGCGTATGCCTGCGGACGGCCAGCGCCGTACCGCCCCACTCCACCTGCCCGGAGGACGATCCATGCGTTCGATCCTGTTCCTGGCCGCCGCCATCGGCCTTTCCGTCGGAGGCGCCATGGCCGCACCGCTGTCCGTCGAAACCTACACGCTGCCCAACGGCCTGACCGTGATCCTGCACGAGGACCACGCCCAGCCGATGGTCACGATCAACACCTGGTTCGGCGTCGGCTCGAAGGACGAGTCGGAAGGCCGCACCGGCTTTGCGCACCTCTTCGAGCACCTGATGTTCATGGGCACCGACCGCGTGCCCGGCAACCAGTTCGACATGATGATGGAAGGCGGCGGCGGGGCCAACAACGCCTCGACCAGCAACGACCGCACGAACTACTACTCGTGGGGCCCGCGCTCGCTGCTGCCGACGCTGATGTGGCTCGATGCCGACCGCCTCGAGAGCCTCAGCCGCGCGATGACCAAGGAGAAGGTCGACCTGCAGCGCGACGTCGTGCGCAACGAGCGTCGCCAGAGCTACGAGAACCAGCCCTATGGCGCGGCCGAGCTCATGGTCGACGATGCGATCTTCCCGGTGGGCCACCCCTACCACCACCCGGTGATCGGCAGCCACGAGGACCTCGAGGCCGCCACCGTCGACGACGTGAAGAACTTCTTCAACACCTTCTACGTCCCCGGCAACGCCACGCTGGTGGTGGCCGGCGACTTCGATCCCGCGCAGGCGAAGGAACTGGTCGCCGCCACGTTCGGCGCCGTGCCGATGCGCCCGGTGCCCGAGCACCGCACCGCACCGCCGGTCACGATGGACCACGAGATCCGCCGCATCACCGGCGACCGCGTGCGCTTCCCGCGCCTGTACCTGGTCTGGCATTCGCCCGCCGCGTGGCAGGACGGCGACGCCGACATGGACATGCTGGGCTCGGTGCTGGCCGACCGCAATACCGGCCGCCTGGTCGAGCGCCTGGTGCTCAAGGACAAGCTCGCCTCGCAGGTGCAGGTGTACCAGGACAGCCGCGAGCTGGGCTCGGAGTTCCGCATCGAGGTCACGGCCGCCGAGGGCGCCGACCTCAGCCGCATCAAGTCCGTCGTGATGGAGGAAGTCGACCGCCTGAAGAAGGACGGCCCCACGGCCGCCGAGTTGGCGCGCGTGAAGGCCTCCACCGAAGCCGGCTTCCTGCGCCAGAAGGAGAACCTCGACCGCCGCGCCGACATGCTGAACGCGTACTTCGCGGCCTTCGGCGAGGCGAACTCGTTCGACCGCGACCTGGCCCGCCGCCTGGCGCCGACCGCCGAGTCGGCCACGCGCTGGGCCCGTGCCGTGCTGACCGACGGCCGGCTGGACCTGCGCGTGCTGCCGCAGGACGAAGACGCTTCGACGGCCACGCTCGACAAGAAGCCCGACAACCTGCCCGACGTGCCGGCCGCGCCCGCGGTGGGCACGCAGGTGACGCTGAAGAACGGCCAGCCGCTCTACGTCATCAGCCGCCCCGGCAGCGGCCTGTTTTCCGGCTACGTGATGGTCGACGGCGGCGAGCGCCTGCTCACCAGCAACCAGGCCGGCCTGGCCTCGCTGTGCGCGACGATGCTCACGCGCGGCGCCGGCAAGCTTGACGCCACCGCCTACGCCGACGCGGTCACCACCCTGGGCGGCCGCATCCAGGCCAGCAGCGGCACCAACGCGATGACGCTGTCGGTGTCCGGCCTCACCTCGCGCCTCGACGCCACGCTGGCCCTGATGGCCGACGCATTGATGCGCCCGATGCTCGCCGAAGCCGATGTGGCGCGCGAGAAGGACCTGGCCCTGGCCGGCATCCGCACGCGCAGCGAGAACGCCAACCGCGTTGCGCAGGTGGTCGGCCGGCTGGCGATGTTCGGCGCCGACGATGCGCGCGGCCGCCCCGGTGACGGCTACGTCGGCACGGTGGAGAAGCTCACGCGCGCCGACATCGCGCGTGAGATGCCGCGCCTGTTCGCGCCCGCCCGCGCCACGCTGGTCTTCGCGGGCGACTTCACGCCCGAACAGATCAAGACGGCGCTCGACCGCGCGCTGTCCGGCTGGAAGGGCGGCGACGCCACCGCTCCGGCGAAGCCCGCGCCGGTCACGACCGCCCCGCAGAAGGGCCTCGTGCTGGTCGACCGCCCCGGCGCCCCGCAGACGGTCATCGCCATCATGCGCCCGGTCACCGCGCCCGCCGGCGGCGACCGCGTGAAGCGCCAGTGCGTCAACACGCTCTTCGGCAGCGCCTTCACCAGCCGCCTGAACCAGAACCTCCGCGAGAAGCACGGCTACTCGTACGGCGCCCGCTCGGGCTTCGGCGAGGACGCCGGCCAGTGGACGCTGTCGGCCAGTTCGTCCGTGCAGACGAAGGTCACCGGCGCGGCGCTGGGCGAGTTCCGCAACGAGTTCACCGGCCTGGCCTCGGGCAACGTCACGCCCGAAGAGCTGGAGAAGTCGGTGCGCACCGTGCGCTTCGACCTCGAAACTTCCGGCGACACGACGAACGCCGCGGCCGACGTGCTGGCGAACCTGCTGCGCAACGGCCGCCCGGTCGACGCGGTGCGGCAGGACCTCGCAGCCATCCCGTCGCTGGACCTGGCCTCGATCAACGCGCTGGCCGCCTCGGGCCTTTATAGGTGGGACGACCTGCTCATCGTGCTGGTGGGCGACAAGGAGACGGTGCTGCCGCAGCTGGCCGAGGCCGGCTTCCCGACACCGCGCCTGCTCGATGTGGACGGCAAGCCGGTGAAGTGACCGGCGCCGCGCACAAGCAACGCGACAGCAAGAAGACGCCGGCCGGCTCCCGCAGGAACCGGCCGGCGCTTTTCACATCACGGCGGAACCCGTCAGCCCTTCGCCACCATCGCCGCCAGCCGGGTCGACGCCGAGCGCAGCGGCTCCAGCGAAACGTCCGCGCCCGAGTAGCGCTCGTAGTAGCCGAACGGGTTGTCCAGGTCGCGGATCAGCAGCAGCAGGAAGATCATCAGCCACGAGATCACGCACACGAAGAACAGCGACTCGTAGAACGGCTCGATGCGCGACAGCACCAGGCCGATGCCCAGCAGCACCGTGGTCAGGTCGGCCAGCAGGTAGCCCGCCTTCACGAACGACGTCTCGCGGATGGTGTGGATGCGGATCACCGCGCGCCGCAGGTTGCCCTGCTCCTGCTTCAGGCGCGCCACCAGCGTCGCCTGCGCCCAGCCTTCCATCGCCGCCAGGAGCGGCGTCAGCGCATCGATCTCGTCCATCAGGTCATGGGTCCGCTTGCGCTTGTGGAACCACTCCAGGAAGCCGTCCGCCAGCCCGGCTGTCGCGCGCACAACGGGCATCGCATCCGCACCCGGCTTCGCCTGCGCCAGCCCGATGGCCTCCTGCGCCAGGGCCTGCAGGCTGGCCGACAGCTCACCCGGCAGGCGCTCGCTCTCCTTGTAGTCCGCGAGCACGCCGCTCAGCAGGAACCCCATCAGGAAGATGTTCGCCGCCACGATCCCCGAGAACAGCGGGTTGACCGTGATGACTTCCCACCCCAACGCATGGATGACCAGCTTGACGACCACGACGAGGCCGACGATCGCGCTGACCCGCAGCAACAGGCGCGCGCGCATTCCCAGTCTCATACTGCTCCATTTCGACGCGGTTACGGATG
>CAIOLW010000284.1 GCA_903859215.1 uncultured bacterium | reverse complement strand
GTTCACCATGGGCACCAGCCTGGATATCTGCTCGGGCGCCGGCTTCAGCGGCCCGACCGCGTCGCGCCAGGTCCTGAACAACAGCTTCGAGATGGCTGGCGCCACCAGGAACGCCATCAGCTTCAGCGGTTCCGGCACGGGCGTGCCTTGGTTCGTCTACGGCGTGGGCGGCGCCGTGATCACCGGCAACAGTTTCACCGGCGGCGACGGACAGTACATCCGCGCCCGCGGTGACTATGACAACAGCCAGTTCAACTGGGGTTCCTACTTCGCCAACAACACGTTCGACCGCTCGGTCGTCGCTGGCGCCAATCCGTCGGTGGACCTGCGGGAGTACTCGTACTCGTCGGGCTCCTACGTGTTCAACCACTGCCGCCGGATCGGCACGTCGATCCAGGCTGAAATCGGCACGGCAGCCGCGGGCGACATCGTCAAGGTCGGCCACGGTACCTACACCGAGGCCCTGGCCATCAACAAGCACATCGACCTGATCGGCGCCGGCAGCGGCAGCAATCCGACGGCCGATACGATCATCACCGGCACCAGTGCGCTTGGTGCGTATCTGATCCAGTTGCAGGCCTCGGGCGCCTCGGCGGCCGACCCGATCCTGTTCAAGGACCTTCGGATCGAGCCCGTCAACATCGTCGGCTTCGAGGTTCACAACGGTGTGGTCGTTTCGTTCGTCAAGTTCGACAACGTCAAGGTCGACGGCACGAACCCGACGGACAACACCGAGAGCGAGGTCGGCCTGCGCATCGCGACCGACGGCACGCTGACCGACGCGGTGTTCACGAATTGCGGGTTTGACCGGCTTGCCTATGGCTGGTACTTCGCGAAGAACCCCGTTCTGTCGGACCTCAGCAATGCAGCCCGCTTTGCTGTGACCAACACCAGCTTCAGCTACAATGACGCCAAGGGCCTCTACATCGAGAAGCTGACCGATGCGACCTTCACTGGTTGCACCGTTCACCACAATGGCGTCTACACGGCCTTCTGGAACGGCGCTTACAATGCCGGCTGCGACATCAACCTCAAGGCCGGCACCTACGCCAACCTGGCGTTCAGCAATTGCGCGTTCACGAACAACGGACTCGGAGTCAAGGAAGGCGCCGGGCTTCTGTTCAAGGGCCGCGGCACCGGTTCCCTTGACACCAGCTACGCCGCCAACCCGGCCACGCTGACCAATGTCACCGTCACGGGTTGCTCGTTCAGCGGCAACGAGCGCGGCCTGCGCCTTGGCGAGCCCGGCAAGAACAACACCACGCCGACGAACGTCAACGTCTCGGGTTGCACCTTCACGGGTAATGTGAAGACGTACGCCGGCTCCGACGGCAGCGCCTACGGCGGCATGGTGAACATCACCTCGGCCGTGGCCAATGCCGCGAACAACAACTGGGGTTCGCCGAGCGGCCCGTATCATGCGCTGATGAATTCGCATGGTACCGGCGACGCCGTGGGCGACCGGATCCTGTTCACGCCCTGGGTGGGCCGGACCACCAGCGTCACCAACGTGGCTGTCACCCCGACGGCACCGCTGGGCCTCGACGGCACTGCGGCCATCGGCGTCGACGGCGACTTTGCTCCCGGCTTCGGCCCTGGCGCCTTCCGCGCGCCCGCGGCGGCCCCGTACACGAAGTACGGCTTCGACCCCGAGCTGATCCTGGGCCACCCGGTGCTGGTGGGCGAGATCTACAGCGTCACCTACTTCACCAAGAAGGCGACGCTGCACACCGTGGACGCGAATGACTGGTACTTCCAGCTCTACACTGACCACTACGTCGGCGCCCCCGGATCGTGGTACGGCAACCGCGTCCAGGCCGAGCCCTACTTCTCGCAGAACCTGACCGAGACGGCCGGTGCCTGGAACCAGTGGGCGACCGCTGCGGGCGCCAGCAACCGCCTCCGCTTCTTCGACTCGACGACCGGTTACTACGGGAGCTACACCGACGGCTTCCTGAGCGACCTGACCAACAACCCGACCTACACCGCCCAGCCGATCAACTCGATCTACCTGGGCGTGGGTTCGGCATGGGCGACCACCTTCAACGGCATGCTTGACGGCGTGGTCGTGGAGCTCGTCAGCGGCGAGACGATCCGGCTGAACTTCCTGTCCGGCAACGCCGCCGTCGCCATGACCCCGGCCACCAGCGGCCCGATCAACTGCAGCCAGTCCCAGACGGTGACGGTCAACCTGACCAAGACCGACGGCATGCCGGACGTGTTCGGCTTCAACGCCGTCGTCCGGGCCACCGGTCCGGTCACCTGGGGCCCGGTCACCAGCCTGGCGCCGTTCGGCGGCACCACGCAGTTCTTCAGCTTCAACCAGGGTGACGGCACGTACCTGATCTCGGGCACGACGATCGGCAACCCGACCCAGCCGATCGTCGGCGCGGGCACGACTCCGTTGTTCTCGATCCGGTACTTCGGCGCGGGCACGGGCACTGCGAACATCTCGTTCGACAGCTTCTCGCTGCGCGACCCGAACAACGCCCCGATCCCCTCGCTGATGTCGGGCGCGACCATCGCGATCGACTGCACCGCTCCCGCGGCCGTGACCGCCATCACGGCGGCCCCGGGCCACAACAAGGTCGCCGTGGGCTGGACCCACACCGGCGTCGATGTGGCGAACTACGAGGTCTACCGCGGCCTGTGGACCAACGGCACGGTGGGCGTCTCGGCTTACCCCGAGTACGACGACCTGACCGGCAACCCGATCCCTGCTCGTCCGGCAACGCGTGCGGCCGCTGCTGCCGGCCCGGCGTGGGTGCTGGCCGCTACGGTGCCTTTCGGCACGACGACCTTCACGGACCAGTGGGCCACTGCTGCCAACCGCGGCGTGTACTACTACGAAGTGTTCGCCGTTGACGCTGCAAACAATCCCAGCGCCCCGGCCGCGGCCAACGCGCGCGCGACCAACTACTGGTTGGGCGATGTGGACGGCACGGCGGGCGACTTCGTGCCCAACGGCCTGGTCAACGTCTATGACATGACCGTGCTCGGCACGCACTTCGGCAACGCCTCGGTGGCGCTGAATTCCGCGGCCAGCAAGGTGGATGTCGGCCCGACCGACACGTACGGCCGCCTGGGCATCCCGACGACCGACAGCAAGATCAACTTCGAGGACCTCATGGTGTTCGCCATGAACTTCGGCGTGGTCACGGCTGCGAAGTCCGACGCGCCTGTGGGCACGTCGGTGGACCTGGCGTGGGTGCAGTACAGCGACGGCTCCAAGGCGCTGCGCCTGGTGGACGGCGCCGGCCTCAAGGGTCTGCGCGTGACGGCTGACCTGCCCGCGGGCGCCGTGACGGCCGGCAAGCTGCTCGACGAGCAGTCCGAGCTGACCTTCCTGCGCAACGTCGGTGACAACCTCGACGCCAGCGTCGCGGTGATGGGCGTCAACACGACCTTCACCGGTACGGGCGACCTGTTCGTGATCCCGGCCGGCTCGACCATCGAGCTGACCGACCTGACGATCACCGCCCGCGCCATCGACAACAGCAAG
>CAIOLW010000283.1 GCA_903859215.1 uncultured bacterium | reverse complement strand
CTTGCTGTTGTCGATGGCGCGGGCGGTGATCGTCAGGTCGGTCAGCTCGATGGTCGAGCCGGCCGGGATCACGAACAGGTCGCCCGTACCGGTGAAGGTCGTGTTGACGCCCATCACCGCGACGCTGGCGTCGAGGTTGTCGCCGACGTTGCGCAGGAAGGTCAGCTCGGACTGCTCGTCGAGCAGCTTGCCGGCCGTCACGGCGCCCGCGGGCAGGTCAGCCGTCACGCGCAGACCCTTCAGACCGGCGCCGTCCACCAGGCGCAGCGCCTTGGAGCCGTCGCTGTACTGCACCCACGCCAGGTCCACCGACGTACCCACAGAAGCGTCCGACTTCGCAGCCGTGACCACGCCGAAGTTCATGGCGAACACCATGAGGTCCTCGAAGTTGATCTTGCTGTCGGTCGTCGGGATGCCCAGGCGCCCATACGTGTCGGTCGGGCCGACGTCCACCGGGCTGGCCGCGGAATTCAGCGCCACCGAGGCGGTGCCGAAATACGTGCCGAGCACGGTCATGTCATAAACGTTGACCAGGCCGTTGGGCACCATGTTGCCCGCCACGCCGTCCAGGTCGCCCAGCCAGTAGTTGGTCGCGCGCTTGTTGGCCGCGGCCGGGGCGCTGGGGTTGTTCGCGGCGTCGACGGCGAACACTTCGTAGTAGTACACGCCGCGGTTGGCGGCAGTGGCCCACGTGTCGGTGAAGGTCGTCGTGCCGAACGGCACGGTACCCGCCAGCACCCACGCCGGGCCGGCAGCAGCAGCCGCGCGCGTCGCCGGACGTGCCGGGATCGCGTTGCCGGACAGGTCGTCGTACTCGGGGTAGGCCGAGACACCCGTCGCGCCGGTGGTCCACAGGCCGCGGTAGACTTCGTAGTTCACCGTGTCCAGGCCATTGGGGGTCCAACCCACGATGACCTTGTTGTGGCCCGGGGCCGCCGTGATGGCGGTCACGGCCAGGGGAGCGGTGCAGTCGATCGCGATGGAAGCGCCGGTCGCGATCGAAGGGATCGGGGCATTGTTCGGGTCACGCAGCGAGAAGCTGTCGAACGAGATGTTCGCCGTGCCCGTGCCCGTGGCGATGTACTGGATCGAGAACAACGGGGTCGTGCCCGCGCCGCTGATCGGCTGGGTCGGGCTGCCCACCGTCGTGCCCGAGATCATGTACGTGCCGTCGCCCTGGTTGAAGGCGAAGAACTGCGTGGTGCCGCCGAACGGCGCCAGGCTGGTGACCGTGCCCCAATTGACCGGACCGGTGGCGCGCACGACGGCATTGAAGCCGAACACGTCCGCCATGCCCTCGGTCTTGGTCAGGTTGACCGTCACGGTCTGCGACTGACTGCAGTTGATCGGGCCGCTGGTGGCCGGCGTCATGGCGACGGCCGCGTTGCCGGACTCGAAGTTGACCTTCAGGGTCTGGCCACTGTTGAGCTCGATGACCAGGCCGTCAAGCTGGCCGTTGAAGCCGGCGGCCCAGGCGGTGCCGACGGACAGGCCCATCTTGTGAATCAGCTGACTCGTGTACAGCGAATTGCCCGTCAGGTCCGACAGGAACCCGTCGGTGTAGCTGCCGTAGTAGTTGGTCGGCGGCGACGAATCGAAGAACCGCAGGCGATTGTTGGCGCCGGCATCGGTCGTCCACTGGTTCCAGGCACCTGCGGTCTCGAGCATGTTGTGCGCGAAGTAAGGTTCCGAACCGATGCGGTTGCCGTACCAGCTGGAATGGCCACCGACGTACGGCTCAGTGTACATGTACAGGAACCAATCCGACGCGTCGACCGTGTGCAGGGTACCCTTCTTCGTCAGGTAGCTGATACGATACAGCTCTCCGACACTGACGTTGCGGCCGAAGGACGCCAAGGGGTCGAATTCGTAGCGCGTGTAGGCGTTCGGAGCCTTGATCGAGCCGGTGCCGAACCCGGGGGCGCCGTCGCCGTCCACACCGATACCCGGAATGCCGCCGTCCGGCAGGAAGAAGGAGCCGGCCGGAGTGGCGGTCTTGGCCACGACACTGGTCGTGCGGCCGACCCAGGGCGTGAACAGGACGCCGTTCGACACCGGGGCGCCGGTGCCGGGCGGATTCAGGACAGCGTTGGCCGGGCCACTGGCGTTGCCCCACGAGTTGTTGATGGCATTCAGCAACAAACTGGAGGAGTTCAGCACGCCCTGAGCGCTGCCGTTGAACGTGTTGCCGCTGAACGCAACACCGCTGAGGTCGAGCGCGCCGGGGCGCACCCGCACACCGGCCGTGGCACAACCGGTGAAGGAGTTGCCGGTACCGGTCAGCACGCCATCGAACCCGTCGTAGATGCTGATGCCGATCGCGCCCAGATTGCTGAACGTGTTGCCCGACACCACGACGTTGTTGTTCGCCGAGGCGATGATCATGCCCGACTGGTCATCGTACCAGTTCGGCCCGGTCACTGCGGTGTCCGTGAACAAGTTGTTGCTGATGGCCCCATAGACATTGTTCACATTCAGGGCCCAGCCCTGATTGTCCCGGAAGACATTATCGCGGATGTCCACGTGGTGCACGCCGGTGCCCCACAGTGCGATACCGTTCGAAACGATGCTGCCCGTGAACAGGTTGTCGAGCAGGTTGAAGTAGAGATCGCCCAACGTCCCGGTCAGGTACCAGTTTCCGTTGACGCACTCCCGGGCGTTGGCGAACACGTTGTGTTCGAACGTCCAGGTGTCGTTGGCCTGGTTGATGAGCTGGACGAAACGGTAATCGTTGTTGGTTCCCGTCAGGTCGAAGTTCAGACCCTTGACGGTGACCGACACACCGGCAGCCGTGCCCTCGATGGCGTGGGTGTTGCCCAGAGGGGCCAGCACCGCGGGCGCCACCGGCGTGCCCGTGTTCGGGCTGAGGTTGGCGTTCGGGCCCAGGATGGTCAGGCTCTTGCCGATGCTCAGGCCCTCATTGTAGGTGCCGGCGCCGACGCTGATCACGTCACCGGAGTTCGCGGCGGTGATCGCCGGCTGGATCTGGGCGAAGTGAGTGCCCTGCGTGACGTTGGTCACGTTGAACGCCGCGGTCGCCGTGTAGTTGTCGACGACATAGCCGCTGAGATAGTTCGCGCCGGTGTCACCGAACATCCAGTTGAAGCCGCGCGCGACGTTGGTGTAAAAGTCATCGGGGGCGCCGCCGCCCACGCCGTTGCCGGCCAGGATGTAGGCCACCGGGGGCGGCGAAACGACGAGGTTCGCAACGTCCGCGAACACCAGGCCGCTGGCCTTGCCGGTGTAGGCAGCCACCCAGCTCGTGCCGGGCTCGCCACCCGACGAGCCGGTGGTCTCATAGACCTTGCAGCGCTTGGTCTGGAGGAAGCTCCAGCTGGGAACGTCCCAGCGGCTGCCGGCCCACTCGCCGTCGGAGGGCTCGTTGGCCACGACCGCGTAATGACCCAGACCGTCAGTCACCCAGATGTTGAAATACGGTCCCCAAAGCGACCAGGGCGGGGACACCACGGGATCGAGGCGGTCGATGTGCAGGCCCGCGATCTGCGAGATCTTGGCGCCGTTGATCTTGTCGGTGCCCAGACCAACCTTCTGGCCGGCCTCCGCCGTGTTGATCCAAAGGGCGTCGGTGCCGCCGTAGGTGTTGCTGTTGATGATGCTGGGCGCCGCGCCACCGGTTGTCGCCAGGCGAATCACGAACGCCGACCAGCCCGGATCAACCGTCTGGGCGAACGCCCCGCCGGCCATGAGGGCCAGCAGAAGCAGGCTTAGGACGAATCTCTTCATGGGTTCCCCCCCGATTGGGAATTGATGCACTTTTTCTTCCGTGACTTGGTCGATTCCGGCCAGCGTCCATGCATGCCGGAAGGCCGGCCAGGCGCTCCGGGGGGTGAGTCCCGAGAGCGCCCGACCGGCGCTGCATCCATCCGTACTATTTCACCAACGTCATCTTCATGACCTGGCTGTACGGGCCCGCCTCGAGGCGGTACATGTACGAGCCCGATGCCACCGGCTGACCGGCAT
>CAIOLW010000282.1 GCA_903859215.1 uncultured bacterium | reverse complement strand
CGCGGACCGGTCTTCGGCAGTCGCTTGGCCAGGAAGTGTTCGAGCTGGATCGGCAGGGCAGGAATGTTCGCGGGCGCGTCGACGAGATCGGGCGCGGCGACAAGCGAGGGAGGGTCGTCGGGAGCGGATCCCGTATCGACCACCTGCATTCTCCGGCTCTGGCCGGCGCGGATGTCCAGGCGAGCTGTTTGTTCTCTCAAGGGGTCGCCTCCGTGAGGTCTGACCGTGCCTCCGTGACCGGCCGGGGATTCCACCGCCGCCGGAATGATCCCTGCCGTACCCGCGCTGACGACGAATTAGTCGCAACGCATGTTGCAGAGGTCGCGCAGAAAATAGGTCAACCGCAAATCGTGTCAACCCGCAATCGGTGAAGCCCGGCAAAAACCCTGCGGCGTCGCCGGGGTCCGCGCGCCGCGGGCTCCCGGTCAGACGTGATTGCGGAGCATCAGTTCCCGCGGATGCGGGTTCAGGTAGGCCTGGTCCTTCACGTAGGGGACGTCCAGCAGTTCGATGTAGTGCCTCAGCAGGGTGACCGGGACGATCAGCGGGACCAGGTCCCGGCCGTAGTCCTCGATGACCGCGAGCAGGCGCTTCTGCTCGGCGTCGCCCACCTGTCCGCGCAGGTGCCCGGCCACGTGCTGCAGGGCGTTGACGTGCCGCCGCGGGGTGGCCAGCACGCCCAGGGCTTCCATGTAGAGCGCCAGGTAGCGGTCGCGGAAGGCCGCCGGCGGCTCCTGGGCGATGGCCGCAACCAGCCGGCCCAGCTCCTGGTAATGCTTCGGGCTGTGGGCCATCAGCAGGTATTTCTCGCGGGAATGGAAGGCCACGACGGCGCCGCGGCTCCAGCGCCCGGTGAACACGTCGCGCGCCCGGCGGTAGGCGAAGATGCGCTCGACGAAGTTGTCCCGCAGCCGGGCGTCGACCAGCCGGCCCTCCTCCTCGACCGGGACCAGGGGATGGGCGGCCGCGAACGCGGCGGCGAACAGGCCCCGGCCGCCGCGGGCCGGCATCCCCTTCCCGGGGTGCACCTTCACCCGGAAGAGGCCGCAGCTGGGCGAGTTCTTCTTGAACACGAACCCGTCCAGGTCCTCGGCCGCCAACTCGCGGGACCGCGTGCGCGCCCACTCGTTCATCGGCCGGGTCCAGTCGACGCCCGAACGCGGGGCCACCATCCGGGGCGCCTCGGCATCGCCCTCCAGGCGCACCGACTCGCGGGGGATGGTCATGCCGACTTCGACCTCGGGGCAGACGGGCACCAGCTCGCACCACTGGGCCAACGTGCCGGTCAGCCAGCGGTCGTGCTTGTGGCCGCCGTCGAAGCGCACTTCCTGGCCCAGCAGGCAGGCGCTGACGCCGATGCGCAGAGTGGTGGGGGCGGGGTCGGTCATGGTTTCATCCGTGGGTTCCGCGGTTCAACGCTGGCGGATCGGGCCCATTCATAGCAGGATTGGGTCAGGTGAGCCAGAGCCATCCAACCGGGAGCGCCGCCATGAGCCCGAAGGGCAACAAGCCAGCCCGCACCTCGCGCACGCCGCGGTCCACGGGAGCGGCCAAGCCGGTGAGCAGATCGACGACCAGGTCAACGACCAGGTCGGCAACGTCGACGACGGCCGGACCGAAGGGGCCGCGTGGCGCGAAGCCGACAGCCGGGGGGCGGCCGACTGATAAGCCGACCGGCAAGCCGAGCTTCAAGCCGAGCGGCAGGCCAGGTGGCCGGCCCGCTCCGTTCCGTGCCGGCAAGCCCGTGCCGTCGCCGGCGCCGACGCCGCCGATCGTCGAGCCGGTGGCCGCGCCGATCCCCGCCATCCCCAAGCGCGAGGATTTCTCCGTCACCACCTGCGAGTGCGATGCCTGTCGCGCCGCGTGCCTCAATGCGCCCGGCTGGTTCCTGCCGCAACAGATCCCGCGTCTGGCCAAGCACCTCGACCTGACGGTGGAGGAGACCTTCCGCAAGTACCTCGGGATCGGCGTCACTCACATCGCCGACGGCACCCAGCAGCTGGGCCTCATGCCCCACAAGCTGCGCGATGGGAAGAAGCCCGGCAGCCGCTGGACTCTGGCCGAGATCGCCCAGCCCGGGCGCTGCGTCTTCTACGACCGCGGCAGGTGCTCCATATATAAGGTGAGGCCGGACGAGTGCGCGCGGATGATGCACGACCGGGGCGATCGGACGCTGCGGATCCGGCGGCACATCGTCGCGAAATGGACGGAATCGGCGTTGGCGCCGTTCCTGGCGATGGTCACATCCAGCCCGAAGAAGAAAACCCAGCGCTGAGATCCCTTAATCAAGACCAAAAGAGTAGCCTTTTGAGGGCGCCGTTGGTAAGATGAATGGTCCATCCGCGTGATGGACCTTCCCCTGACCAAAGGAGCCGGACCATGAACAACCCCGCCGGCGTTCTCCGGAAATTCGTCGTGCCCGCCGCCGCTGTCATCGCCCTGGTGATGGCGGCAGGCGCCTCCCAGGCCAAGCAGTTCTGCGCGCCGCACGTTTGCGAGTCTTCAGGCAGGATCAACAGCGCGCCCTACGCCTTCGACACGACGATCTACGCGACCTACGCGAGCGGCGTCGCCTGCGTCGGCCCGAAGCCGCCGACCCCGAACAGCCTGTACCTGTACGACAACAGTGGTACTCCGATGCGCGGCCTCGACGGCACCGACGTCTGCAACCCCTGCGCCCTGGACCTCGACCCGACCCGCACCTCGACGCGCGTCAACATCGAGGACCTGTTCGCCCCCTCGGGCGGGCTGCATGGCCTCAAGCTGGGCTTCGGCGTCCTCGTCGTCCCCGGCCCTGATCCGGACGGTGTCAACCTGCAGGGTTTCGTCACGAACTCGCACACCAGCGCGTCCGACCTTTCCGTATTCGGGTTCAGCCCGGTCGAGGTGGGCGCCGCCGGTTCCGGCGCCACGCTGCCGTGCGGCCGCGTCTACACGGTCAGCAACCTGCCGGTGTCGCCGGGTGCGGCGCCCGGCGCGCCGTACACCTTCGACTCCACGATCTACATGACGTACACGGCCGGCCTGGCCGGGACTCCGTCCGGCAGCGGCGCCACCGTCGACGTCTACCTCTACGATGAAGACACCGGCCAGCTGCTGGGCGACCCGGCGAGCGGCCCCGTCTGCAACCCGTGCTCGGTGTCGCTGGACGCGGCCACCCGCAAGGTCGGGTTCCGCCTCAACGATCGCCTCTCCCCGGGTGCGGTCGTCGGGATCGCCGTCGGGGCCGTGTGCGTGGTCAGTGGGGATGCGGGCAACGTCGCGCTCGAGGGCTTCGTGGTGAACGCGCACACCGGGCCGTTCGACGTCAGCATGTCCGGATCGGCATTCAAGGAAGTCACGTCCGTCGGAGTGGCCAGCCTGCCAGCCGAGGTCGTCGACCGCCTGGGCCTGCGCAATTACCCGAACCCGTTCAACCCGCGCACGACGTTCGCCTATACGCTGCCCGAGGCCACCCCGGTCACGGTGCGCGTGTTCAACGCCGACGGCGCGCTGGTGCGCACGCTGGTGAGCGACAGCCAGGGCGCGGGCGCGCACGAACTGGCCTGGGACGGGCAGTCGGACAACGGGCAGGCCGTTCCTTCGGGTGTGTACTTCGGGCGGATCGACGCCGGGGCGCACAGCGAGACGCAGAAGGTCATGCTGGTGAAATGACCGGTTTTGTCCAAGTTGTTGTGGCCCGCCGGGTTCCGTTCCGGGGACGGCGGGCCAACCCCTTCCTGGGGAACCCTGGATTGATTTGCCCGGAATTCTCATTGATCAAATAGACGCCAATCTTCTATCATCACAGTGTGATTTTGAGTTTGCATCCTGCCGCCGGCGGCTCGAACGCGTCCGCCTCGATTGCGCCCCGAACGTCGAAGGGACCCCCGAAAATGCGCACTTCCGTTCGCCTCAGCCTCATGGCGCTGTGGGCCACGCTGCTTGTGACATCTGCGCTTGCCGCCGACCGGTCGACGTCGGCCATGGGGACGGGAGCGGAACCGGTCGTCCCTGAAGGCACCTTCATCCAGAGCCCGGACAAGTCGGCGCGCGTGCTCGTCATTGATGCCGCGGATGATGTGAGCGAGAGCATGGTGCGGTCGGCCGTTGAGGCCGCTGGCTGGTCCTACGACTACTACCGTGGGACGGCCACCGCTTCGATGAACCTGACGCCCTATGCCCATGTCTTCCTGTGCGGGGACGGCGAGGCCCTGACGGACGCTGATGTCGCGAACCTGGCGGCCTACGCCAACGCCGGCGGCTTCCTGCATTTCCTCGGTTGGGCCAGTACTCCCGCATTCGTCCTCTCCATCAATAACCGCTTGATCCTAAACAATACCTCGTACTACCCATACACCACGTCTACCGCCCCGCATCTCACGGTCACGGACCCGTACAGCTACCTCACGCGCGGGCTGCCCACCACCTACACTTATGCCAACATCAACGCCGCGGGCTACACCCTGCGCATCAACGACACGTCGGCGCACGTCGCGGCCAGGATGCCCGACGGTACCGTGCTTGCCGCTTCGAAGAAACTGGGCGAGGGACACTTCGATTTCTGGGCGTTCTCGCCCATCTTCTGGGCGTACGGCAACGCGGCGGACCAAGCGGTGATGTACAAGGTCGTTTCCAACATGCTCGCCGGCTCCAGCCTGCCGCCGGTGCTGGTGCTCGGCAACGTCGCGTCGTCCGTCTCGGGTACGCTTTCTGAATTGGGGGTATCCTGCGAGACGGCGATTTCCATCGCTTGGGATACTTTCGACCTGGCATCCTACCGGTACGTCTTCATTGCCGAGGATGGCGGTATCCCCACCACGGCGGCCGTCACGGCGCTTTACTACTACGCCGCGCGCGGCGGCGTTGTGAACTTCTGCGGCGGCTCTGCCGATATGACCTTCACTAACGCTGTGAATAATTACCTGATCGGCGTCAACACAGCGGACTACCTCTGGAAGAACAGCGCCGTGACGCCCAACCTCACCGTCACCCAGGCGGGGCATCGCCTTGCGTACGGTTTGCCCGCGACGATCAATTTCAGTAACACGTACTGCAACTACAACCAGCTCGTGGTGACCGACCCATCTGCGCAGGTGGCGGCTACCAACAACGGCGGGCGGCAGGCGCTGGTGACGCGCTATCGCGGCTCGGGCAAGGTCAACCTCTTCACGCATGCGCCGGACATGTTCAGCGTGTACGCGAACGACCATGCCTGGTTCCGCCAGGTGATCGCCAACATGGTCGACTCGGGCGCTCCGGTCATCTCGGCGATCACCGACATCCCGCGCGACCAGGGCGGCCAGGTGCGCCTGCGCTGGAACGCCAGCTTCCAGGACAAGTCCGGCAGCGTCGATCCGGTGGCCAGCTACATCGTTTGGCGGCGCGTGGCCACGACCCCGACCAAGGGCCTGCCCGCGGGCGGGACCTGGGACCTGGTGACCACTGTGCCGGCGGTTGGCCTGGCCAGCTACCAGACCGTGGTGTCGACATTGGCCGACTCGTCGATCAGCGGCGGCATGAAGCGCACATCGTTCTGCGTCTCGGCTGCGATGGCTGACGGCCGCTCGTTCTGGTACTCAATGCCCGACAGCGGCTACTCGAAGGACAACCTGGCGCCGTCGGTGCCGGCCGGGTTCGCGCGGCTGAACGTCTCGACGCTTACGTGGGGCGCCCCGGTCGACCCCGATTTCCGCTACTTCACGATCTACGGCTCGAACAGCAGCGCCTTCAACGGCACGGCGACGGT
>CAIOLW010000281.1 GCA_903859215.1 uncultured bacterium | reverse complement strand
GCCGAGCCACCGGTGCCGTTCAGCAGGCCCTCGTAGATGCCGGCGCCCGAGGGCAGCAGGCTGAGGGTGAAGCTCGTGAAGCTGCCGGCGAAGACCAGGTTGCCGTCGGTGAATGTGGACGGGACCGTGCCGTTGGCCGGGTACGTGCCCCAGTCGTGGTTGCGCGACGCATCACCGTAGATGGCCAGCGTGCCGCCGGCGTAGGTGATCGTGGTGACGCCCGTCCCCGGGTCGGTGACGGCGCCCTGGCTGGACAGCCCGGTGATATAGAGTGTGCCCTCGGCGCTGCCCAGGTTGATCCCGAAGCGCGGGTCGATCTGGGTGACGACGGTGGCCACTGAGAACTGGTCGCCGGGCAGGCTGGCCGCCAGGCCGCCCGTCTCCCAGCCGAAACCGACATAGTCGACAACGGCGATGCCGCCGGCGAGGCCGGGCGACGCGATCGCCAGCAACAGGGCCAGCAGCGAGCCGGCCGCGAACTTTACCAACTTCATGCAACGTACCTCCGGATGCGGTCTGGACCATCAGCGGTGGCGGGGGCGGCAACCGATGCGCGCACGCCACGACGCTTGCGGGGGGACAACGGAATCCGGGGTCGGCAAAGTTCCCCCTGATGGAGAAAAAGGGAGTGGAACCCGTTTATTTCATTAATGGCTGCCACAGAAGAGCTTATAGGCTCCCAGGAGTCCCGGGTGGGCGATCCGGCCCTGCGTGGGAATCATGCCTGGGAATTGAAACTGATTTCTATGGTCACAATATCGGAATAATTCTATCATGTTTCGATGCTGACCAGGCACCGCCGGAAGACGCGGTGCCCCCGGCAAGGCCAAACCCTGGCCCGACGGCGGCAGGCGTCCCTGGCGAAAGAGGCGTGACATGGCGCTGGCTGCCGGTACCCGGCTGGGCCCTTACGAGATCGTCGGCATGTTGGGCGCCGGCGGCATGGGCGAGGTCTACCGCGCCCGCGACACGCGCCTGGGGCGCGACGTGGCGGTCAAGGTCCTGCCCCAGCACCTGGCCGAGACCGAGGATGCGCGGACGCGGCTCGAGCGCGAGGCGCGCGCCATCTCGGGACTCAACCATCCGAACATCTGCACGCTGTTCGACGTCGGTCACGAGGGCGGCATCGACTACCTGGTGATGGAGCTGATCGAGGGCGAGACGCTGGGCGCCCGCCTGGATCGCGGTCCGCTGCCGCCGGAAGAGCTGCTGCGCGTGTCGATGCAGGTCGCCGAGGCGCTCGACGTGGCGCACCGGCGCGGCATCATCCACCGCGACCTCAAGCCCGGCAACATCATGCTCACGCGCAGCGGCGCCAAGCTGATGGACTTCGGCCTGGCGCGCGCCGCGCTGCCGGGCGCGAATCCCGGCGACGCGACCAGCGCACTGACCATCTCGCGCAGCCTGACCACGCAGGGCACCATCGTCGGCACGTTCCTCTACATGTCGCCCGAGCAGCTCGAGGGCCGCGAGGCCGACGCCCGCAGCGACATCTGGGCGCTGGGCTGCGTGATGTACGAGATGGCGACCGGCAGGCGGGCCTTCGAAGGCAAGAGCCAGGCCGGGCTCATCGGCGCCATCATGAACGCCGAGCCGGTGCCCATCGCCACCGCCGCGCCGCTGACGCCGCCCGGGCTCGACCGCACCGTGAAGGCGTGCCTGGCGAAGGATCCCGAAGAGCGCATCCAGACGGCGCATGACGTGAAGCTGCAGTTGCGCTGGGTGGCCGAGGGCGGTTCCCAGGCCGGCGTGCCGGCGCCGGTGACCGCGCGCCGGCGCTCGCGTGAGCGCGTCGCCTGGCTGCTGGCCGCCGTGCTGGGCCTGGCCGCCTGCGGGGCCGTCGCGACGACGACCCTGCGCAAGGAGCCGGTGCCCGAGGTCACGCGATTCTCGATGGGCCCGCCGGCCGGCGCGCGCTCGATGACCTGGCCGACGATCTCGCCCGACGGGCGGCTGCTGGCGTTCCAGGCCGCGGACACGCTGGGCCGCAGCATGATCTGGGTGCGCCCGCTGAACGCGCTGGCCGCCAACCCGCTGCCGGGCACCGAGGATGCGGGCCGGCCGTTCTGGTCGCCCGACAGCCGCTACCTGGGCTACTTCATCGGCAGCGCGCTCAAGAAGATCGCCGTGGCCGGCGGGCCGCCGCAGTTGCTGTGCGAGACCAAGAGCGCCGCCGACGGCTCGTGGGGCGCCGGCGACGTCATCCTGTTCGACGGCGCGGCGGGCGATTCGCTGCGGCAGGTTTCCGCCAACGGCGGCACGGCGAGCCCGGCCACGACGCTCGAGCGGAGCGCGCACGAGATCGAGCACGCATGGCCGTATTTCCTGCCGGACGGCAAGCATTTCCTGTTCGTCGTGTTCCTGTCCAGCGGCGAGCCGGGGCTGACCCTGAAGCTGGGGACACTTGGTTCCGACAAGTCCGTCGCGCTCGGCAAGGTGGACAGCCGCCCGGCCTTCGCGCCGCCCGACCTTGTGATGTACGCGCTCGACTCCACGCTCATGGCCCGCCACCTGGACGTCGGCGCGGCCAAATGGCGCGGCGACCCGTTCCCCGTCGCCGAGAAGATCATGCTGCGCGCCAACGGGCAGGCCAACTTCTCGGTCTCGCGGTCGGGCGTCCTGGTGACGATGGCCGGCGGCTCCAACGAACGCAGCGAACTGGTCTGGACCGACCGCGGCGGCCGGCGCCTGGGCCGCGAAGGCGCGCCGGGCGCCTATCGCGAACTGGCGCTCTCGCCGGACGGCGAGCGCCTGGCCTATGGGATCGTCGATGCGAAGAGCGGCACCCAGGACATCTGGGTGCGGGACCTCAAGCGCGGCGCGGCGTCGCGACTGACGTTCGGCGACGGCAGCGAGATCTGGCCGCTGTGGTCCCCCGACGGGCGGCGCATCGCCTACGCGGCGTCCATCAACGGGCCCTACGCCGTGCGCGAGCGTTTTGCCGACGGCACGGGCGCCGAGGACTCGCTGCTCGTCGCGCGGTACCATGCCGGCCCGACGGACTGGACGCGCGACGGGCGCACGCTGATCATCAGCGGCTGGCCTTCGGGCAATTCCGATGTCATGACCCTCACTGCCGACGGGCGCGGCCAGACCAGCACCCTGGTCGGCACGCCCTACCCGGAGACCAGCGGCCGCCTCTCACCGGACGGGCGGTGGCTCGCCTACTCGTCCAACGAATCAGGCCACCCGGAAGTCTATGTGCGCTCGTTCCCCGGCCAGGGCGGCAAGTGGCAGGTCTCGACGAGCGGCGGCTCGGACCCGCAGTGGCGCGCCGATGGTCGCGAGCTCTTCTATCGCGGCAACCGCGGCGCCTCGCTGATGGCGGTGACGGTCGATCCCGGCGGCGCCTTCCAGGCCGGCATTCCCGTGAAACTCTTCGACGCGACGCTGACCCGCGGCGACCAGACGCGCAACCGCTACGTGGCCGACGCGGCAGGCCAGCGCTTCCTGTTGAACCTGCCGCTCGACGCGAATGCGGCGGACGTCTTCGACGTGGTCCTGAACTGGACGACGGAGGTCACGCGCTGATGGCACTGGCCGCCGGCATGCGCCTGGGGCCCTACGAGATCGTCGCGCCGCTCGGCGCCGGCGGCATGGGCGAGGTCTACCGCGCGAAGGACACGCGCCTGGGCCGCGAGGTGGCGATCAAGGTGTTGCCCTCGCACCTGTCGGACAACCCCGAGGTGCGCGCGCGCTTCGAGCGCGAGGCCCGCGCCGTCTCTTCGCTGAACCATCCGCACATCTGCACGCTGCACGACATCGGCCGCGAGGGGAACATCGACTACCTGGTGATGGAGCTGGTCGACGGCGAGACGCTCGCGCAGCGCCTGGCCAAGGGCGCGCTGCCGGTCGCCGAGGTGCTGCGCATCGGCGCGCAGATCGCCGACGCCCTGGACCGCGCCCATCGCGCGGGCATCGTCCACCGCGACCTGAAGCCCGGCAACGTGATGCTGACGAAGTCCGGCACGAAGCTGATGGACTTCGGCCTCGCGCGCGCGACCGGGCTCGCGGGCCCGGGCGACGGCAGCAGCCTGACGATGGCGGCGCTGTCGCAGTCGCCCACCATCGCCGCGCCGCTGACGGCCGAGGGCACCATCGTCGGCACGTTCCAGTACATGGCGCCCGAACAGCTCGACGGCCGCGAGGCCGACGCGCGCAGCGACCTGTGGTCGCTCGGCTGCGTGCTGTACGAGATGGCCACCGGCCGCCGCGCCTTCGAGGGGAAGAGCCAGGCCAGCCTGATCAGCGCCATCATGCGCGATGTGCCGCCGACGCTGGGCGAACTGCTGCCCGTCAGCCCGCCGGCGCTCGACCGGCTGGTGGGCGCGATGCTGGCCAAGGACCCGGACGACCGCGTCCAGACCGCGCACGACGTGAAGCTGCAGCTGCGGTGGGCGGCCGAGGGCGGCGCGGCCAGCGTGTCGATGATCGCGCCGACATTCCAGGCGCAGCCGGCGCGGCGGCGCGCATCGCCGGCACCATGGGTGATCGCCGCGGTGTGCCTGCTGGCTGCCGGATTCTTCGCGTGGCGCGCGCTGCACGGCGGCGGCCGTGGCGGCGGCGGCGCGGCCGGCAGCGGCGTGCATGCGTCCATCCTGCCCCCGCCGGGCGTCGTGTTCTCCTCGAGCACGGACAGCCCGATGCCCCTGACCCTGTCGCCCGACGGGAAACTGCTCGCCTTCTGCGCGCGCAACGGCGAGGGCCCCGACATGCTCTGGGTCCGCTCGATCGACGCGAACGACGCGCGCCCCATTCCCGGCACCGAGGACGCCGAGGGGCCGTTCTTCTCGCCAGACGGCCGCAGCCTCGGCTTCTTCGCCGGCGACAAGCTCAAGCGCGTGGACACGGGCGGCGGCGCCGTCATCACGCTGGCCGAGGACATCGACCCGCGCGGCGCCTCATGGAGCAGCACGGGCGTCATCATCTACGGCAGCACGGCCGTCGGGCCCATCTGGCAGGTGAAGGACGACGGCGGCAAGGTCACGGCGGCCACCGCGCTCGATGCGGCGCGCGAGGAATCGACGCACCGCTACCCGTGGTTCCTGCCCGACGGGAAGCACTTCCTCTACCTGGCGCGGCGCAGCGGCGCCGGTGCGGGCCGGGAACCGGCGATCCTGATGGGCGAGCTCGGGTCGACCAAGAGGACCCACGTCCTGGAAGTCGCCTCGAACGTCTGCTACGCCTCGAAACACCTGCTCTACATCCGCGAGGGCGTGCTCGTCGCCCAGCGATTCGACCCGGGTTCGGGCGCCGTCTCGGGCTCGGCGGTGCCCCTGGTCGATGACGCGCGCGTGGACGAGCGGTTCAGCCGCGGCGTCTTCGCGGT
>CAIOLW010000280.1 GCA_903859215.1 uncultured bacterium | reverse complement strand
GACCTCAAGTGCTGGACGGTCGAAGGGACGCTCTGCAACAACGACGCGGCCGCGTACTGCAGGTTCAGCACCGACGGCTGCAAGCGGGAAGCATGCGAGCGGTCGCGTTGCATCTACCTTGAGGCCGCGTTGGCGTGGGAGCGCCAGCGTCCCGTTGCAACCACCCCGGACAGCAGCTGCTAGCTGCCGCCCAGCACCCGCCCGAGTCCGCCCAGCAGTGAACCTTCATCGCGCGACTTGCCGCCCAGTTGCGGCGCGCTCGCCACGATCCGGTCGGCCAGCCTGGAGAACGGCAGCGACTGCAGGTACACCGTGCCGTGGCCGCGCAGCGTCACCAGGAACAGGCCCTCGCCGCCGAAGATCATGCTCTTGAGGTTGCCCGCGCGCTGGATGTCGTAGTCGATGCCCTCGGTGAAGCCGACCAGGCAGCCGGTGTCGACCAGCAGCGTTTCGCCGCGCAGGTCCTTGCGCACGACGGTGCCGCCGGCGTGGGCGAAGGCCAGGCCGTCGCCCTCGAGCCTCTGCAGGATGAAACCCTCGCCGCCGAAGAAGCCGGTGCCGAGCTTGCGCTGCAGCGTGATCGAGATGCTCGTGCCGAGGGCCGCGCACAGGAACGCGTCCTTCTGGCAGATGAACCGGCCGCCCAGTTCGGGCATGTTCAGCGGGATGATGCGGCCGGGGTACGGCGCGGCGAAAGCGGCGGTGCGCTTGCCGGCGCCGCGGTTGGTGAAGTGGGTCAGGAAGATGGACTCGCCGGTCAGCACGCGCTTGCCGACGCTCAGCAGCGCATCGAAGACGCCGCCGCCCGGCTTGGAGCCGTCGCCCATGCGCGCCTCGAAGGTGATGCCCTCGTCCATGTAGTTGAGGGCGCCGGCTTCGGCGATGACGGTTTCGCCGGGGTCGAGGCCGATCTCGACGATCTGCATGTCGTCGCCGAGGATGGTGTAGTCGAGGTCGTGGCAGCGCATTAGAGGTTCCTCCGCAGTCCCCTGGGGGACGGGTTCGACGCTTCCTGATGTGACGATCAACTGGCGTAGTACTCCGGGACCGGCGGTAATGTTCGCAAGAATGACGTTGGTCGGCGGACGCCCTGACCTATATTTCATACTACACGGGCGATTTCACCGCGCCAAGGAGCAGGCACATGAGGGCACGCTATCCGCTGGTCCTGGCCGCGATGCTGGCCGTCGTTGCGCTGGCCCTGGCCGACTGCGGCAGCGCCGATTCGCCCGGGGACAACACCCCCGACACGACGCCGCCGCTGGTCGCCGGCACGACGCCCGCCGACGGCGCCGCCGGCGTGCTGACGAACGCCTTCATCACGGTCATCTTCAACGAGGACATGGCGCCGGCCAGCGCCACGGGCCAGGTCGTCCTCACGGGCGGTGGTTCGGCCACGACCACGTGGCAGGACCTCCGCACCGTCGTCATCACGCATTCGAGCACCTGGACCGAGGGCGTGCAGGTCACCGTCACGCTGGGCACCGGGCTGACTGACGCGGCGGGCAACCCGCTGGCGGCGCCCTACCAGTTCTCGTTCTTCACCGACACGACGGCCCTGCTGCTGATCGCGACCGACCCGCTCGAGGGCGCGACCGGCGTCCATCGCAGCGCCAGCCTGGGGCTGCGGTTCTCGCGCCCGGCCGACCTGACGTCGGTGGCCGACCAGGTGACGATCGCCGGCCCGGGCGGCAGCGCGACGTACCCGTTCTCGGTGAGCAGCGGCGGCACCAACAACTGGGTGCTCATCGACCCGACGGACGACCTGCCTGCCTCGACAGCGTTCACCGTGACCGTGGGCGCTGCGGTGCACGCCATCGGCTCCCCGTCGACCACGCTGGGCACGCCCCGCGTCTTCCACTTCACCACCGGTGTGGTGGTCGACGCCGCGCCGGGATCGCGATCCTGATGCTTCCTGCGAAGGGCTGTGTGGCGGTGTAAGTGGGCTTACTATAGTAAGTTGAACGCTCGGGCGGGGGTTCTGACTTCCGCCCGTGCCCGTCCCGGCAAATGAATACGTGTTTCCCCTTAGTTCAAAGTCCTGGTTGCCGATACCGATCCCGGAAACCGAAGTACGCAATCGCGTTGGCAACAGGAGCGTTGGACCGCGGCCATGTCTGTATTCCGGAAACCGAAATGGTGGGTTTTGCTGGCGTGCCTTGCGGCGCTGGCCGCGCTCGGCTTCACCGCCGCCGGCATGCGCGCGCGCATGCTCGATGGTCACATGCGCGATGACCTGCTTCGCCGGGCGACGTCGCTCTCGCGCGCGGTCACGCCCGAAATCGTGTCCAGGCTGGCCTTCACTGCAGCCGACGCCCAGTCTCCCGCCTACAAGCAGCTGCGCGACCAGTTCACGGCCTACGGGCGCGTCATTCCCGTTCGCGGCATCTATACCATCGCGCGGCGCAGCGGCCGGTACGTGTTCGGCCCCGAGACCTATCCGCGCATGGATCCGCTGGCCAGCGCGCCCGGCATGGTGTACGAGGAGCCGCCCAGCGCCGTCGCCGACGTGTTCGCGACGGGCACACCGCAGACCGTAGGTCCGTATACGGACGAATACGCCACGTTCGTGTCCGCGCTGGCGCCGGTGATGGACGCGCACAGCGGCGAAGTCGTGATGCTCGTCGGGATCGACATGCTGGCCGACACCTGGGGCAAGACGGTGAGTGACGCGCGCCACGGGCCCCTGCTGTGGATGACGTTCACGGCGGTGTTGGCCGTGCTGGGCACGATCGTGATCGACCAGCGCGATCGCGGCGCCTGGGCCGGCCGACGCTGGGCACACCATCTCGACGCCATCGTCGTGGCCGCGCTTGGCCTGTCGCTGACCGCCGAGGCTGCGCTGTGGACACGCGGTGTGGAGCGCACTGATCGTCGCGCGACCTTTGACCGGGCGGCCGACGCGCAGGCGGAAAGCGTGCGCGGGGTTCTGCAGGTGATCCAGCGCGAACAGGTGTTGCTGGCCACGTTCTTCGAGAGCAACCCTGAGGTCGGTCGCCGGGAGTTCGAGCACTTCACCGAGCCGCTGACGCGCTTCTCGCCGACCCGCGCCACCTACTGGGTGCCGCAGGTGGCGGGCGGCGCCGCCGTGCCGTCACTGCCCGGCGACCGGGAAATGCCGTCGATCGCCATCTGGGAACGCGGCGCGGACGGGCAGCCGCTCGCAGTCGCGCCGCGTCCGCTGTATTTTCCCGTGCAGTTCCGCGCCTCGCATGACGGCAGGCCGGCGCCGGCGGGCTTCGACCTGGGCTCGGACCCGGTGCGCGGCGTCGCCATCGAGAAGTTGCTGCGCACCGGAATGCCGACCGCCAGCGATCCGGTACGCCCGTTGACCGAGCCCAACGGGCCCGCGGTCATCCAGGCCTTCACGCCCGTCTTCGATCCTGCCGGGGGCGCCGGTGCGGAGCGTCGCCTGCGCGGCTTCGTGGCGAACGTGCTCGACTGCCAGGAAGTGCTTGAGCACTCGCTGTTCAGCGCGTTCTCGCGCAAGGACGAACTGGCCGTCGAACTGGTCGACCTGGACGGCGACCGTCGTGGCGTGACCCTGGCCTCGGTCGCCCCTGACGGCACGTCCGGCGTCGAACCGGCCGTGGACGCGACGAAGGCCACGAAGCTGGGCGAGGGCCTGTCCGACCTGCGTTCCATCTACCCGGTGTTCGCGTTCGACCGCGCCTACGTGCTGCGCGCCCGGCCCACCGGGACGTTCCTGGCCCGCAACACCCTGGGCCTGGCGCCGATGGTCGTCGCCGCCGGCGGCGTCCTGACGCTGCTGCTGGTGATCATCGTGGCCTTCCTGCGCGGCCGCCAGCTGGTGACCGAGCGCCAGGTGCGGGAGCGCACGGCCGACCTGCAGGACAGCAACCGCCGCCTGTCGGCCGCCACGACGCAGGCACAGGAGCTGGCTGTCCGCGCCGGACAGGCCAGCATCGCCAAGAGCGAGTTCCTGGCCAACATGTCGCACGAGATCCGCACGCCCATGAACGGCGTCATCGGCATGACCGCGTTGCTGCTCGATTCGGACCCGACCGCCGAGCAGCGCCACTACCTGGACATCTGCCGCACCAGCGGCGAGACGCTGCTGGGCCTGATCAACGACATCCTCGACTTCTCGAAGATCGAGGCGGGCAAGCTCGCGATCGAGAACATCCCCTGGGATCCGCGCGAGGTCGTCCGGGAATCCGCTGAGATGATCGCGATGAAGGCCAGCGCGGCCGGCTTGCGTTTCGACGTGGATATCGACGATTCGGTGCCGCCACGGGTGCTGGGCGATCCTGCCCGCGTGCGCCAGGTCATCGTCAACCTGGTGGGCAACGCCATCAAGTTCACGCAGTCCGGCGCCGTCACGCTGCGGCTGTACAGCGAATGCGACCGAGGCTCACACGATTCCGGATGGCTGTGCGTTGAGGTCCATGACACCGGCATCGGCATCGAGCCCGACGTGCTGGCGCGCCTGTTCACGGCCTTCACGCAGGCCGACGGCGCCACGACCCGCAAGTACGGCGGCACCGGCCTGGGGCTGGCCATCTCGCGGCAACTGGCGCAGTTGATGGGCGGCACGCTGACGGCCACGAGCCGGCCGGGACAGGGCTCGACGTTCACGTTCCGTGTGCGTTGCCAGGTGTCGGCGGTGTCCCCGCGCCTCGAACGGGCGGCGGGCGCCGGTGCGGTCCCGGCGGCGCTTGCGGGCCGCGTGCTGCTCGTGGACGACAACCCCACCAACCAGCTGGTCGCGTCCAGGATGCTGCAGAAGATGGGCCTGGTCGTGGACGCGGCCGGGGATGGCGGCGAGGCGATCGCGCGCCTGAAAGCCGGCCGCTACGACATCGTGCTGATGGACTGCCAGATGCCTGGCGTCGACGGCTACGAATCCACCGCCCGCATCCGCGAAGGCGAGGCGGGCGAGAGCGTGTGCGACATCGGCATCGTGGCGATGACCGCCAACGCGCTCGTGGGCGACCGCGAGAAATGCCTGGAGGCGGGCATGGACGACTACCTGGCCAAGCCGGTGCGGCGCGCCGAACTGGAGGCCATGGTGGGTCGGTGGCTCGGCCGGAAACACAAGTTCCCGTCGCCCGTGACGACGTCGCCGGCCTGATCGCCCCGCGGGTCGTCCCCCTTGCGCGCGCTCAGCCGCGCAGCTTGAACGTCACCGGCATGTTGACCCAGACCTCGAGCGGCTTGTGATCGACCTGCGCCGGCCGGAACACGGCCGTGCGCGCACAATCGATGGCCGGCTTGCGCAGGGCCTCGGGTCCGTCGATAACGATCACGTCCTTGACCCGCCCGTTCCTGCCGACCAGCACGCGCACCAGCACCGTTCCCTCGACGCCAGCCGCGCGCACCACTTCCGGGTAGACCGGCGGGTTGATGCTGATGCGCACCGGTTCCTCGTCCACGGCCACGAACTCGTTCGGCGCCGGCGCCGTGTCGACATCGCCCTGCACGACCAGCGAGTCGCCCGTGCCGGCACCGCCGCCGCTGCCCGCGAACGTGATGGGGGCCAGCGCCTCGGCCATCTCGGTCTTGGTGGCGATGGTCTGGGTGGTGGCCTTCTCGTCGGCCACGGGCTCGGGGATGGCGATCCGCGGCGGCGGCGCCTGGATCTTCGCCACAGCCTCGGCCACGTTGATCAGCGGCGCGGCCGGCTTGGCGATCGACGGCGGCACGCCCAGGTCGGTGTAGCGGACGATCTTCACCGAGCGCGCCACCGGCGGCAGCGCCGGCGTGCGGTGCGACCACCAGGTGTACGTCGCGAAGGCCAGCAGCCCGACGACCAGCGTGCCGATGTTGGCCCAGCGCAGCCACCGCGCGCGCTCGCGGCGCAGCGGGTGGAGCTCGCCGGTCACCGGCAGGCTGGGGGCGTCGTCCAGCGTGAAGGCCCACGGGATGTGCGCCACGGCTCCCAACTGTCCGCCGGCCTGGTTGTTGACGGCGCGCGCGTTCATCGCGCGGCCGCCACGGCTGCAACGTCGGCGTCCTTCATCTCGACCAGGCTGAAGCGCTGCATCTTCGCGTCCTCGAGCACGTCCATCATGTCGACCATCGGCTCATAGCGCGCGGCGCGGCTGATCTTCACCAGCACGATCAGGTTCGGGTTGGCGGCGGCGCCGCTCTCGAACGTGGTGCGCAGGTCCTTCCAGGCCAGCGGCCGCAGCGGGGCGCGGCCGGTGCGCGCGAACAGCGCCTCGTCCTTGTCCACGTAGACGGTCATCACGTTGGACTCGGGAACCTCGACCCGCGCCTCGGGCGCGGGCAGGTTCACTTCCATGGCCAGCGGCCGCCGAAAGACGGTCGTGACCATGAAGAAGATCAAGAGCAGGAACGCGATGTCGACCATGGGCGTCATGTCGACGCGCACGCCCACGCGCTGGGACTTCTTCGTCAGGCCGAGCAGGCCGCGACCGGGATGCGCGGACTTGCCCCTGTCGGCAACAACGACGTCGGACATCTAGCGACCCCCTTCGCGCGACCTGGTGCTGCCCGGACCGGGCTCGTCGCCGGTGCGCCGCAGGTCGGTCATGAGGTTGAAGCGCAGCGTCTTCGACTTGGCCAGGCCGTCCATGAGGTCGGACATGGCGCCGAACGGCGCGTCGCGGTCGCCCTTGACCACGACCACCGAGCCGGGATTGCGCTCGCGCCACTGCATCAGGGCCTGCAGCATGTTGTCCGGGGCCAGTTCCTGCACGTCGGCCTGGTTCTCGCCCGAGATGAACAGCTGCCCGGTGCGGTTGAGCGTCAGGAAGATGGTGCCGGTCTCGGGCACGTGGATCTCCGAACGCGACAACGGCAACTCGACCGCGACCTGCGCGGGCGGCTTGAACTGCGTGGTGGTCATGAAGAAAATGAGCAACAGGAACGCCACGTCCACCATGGGCGTCATGTCGATGCGCACTCGATTGCGTCGAATCACGGCCTACGACTCCTTGCCGACTTCCAGCAGCTTGAGGATTTCGTACGAGGTTTCCTCGACGCGCGTGTTGAACTGGTCGACCTTCGTCGTGAAGTGGTTGTAGAGCATGGTCGCGATGATGGCCGTCACCAGGCCCAGCGCCGTGTTGACCAGCGCCTCGCTGATGCCCAGGGCCAGCGCCGTGGCGTCCGGCGCGCCCGCGCGCGACATCGCGTGGAACGAGCGGATCATGCCGATGGTGGTGCCCAGAAGGCCCAGCATCGTCGCCACCGAGGCGATGGTCGACAGCGCGTTCAGGTTCTGCTCCAGGTTGGGGCTCTCCAGCGCGCTGGCTTCCTGCAGGGCGCGACGCGTCTCTTCGAGCGTCTCCTTGCCGGCGCCGCCGGTGCCGGTGCCGTGTACCTTGCGGAACTTCTCCAGGCCGGCGCCCACGACGTTGGCCAGGCAGCCGCCCTGCGTGCGGCAGGCGGTGATGGCGCCCGGCAGGTCGCCGCCGTGCACCGACTTCTTCAGCGCGGCGATGAACACCGCGACGTTGCCGCGGCCGCCGGCGCGCCACAGCACGATCGAGCGCTCGACCGCGAAGGTCAGCGTCAGGAAGAAGAAGGTGAGCCCCAACACGAGCAGGGGACCGCCCTGCTTGATGTAGGGCGGCATCTGGCTCCAGATGAGCCAGGAGACGAGGAGCGAAACAGCGATCACGGGAGCAAGGACGTAGTTCTTCATCGCGAAGGTGCTTCCTTTCCGGCATGACGGGCCTGGTTCAGCAATTCGGATCCGGTCTTCAGCATGGGATTCTCCGGGTCGATGGCGCGGGCCTTCGTGAACGCGGCGCCGGCCGCGTCGAGCCTGCCCTGGCCCAGGTTCGCGCTGCCCAGGCCGGCCCAGCCGTCGGCGTTGCCGGGCTCGGCCAGCGTGGACTGTTCGTAGGCGCTCGCGGCGCCGCGGTAGTCGCCGGCGCGCAGGCGGCAGAAGCCGAGCCCGCGCTGCGCCTTGGCGTTCGTGGGCTCGGCGGCCAGCACGTCGCGATAGACGCCCTCGGCCGCCGGCAACGAGTCGACCGCGGCCAGCGCCTGCGCCAGCAGCAGCCGCGCCGTGGCCTGCTTCGCGTCGAGCGCGACGGCGGCGCGGAAGTCGGCGATCGCCGCGCGGGGGTTGCCACCCTGGAAGCGGGCGATGCCCAGGTTCAGGTGCGCCGCCGAAGAGGAAGGATCGAGCACGGTGGCGCGCGCGAAGCGCTCGGCGGCCTCGGCCGTGCGGCCGGCGCGCAGTTCGAGCAGGCCCTGCTGGAACGGCACCGACGAAGATGTGGAGTCCATGGCGGCGGCGGCATTCAAGGAGGCCAGCGCCGCGTCGGCCTGGCCGTGCGCGCCCTGCCAGTCGGCCAGCGCCAGCTGGTCTTCCAATTGCCAGCCCTTCAGCGCGCCGCCCGCCAGCAGCGTGGCGGCAGACGCGCCCGCCTCGGCCCGCAGGGCCTCATCGCCCGCGCGCAGCCCCACCTGCGCGAACGCCAGCGAGGCGGCGGCATTGGAAGGATCCAGCTCGTGTGCGGCCTTCGCGGCGCGTGCCGCCTCGTCCGTGCGGCCCAGCTCGCGTAGCGCGGCCACCAGGCCCAGCCGCGCGTCGATATCCTTCGGGGCCACCTGCACGCAGCGCAGCCAAGTGCGCGCCGCCTGCTCGGGCCGCTTCGCGCGCCTGAACAGGTCGGCCAGGTCGCGCAGCGCCGGCACGTAGGTGGAGTCGGCGGCGCCCGCCTGCTCGAACCGCGCGCGGGCCTCGTTGTAGCGGCCGGTCTTCGCGTAGAGGCGGCCCAGCTCGTCCAGCGTGGGCGCGTCGGGCGTCACGCCGGGCGCGGCCAGCAGCTGCTCCCAGGCGTTGATGGCCAGGTCGTCGTTGCCCTGCGCCTGGTACACGCGCGCCAGCAGCGCCGTGTAGCGCGGGTCCACCGGATCGAGCGTCTGCGCCTGCAGCGCCTCGAGCTCGGCCTGCGGCCCGGCGCCGTTGGCCAGATAGACCAGCGCCTTGCCGTGGTGGTAGCGTTCCTCGCCGCGCAGCACGCCCTTGCGGTCGCGGCCGGATTCCACAAGATCGCGCGCCTTCTCCCAGCGGCCGGCCTTCAGCTCCAGCAGCGCCTGCCCGTACTTCGCGGGCCAGCACTTGCCGTCGGCGGCCAGCGCCTCGTCGAACGCGTCGGCGGCGTCACTGTCGCGCCCGGCGCGCAGCGCCAGCAGGCCCAGTTCGGCGCGCGGCTCGCTCCAGGCGCCGCCGCGCGCGCCCAGCGCCGCGGTGAAGCACTTCTCGGCCTCCGCATAATCGCCCACCCGCAGCGCGCACTGGCCCAGGCCGAACTGCGCCTCGTCCAGGTGGTAGCCGGCGGCGACGGCCTCGGCAAAGCGCACCTTCGCATCCGCCCAGGCGCCGCTTTCAAGCAGGCGCTTGCCCAGGCGCACGGGGTCGTTGTCCAGCGTGTAGCCGGTGCGCTCGGCGGCGGGGGCAGGGGAAGCGATCAGCGTGATGAAAGAGGAAGACAGGAGCAGCGGGGCGATGGCGAAGGCGGCGGCGACTGCACGGCGGCGCGGACGCGGGTGGCGTCGCGGTCCGGCCTGATGCTGCCGACACTTGCGGATCATCGTCGTCCTTGTCTTGCGCCGCGGCGCTGTCGCCGCAGTCCTGACGTTAAGCCTATTTGCCGCCCTTGCCCACTGCATCGCGGCTCAGTTGGATCTCGCGGGCCACCAGCCGGGCCGGGACCACGCCTGCGTTCTCGACCTGCCGCAGCCCGCGCGCGGTGCCGAGGTGGTTGACGAACTTGACGCCCTCCAGGCCGCCCGCGCCGCGGCAGGCCACGTACAGCGAGTGGTGGAGGGGGTAGTCCCCGGTCGCGACGTTGGCGGCGGCGGGCGACACCGCCGCGACGCCGCTGGTGGCGACCACCCCCACGAATCGCGTGCCCGCCGGCGGTCCCGCCTCGGGCTCGAGGCCGGCGCTCAGCGTGCTGACCACGCCCCACGACGTCGGGTCGGCGGCCACCGCCTGCATCACGGCCGCAGGATCAGCGAGGAACACCACCGGGCCCGCCTTCGTGCCACTGGTGTCGGCGGCAGCGCCCACCGGCATCCCCAGCGCCACCAGCAGCGCCTCCCAGGTGCCCTCGTTCGGGTCGGGCGCATAGAAGCGCCCGCACAGCGAACCCAGCCCCGCGCCGGGCGCGCCACCCGCGCTTGCCGGCGCCAGCGCCGCCTTCAGCGCATCCAGCGAAACCGGGCCGAGCGAAGCCTGCGCCCCCGCCAGCAACGCCAGCCCACCCAGCGCGATGGATGTGGTCACGGCCGTGTCGCCGTCGGCCTGGCGGAACAGCTCCTGCTCGGCCGCCGTCGGCACGCGCATCAGGAAGGCCACGTCGGTCTCGCGCGCCAGCAGCTGGTCCAGGGCGCGGTACGTGCCGCCCGGCAGCACGGTCACCTTCAACTGCGGATAGTCGCGACGGTACTCGGCGGCGAGCTTCTCGACCAGCGGCGGCGCCAGGTCGCGCCCGGCCAGCACCAGCGTGGGATGATCGACCCCGGCCGAACGCAGCGCCGAGCGGAACCGCTTGAACGGCACCCCGCCCCGGTACAGCGCGATCCCGAGGATCACCGCCAGGTAGACGGCGATCCGGATCAGCAGCCACATTCTGCGCCGCGAAAGCATGCCGGGCCGTTTTCTGTTGCGCGGCCCAGCCGGGCTGCGGATAATCGCGCGATGAACCACTCGAAGAAGAACCAGGCGGGACATCCCTGCCGCACCCGGGCGCGCCTGCTGATCGTGGCCGGTTCGGTTGCCCTGACGTTCTGGGCCGCGGCCGGCTGCGCCGCGAATGCCCGTCCGGGCCACGAAGGAGCCGCCGCCATCCCTGGCCAGTCGGCTTTTTCAATGTCCCCCGATGAAACCGCTTTCATCGACGATTTGCAACTCCGTACTTTCCGCTATTTCTGGGACCTGTGCAACCCCCAAACCGGCCTGGCGCCGGACCGGGCCCCCAGCGAGTCGTTCGCCAGCATCGCCGCAACCGGTTTTGCCCTAACGAGTTACCCGATCGGCGCCGAACACGGCTGGGTCACCCGCGAGCAGGCCGCCCGCAGGGTTCTCAAGACCCTGGCCTTCTTCCGGGATGCCAGGCAGGACACAACT
>CAIOLW010000279.1 GCA_903859215.1 uncultured bacterium | reverse complement strand
TGACCGGGTCGTCGGGCAGGACTTCCAGCGCGAACTCCCGCGTCACGGTAGTGCCCAGGCTCGGGTTGCCGATGGTGAGCGTGGCCGTGTGGCGGCCGGCGCCGAGCAGGCCCGCCGCTTCCGGGACGATGCTCACGACGACCGTGTCGGCGCCGCTGCTGACGAGCCCATCCACGGGCGACACTTCCAGCCAGTCCCGGTCGACGCTCGCGGTGAAGCGGAAAGCCGCGTCCGTATCAGCCACGAGGCGGTACTGCCACGGTCCCGCGTCGAACGGCCCGCCGACCGAGACGCTGTCGGTGACCCCCTCGGCCGGCGCGACGGAGAACTGCCCGGCGGCCGGGTCCATCAGGGCCACCGTCACTGCGCCGGTGCCGCCGGCGTCGAGCCAGCCCATCAGCGCCGTGTCCGGCGTGCCGCCCCCGCTCCACGAGCGGTTCAGCCAGCCGTACCAGTCGGAGAGGTTGTTCCCGCACGCGGCATAGCCGCCGTGCAACTGGCCGACCAGGAGGTGGTCCTGGTCGAAGAGCGGCGACCCCGACGAGCCCGGCTCGGTGGTGCCCACATCCCAGTCCGTGATGCGCAGGTGCGAGTCGTCACCCGGCTCGGACGTGGCCAGGTACGAGGTCACGCGCAGGGGGTCGTTCTCGAACGAGATGCTCTTTTCGTCCCCGTTCGGATGGTGGATGCCGACCGCCGACGTCGGCGGCGTGGGACTGCGGTTCCACCCCGCATAGGTGACTCCGTAGGCGGGATCAGGCATATTATCCAGTTCGAGCAGCGTGAAGTCGCTGCCCGACCATGACGCCCGCAGCGTCGATCCGGACGTGAACTGCGTGAACGTGCCGCCCCCGTGCTGGCCGCACACGGGACTCTGGTAGTTCCAGTAGATGACCACCGACGGCGCCGCCGGCCCGGTGATGCTGCAGTGGTTGGCCGTCAGGAAGTACGGATTGCCGTCGTACGCCGTGTCGTTGACCAGGGCACCCGAACAGACCAGCGAGCCGTTGATCGAGATCAGGCCGATCGCGCTGATTTCGGCCCGCCAGGCATCGCCCTCCGGGCACACGACGTCGACGTTGCAGAGGCCCGACTTCGCCGCCGGCGACTCGCCCAGGCCGCGGTAGCCGCTGCCGACGAAGCCCAGTTCGAGCAGGGGTTCGACCCGCGTGCCGGCAGGGATGGTCAGTTCCACGACCAGCGCATCGCCCGGCACGACCGGTGTCCACAGTTGCCCGTGGTCCGCGTTGTCGTTCTCGCCGAAGGTGAAGGCCGGCTCGGCCTGCCCCAGCGGCCGCAGCGCGAGCGTCGCCCCGCGCGGCAGCCAGAAGACCGTGAAGCCGAGGTTCAGCGTCAGCGCGCCTGGCGACTCCACGTCCAGGGTCCAGCGGCGCGAGCCGTCGGCGAGCCGTTCCCAGACACCGTCGTCGGCCGGTGTCGCGTGCACGTCGTTCGGCACCGCGAAGCGCCACGGCTCGCCCTGCTCGTCGCGCCGCGCATCCTCGTCGGCGAGGCCGGCGAGCGAGGGCATCGGGACGACCAGCGTCCGTACCGCCGCGCGCGCCGGCGCGACCAGGACGAGCAGCGGAAGAACAAGCGACAGCAGCGCGGCCGACCGCGCGCGCCCGGGGTGCATCATGACGGCTCCTTGGGATCGGGGGCGGTGTCGCCGCCGGATTCGTTCGCGGCGCCGCGGTAGCCCACGGCATTCGTGGCCTGCCCGGCGATGAACCAGCCCAGCCAGACCTGTGACAGGTAGTGCTTGCGATCGTTCAGCCGTGACCAGCCCGACAGCGTCGTGCCCATCAGCAGTAACGGCCGCCAGCGATGCAGGCCGGCGGCGCGCGCGGCATTGAACCAGGGCACCGCGCCGATGAAGGCGTGGCCGGACGCCGCGTGTTCGGTGGCGAAGGGTTTCCAGCGCGGCGACGGCTGGTCGGCGCTGGGCCGGTCGGCGCCGAGCGCGCGCTGCAGCGTCCACAGGATGGGCAGCCCGACGCACATCGCCTCGAAGTTGGCGCGCCCCCAGCGGGTCAGCGCGTTCGACCGCACCCAGGCATCGATGGCCGCAAGGCCGACCCAGGCCAGGAACCACGGCCGCTGGCCCAGTTCGTAGCCGACGCGCGACAGGCGGTCGGACGACCGGGAACGCACGTGTTCGTCGTGCAGCCGCGTGGCAGCCTGGTCGGCGCCCGAGTAGATGACGGCGCCGGCCACCGCAACGGCCGCGCCCAGCTTCAGGAACGAGCGTCGGCTGTACTGCCGGCGCCAGTGGTCGCCGGTGCCGCGGAACAGGGGCTCGGGATGGCTGCGCAGGACACTCACGCGGCGCCCGCCTCGAAGATGAGCCGCGCCACTTCGCGCGCCAGGGCCGCCGCGCTGGTCAGGCCCGGCGACTCGATGCCCACCAGGTTGACCAGGCCCGCCAGGTCGCCGTCCTCGCGCTGCACGATGAAATCGGCGAATCCGGTCGGCACGAGCTTGGGCCGCAGGCCGCTCATCCCGGGTTCGAGGTCGTCCGGTTCCAGCCACGGCAGGAAGCGGTGCGCCCCCTCCCAGAAGAAGTCGCGCCGCGCCGGGTCCACGCGCCAGTCGAAGCCCGCGTCGCGCGGGTCGGCCGCCAGTTGCTCCACGTCCGGTCCCAGCTTCACCTGGCCGCCCAGGTCCAGGCACACGTGCACGCCCAGGCTGGTGTGGTCGTGCGGCGGGGCCGGGTACACCAGGCGGCCGACGCGCCCGGTGTGCCGCGTCGCGACCGAGAAATAGCTGCCCTTGACCAGGTGCAGGCGCCAGCCGCGCCCGTCGATGTCGATGCCCGCCAGCGCGGCCACGCGGTCGGCGTAGAGCCCGGCGGCGTTGACGACCAGTCGGCTGGTGTGGCTCCAGCCCTCGCGCCGGCCGTGCCCGGTGGCGGCGATGTCGACACGCCAGCCGCCGCCCTCCGGATGCAGGCCCGTCACGCGCGCGGACGTCAGGACCTGGCCCCCGCGCTCGCCCGCCAGCCGCGCCCACGCGCGCGCGGCGCCCTCGGCGTCGACGATGCCGGTGCGCGGCGAGTACAGCGCCGCGCAGCCGCTGACCGCGGGCTCCAGCCGCCGCAGTTCGTCGCC
>CAIOLW010000278.1 GCA_903859215.1 uncultured bacterium | reverse complement strand
TGATCGACAGCGGCGGCCAGTACCTCGAGGGCACCACGGACATCACCCGCACCGTCGCCTTCGGCAAGCCGACGCCGCGCCAGAAGGACATGTTCACGCGCGTCCTCATGGGCAACATCGACTGCACCATCACGCCCTTCCCGGCCGGCACCACCGGCCAGCGCCAGGAAGTCTTCGCGCGCCGCCACCTGTGGATGGCCGGCCGCGACTACAACCACGGCACCGGCCACGGCGTGGGCCAGTACCTGGGCGTGCACGAGGGCCCGCACAGCCTGAAGAACATCGTGACGCCCCCGTTCGTCGAGGGCAACTTGATGTCCATCGAGCCGGGCTACTACGAGGACGGCCGCTTCGGCATCCGCATCGAGAACCTGGCCTTCGTCACGCGCGATGAGAAACTCTCGACGTTGGCGAAGACCTGGTACCGCTTCCACGCGATCACGCTGTGCCCGATCGACCGCAAGCTGGTCGACAAGTCCCTGATGACGCGCGACCAGTTGGCGTGGCTCAATGCCTACCACAAGCGCGTGTACAAGGAGCTGGCGCCGGCGCTGACGCGGGCGGAGAAGGTGTGGCTGAAGAAGGCGACGCGGCCGCTGTAGGCCTTGGTCGTTTGTTGAAACAAAGCGGCGCGGGTCCTTTGCCGGGCCCGCGCCGCTTCATTGTCGTCGTGGCGTTGTTCAGCGGTTCGTCAGCGCGAACCCGACCCACACCAGCAGCAGCCCCGCGAACACGTTGACCCCGGCGTTGAGCCCCGCGCGCAGGAAATCGTTGGCCCGCAGCAGCAGCATCGTCTCATAGCCGAACGCCGAGAACGTCGTGAACCCGCCCAGCACGCCGACGGTCAGGAACAGCCGCGCCTCGTGCGGCACCACCTGCCGCGCCTCGGCCAGCCCCGCGACCACCCCGATCAGCAGGCACCCGACCAGGTTCACCGCCAGGGTGCCCAGCGGAAACCCGGTGGCCGTCGTGTGCTTGTGCAGCAGCCCGCCCACGCCATAGCGCGCCATGGCGCCCACCGCGCCGCCGCCGCCCACCAGGGCCAGGTTCAACACTGTCGGGTTCGTCGGTGTGATCATGCTGCTCCTGCTCACCGCCGCGGCACCTGCCGCGCGATGGCTTTCAGTCCCCACTGTTCGGCGAACGCGTCGAGCGTTGTTGAATCAGCCCCTGTGTAGGCCAATTCCGTCGTCTCGATGCCGCACGGCACCTCGTGGTGCAACTGCACCAGCTGCCGGCAGAGGTGCGCCATCTCGCGGCCTTCTTCCAGCTTGCGCCGTACCCCGGCTGCGCCCCGGATGGGGAGCGCTTCGACGCCTTGGAGATCAGCATAGATCGCCTCGAGCGTCCCGTACACCTCGAGCAGCGCGACCGCCGCCTTCGGGCCCACGCCGCGCACGCCGGGAACGTTATCGACCTGGTCGCCGGTCAGCGCCTGCAGGTCGACGACCTGGTGCGCCTGGACGCCCATCCACGCGGGGACGTCGTCGTGGGTGCGCCATTGCTCCTTCGAGAGG
>CAIOLW010000277.1 GCA_903859215.1 uncultured bacterium | reverse complement strand
CTATCCGCAGGGCCGAAGGCCCGAGGACTGCCCGCCACCATCGTGTGTGAGTGCGCCTGCGCGCCCGAACCTAGAACGTATTCCAGAGCATCTGGTTCGTCACCTCATGGTGGAACATGATCTCCGACCGCTTGATCAGGTTGCCCATCTCGCGCGGGCAGCGATGCGCCGCCATTTCCTTCAGCTCGCTGTACTTGACCTGCGAGTCCTCGCCCAGCATGTCGCGCACCCACGTGCTGCGACGGTGGCAGCCGATGGCCTCGTAGATGTTGCCGGGCAGCACGCGCTTGCGGATGCGCTTGGGCGCGGGCGCGTCGGCGTCGGCCTCGGGACCCTCGAAGCCGGTGCGCAGCAGGGCGTAGATGGCCAGGTACGGGTTGGCGTCCGGGGCCACCGAGCGCACCTCGATGCGCTGCCCGCCGCGGCTGGCCAGCGGGATGCGGATCATGCTGCTGCGGTTGATCGGGCTCGAGGTGATCTCGTTCGGCGCCTCGAAGTGCGGGTCCAGCCGGCGGTATGCGTTCACGCTGGCGTTGAGGATCAGGCACAGGTCTTCGGCGCTGTGCAGGATGCGGCGGATGAACTGGTTGCCGAGCTCGGACGTGTTGTCCTTGCCCTTGCCGTCCCAGAACAGGTTCTCGCCATCGCGGGCCACGCTCATGTTCGTGTGCATGCCGCTGCCGTTGATGCCGGTGATGGGCTTGGGCAGGAAGCTGGCCGTCATGCCCATCGTCTGCGCCACCTGGCGGCACAGCAGCTTGTACAGCTGGATGCGGTCGGCGGCGATCAGCGCCGAGGCGTACTTGAAGTTCATCTCGAACTGCGAGGGGCCCACCTCGGGGTGGTCCTTCTCGTTCTCGAAGCCCATCGCGCGCTGCACCTCGGCCGCCGCGTCGATGAACTGGCGCAGCGGGTCCTGCGGCAGGCTGTGGTAGTAGCCGCCGGTCGAGATCAGTTCGAACTTGCCGCGCTCGAGGTAGCCGCGTTCGGCGTCGCGGTGCGCGAAGAGGAAGCCCTCGATCTCCGCGGACACGTTCACGACGGTCTTGTCTTTCTTGTACAGCTCCTCGGTGTACTGCATCAGCCGGCCACGGAAGTCCGCCGCGTACGGCGTGCCGTCCTGGTCCAGGACCTGCCCGAAGACCAGCACCTTGCCGGGGCCGAACACGTCGGCCGGCATCCAGTAGAAGGCGCGCCAGTCGATGCCCAGGCGCAGGTCGCTCTCGGCGATGCGCGAGAAGCCGCGGATCGACGAGCCGTCGAAGGTCAGGGCGTCGGCCTTGAGCAGGTACTTCTTGTCGTAGTCCAGCATGTGCAGCCGGCCCTCGAGGTCGGTGAAGCACACCGTGACCGCCTTGATGCGCGATTCCTTCTCCAGGTAGGCGCGCCGCTCGGCCTCCGCCGTCTCCATGGGGATCCACTGCTCCTGGTACGCCTTGGACTGGAGGTTCAGCTCCTCGAGCTTCTCGTAGGGGATCTCCAGGAACTCGCGCAGCGGGGCCTTGGTCACGTCCATGGGGCTCTCTTTTCGTTAAGGGGTCAGGGCCCAACGGGCCTTAGTGGAACCATGATAGCAGTTATTTTCGTCGTCGCTAAGCTAAAATTGACCAAAAAGAGCGTCACGGCTCATTATTTTGCCGCCCATTGCAATTTGCAAGGCCGTTTTATGACTAATTTGTGATCAAATATAGCTAAAGCCCGTCAAAATCCCCAGGGGTGCCAGCCCCAGCCGGGGTACCAGCGGTTGGCGATCATGTAGAACAGGACCGAATCGACCATCAGGTGCAGGCTCACGATGTAGAGCAGGGAGCCGGTCCGGCGGTAGGTCAACCCCTGCACCAGGGCGAAGGCGTAGATGACCGGCGGCCCCCACCCCACGAACGCCATCTCGTGCAGGAACGAGGCGAAGAACACGCCCTGCGCCAGGTTCGCCTCCCGGAAGGCGAACGACCGGCACAGCAGCACGAAGGTGAAGTTGATGAAGGCCAGTTCGTCCCAGACGCCGACGAAGTTGCAGCCCCAGAACAGGCGCCACATCGCCTCGCGGCGGTCGCCGGTCACCGGCAGCGGCCAGCTGTGGTGCAGGTTCGGGGTCAGGATGTTGAAGTACAGCCACAGGAATGCGAAGGCCAGCAGGAACCCGGTCGGGAGCCAGGCCCACATGCGCGGCGACCAGCGGCCGTTCAGCCAGCGGTAGTCGAGCGGCTCCTTCAGCCACCACTTCGCCGCCAGCGCGGGCACGACCAGGATGCCCACCCCCAGCTTGAGGGCGAGCTCCAGCACATGCGGGTTCGAGGTCTCGCCATCGATGCGCGTGAAGAACAAGAGGACGATCATCCACGCCAGCAGCACCGTGGTGCGGGCCCAGCGCGAGTTCGGTTCGCTGCGCCAGGCCAGCCCCACGCCCGCCGCCAGGGCCACCCAGCCGGGCACGTGCCACGGCACGGCCGGCCACGGCGAAGCGTGCGACTTCAGGCCGATGACCAGCGCCATCGACGCCGCGATCAGCCACAGGCTGGCGCGTCGGGCCGCGGGCGGGGTCGGGACGGCTGGGGATGTCGGGGCAGGATGGTGCGCGGCGTCAGTCATGGAGGGCGCTGGTGGCGCCGCCGGCGACCAGGCCGGCGTCCACGCCCGGGTCGATCCCGGCGTGGCGGTCGGCGCCGGCGCGGCGCGCCTGGCCGAACACGAAAACAAGGACCAGCAGCAGGGCCAGGACAACGGCGGCGCGTTTGTCGCGATAGCGGTTCATGAAACAGTCTCCGGCTTGGGCGAAGCAGTCCTGTCCGCGTCCTGTTGTAGTCCATCGCCGGTGAATTGACCAGCGGCGTTTTGCGGTTGTCGCTACCTTGGCCCCGGGCCAAGGTTTTCGGCGCCCCCTCTTTCGACCGTCCGGAGGTCCCCATGTCCGTGTTCCGCCCGTCCCGCACCCGCGTCGCCATCGCCCCCCGGCCGGGGCTGCGGCGCGCCGTGTCGATCTTCGCGGCGATCAATGCGATTTGCTGCGCGATTTGCCTCGTGCCCGTCGCCGCCACCGCCGCCGAGCCCCCCGCGCTGCTGGACTACCGCACCGAAAGCTGGTTCCTGCCGCAGACGCCCGGCGTGACGGCCGGCCCCGTGGGTGGCTTGTTCAATCCCGCCGCGTTCGCGCTGTCCGACCGCGCCGGCACCGATGTGTGGGTGGACGACCGCGAAGGCCACCTCTCGTTCGACCACTTCGGCTTCGCCGCCGGGCGGGTGGTGCACATGGCCATGAACCGTTCGCTGGTGGACTGGCGCGGTGGTCGGGCTGCGGTCAACGACTGGCAGGTCGGCCTGGCCGGCGGCACGCGCGCCGGCACCGTGGGCCTGGACTACCGCTGGGCCGGCGGCGCGCCCGCCGCCGAGGCGCGCGACCGCGCGCTGGTGATGGGCCTGGTCAGCCGGCCCGCACGCTGGCTGACCTGGGGCGCCAGCCGCGCGCAGAGCCTCGAGGCCAACGCTGCGCAGAACCTCTTCGACCTGGGCCTGCGCCCGTTGTCCACGCCCTGGCTGACCGTGTTCGGCGACTGGACCGTCGATGACGGCACGCCCTTCGGGCGCGGCCAGTGGGGCGCCGGCGTGGAAGTGCGCCCGACGCGCGGCCTGCACCTGGGCGTGCGCGCGCGGCAGCGGCAGGACGGCGGCGACGCCGACCTGGCCCTGATGGTGGGCGTGAGCGGCGCCATGGGCAACGCGGCCTCGCAGTCACTGATGGACTCCGACAACAACGTCGTGATGACGAGCTACCTGTCGCGCAGCGAGCCGCCGTTCGCCGGTCGCGACATCGACGGCCTGTTCGAGCGGCGCGACCGGTACGTGACGCTCGACCTGCAGAACCGCGTGCTCACCTACCAGAAGCACCGCTGGCTGGACGACCAGCACATCGCCTGGCTGGACCTGATGGCCCAGATCGAGGCGGTGCGCGACGACCCGCACCTGGATGTGCTGGTGCTGAACCTGGCCGGCTTCACCGGGCGCCCCTCGCTGATCTGGGAGATGCGGCAGAAGCTGCAGGAGGTGCGCGACGCCGGCAAGCGCGTCGTCGTCTACGCCGACCGCCTGGGCCTGGGCACGATGTACCTGGCCGCGGTCGCCGACCGCCTGGTGCTGGACCCGCAGGGCGATCTCTCGCTGCCGGGCCTGGCGCTGACGCGCAGCTACCTCAAGGGCACGCTGGCCAAGGTGGGCCTCGGCTTCCAGGAGCACCGCTACTTCAAGTACAAGAGCGCGGCCGAGACGCTCAGCCGCGACTCGATGAGCGAGGCCGACCGCGAGCAGCGGCAGCGCGTGGTCGACGTCGCCTACGAGACATGGCGCGGCGGCATCGCGAGCGGCCGCGGCAAGACCACGGCCGCCGTCGACGCCGCCGTCGACAGCCTGGGCTTCCTGACGCCAAGCGAGGCGCTGGCCGAGGGCTTCGTCGACCAGGTGGGCCGCTGGGACCAGGTGCTGAAGGAGCTGCGCGACACGGGCGCCCGCCCGGGCAAGTGGCCGCAGGAACTGCGCCGCACCTGGTGGGACGACCAGTGGGGCCAGCCGGCGCGCATCCCGGTCGTCTTCCTGGTGGGCGACTGCGCGATGGACACCGGCATCTGCGGGCGGCGCTCGAGCGCCTGGCTGCGCAGCCTGGTCAACGACAAGTCGGTCAAGGCCGTCGTGCTGCGCGCCGACTCGCCGGGCGGCGACCCGCTGCCCAGCGACCTGGTGGCCGAGGCCGTGCGCGCGCTGAAGGCCGCCGGCAAGCCGGTGGTCATCAGCCAGGGCGATGTCGCCGCGAGCGGCGGCTACTGGATCAGCATGGACGGCTCGAGCATCCTGACCACGCCGGTGACGGTCACCGGCTCGATCGGCGTCATCGGCGGCTGGCTCTGGGACGACGGCCTGGCCGCGAAGGCGGGCATCACCGCCGAGTCGGTGCAGCGCGGCCGCCATGCCGACCTCTACAGCCAGATCGGCGTGCCGATGGTCGCCGGGGGCGTCCCGCGGCGGCCGATGAACGACGAGGAGCTCGCGCGCACCGAGCGCGTCATGCGCGAGATGTACGGGCAGTTCGTGCAGGCCGTGGCGAACGGGCGCGGGCTGCCCTATGCGACGGTCGATTCGCTGGGGCAGGGCCGTGTCTGGATGGGCGGCGACGCCATCGAGCGCCACCTGTGCGACCGCATCGGCGGCCTGGGCGACGCCATCAACGAGGCGCGGAAGCTGGCCGGCATCCCGGCCGGGCAGCAGGTCGAGGTCTTCGAGTACCCGCCGCGCCCGCTGCTGAAGCTGCCGCAGCTGGGCCCGCGGCTGGGCGTGTGGAGCGGGCTGGGGCTGGCCGGCCGGCTGCTGGACGACGCGGCGCTCGCGGCCCTGGCGACCATCGGCGGCACGGGCGACGCGGTCGCGGACGTGGCGACGACCGAGCCCCTGGCGGCGCTGCGCGCAACCGGGTTGGGCGGGCTGGACCTGCGGTGGCTGGAAGCGTTCGGGCGCGAGCCCGGCCGCCCCCGCGCGGTGGTCCATCCCGATGAACTGCCCGACGGCTGGAAGCTGGACGACTGACGGGTCCATCAACGAGGAAGCGGCGGCCCCGGTGGGGTCGCCGCTTCGCGTTTCATCTGCCGCGAGGAGCGGTCGCCTAGCGCGACCAGCTCTGCGCGACCTCGTCCCAGTTGATCAGGACGGTGAGTTCCTCGAGTTCGGCGAAGCTCGCCTGCATCTCGCCCAGGAGTTCGCCGGCGCCGTCGAGCGTGCCGCCCTTGGCCAGCATCTCGAGCTTGAGCGCCGCGGCCACGAACTTGCGCGCGCAGAAGTTCGACGCGCCGCCCTTCATGCCGTGCGCCTTGAGCGCCACGTCGCGCACATCGCCCGCCGCGATGGCGTCCACCAGCGAGGCCAGCTGCTCGGCGCCGGTCTGCATGAAGATGCCGACGATCTCCTGCAGCAGTTCCGCGTCGCCGTCCATGTTGCCCATGGCCTCGGCCAGGTTCATCACGCTGTCGATCTCGGCGAGCCCGTTTTTCATGTCCCGTCTCCTGTTTCCCATGCTCCGCTCCCGTGCGGCACATTCCCCCGCGAAGTTGACGCCCACGACATATCGGCGATCGGCAGGGCATGTTAAGGAAAAAACGCAGGACCCTGCTCCCCCCCGGGGCGGCAGGGTCCCGCGGAGCGGAACCGGCAGGAACCGGGCGCCTAGCCGGAGGTCTTCTTCCGCGCGGCGCCGGTCGTCTTCTTCACGGCGCCGGTCGTCGGGGCCTTCTTGCGCACGACCTTCTTCGCCGCCGGGGTGGCGGGCGCGGGCGCGGCCGGTTCGGCCCGGCGCGCGGCGGGCTTGCCGGTCGGCTTGCCCTCGAAGCGGATCTCCGAACCGGGGTCGGCCTTCGGCGTCGCCTTGCGGCGGCCGGAAGGCTTCCCGGTGGCCGTGTTGCCGTCCGCGGCGTGGGCCGGTTTGCCGGCGGCCGGCCTGGCCGGCGCCGGCTTCGAGGGTGCCGCCTTGGCCGGGACCGGTTTGGACTGGGCCGGTTTGGACTGGGCCGGCGCGGCCGCCGCCTCGCCCTGGCCGGCCGGCTTCTCCGCCACGTTGCCCTCGCCGCCCTGCCGCGCACCGGTGCCACCGCGGCCGGAACGACGACGGCGACGCGAGGACCGCCCACCGGCGCCGGGCGCGGGCGCGGCTGCGGTCGCAGTCGCGGTCGCAGCCACGGACACGGGCGCCGTGACCGCGGGCGCCGACGGCAGCGCTCCGGAAGCCGCGGCCTCGGCCGTGGTGCCGGCGCCCAGGCCGCGCACGACCCAGGTGCCGCCCGAGCGCGCGTCGCGCTCGACCTGCAGCAGGCCCAGGTTGCGCGCTTCCTCGAGCACGTCGCCGAAGGTGCCGTAGCCCAGCGCGCGTTCGCTGAAGTGCGGCTGCTTGCGCGTCATCGTGTCCTTGATCAGCGACGAGAAGAGCACGCCGCGGCTCTCCTCCTGCAGCAGGCTCTGCACGGTCTGCACCAGGAAGTCGAACATCTCGCGCTTGTCCAGCGGCACGTTGGCGCCCGACACGGGCGCGTGCACCTGGTTCTGCCGGTAGATGTCGTCGTAGAAGATGAATTCGTCGCAGTTGCCGATCAGCAGGTGGCTGCTGGAGTTCTTCATGCCGACGCCGATGACGCGCTTGTTGTTCTCGCGCAGCTTGGAGACCAGCGGCGAGAAGTCCGAGTCGCCCGAGCAGATCACGAACGTGTCGATGTGCTCCTTGGCGTAGCACAGGTCCATCGCGTCGACGACCATGCGGATGTCCGCGCTGTTCTTGCCCGAGATGCGCGGCGCCGGGACCTCGATCAGGTCGATGGCCGACTCGTGCAGCGCCGTCATGTGTTCCTTGTGATGATGCCAGTCCGCATAGGCGCGCTTGACGATGATCTTGCCCTTTTCCAGGATGCGCTGGATGAGCAGCCGGATGTCCAGCCGCTGCCGGGCGTCGCGCGCGCCGATCGCAAGGTTGTCGAAATCGATGAAGAGCGCGAGGTTGGTCTCACGCGGCTGCGTCATGCGGGCCTCCCGGATTGGTTATGGGTACCTCGGCACGATAAGCGATATTGTGGACAGGGACCAGAAACGAAAGCGCCCGCGACCGGGCCGGAGGAGTTGCGCGATGGGTGAAAAGCTGTCCTCGACCGAACTGGCGCAACTGGTGCGCCGCGTGTTCTCCCCCACGGCCGCCGACAAGGGCCTGGCCCTGATCGTCGACGTCCCGGACGCCAGGCTGGCGGACAACGACGAGTGGGCCGAAAGGCGCCGCCTGGCCGCCGGCTGGTACGACGGCCTGCGCGCGGCCGCCGGCGACCTGGGGTTCGAGCGCGTGACCCTGGCCTGGTACCGCAATGTGGGCGGCAACAACGCCGACCTGCCGGCGGACGCGTGGGCGCACGAGGCGATCGGGGGCCTGGTCCCCGACGACGCCGACACGCTGGCCGGGAGCCCGACCATCGCCATGGCCGATGTGCTGCGGGACCATTCCATCATCATCGCCCCGACCGAACTGTCGACCACCGCGCCCCTGAAGGTGGCCGCCCGCGCCGGCGGCTTCCGGGCCGCCACCATGCCCGGCTTCCTGCCGGGGATGATCCCGGCGCTGCGCCTGGACTACCAGGAGATCAGCCGGCGGGTCGAGCTGCTGAAGACGTGGCTGGATGCCGCGGAAGAGGCTCACCTGCTCTTCGAGGCCGACGGCGCCCCCTGCCGCCTGGTCCTGGACCTGAGGCATCGCCAGGGCCATGCCTCGGGCGGCCTGTTCCCCGCCAACGGCGTGGCCGGCAACCTGCCCTCGGGCGAGGCCTACATCGTCCCCTACGAGGGCGAGCGGCCCGGCGACCCCAGCCGCTCGCGCGGCGTGCTGCCGGTGCAGATCGGCGATGAACTGGTGATGTTCGCGGTGGAGAACAACCGCGCCCGCGTGACCAGCGACGGCCCCGAGGCGCGGCGCGAGGCGGCCCACCTGGCGGCCGAGCCGGCCTACGCCAACCTGGCCGAGCTGGGCCTGGGCGTGCTGGGCGATTTCGGGGTGGCGCCCTGCGGCAGCATCCTGCTGGACGAGAAGCTGGGCCTGCACGTGGCCTTCGGGCGCAGCGATCATTTCGGGGGCATCGTCGGGCCGAAGGATTTCTCGGGGCCCGAGGCGGTCATCCACCTCGACCGGGTCTACATCCCGGCCACCCAGCCGCGGGTGCGCGTGAAGGAAGTGCGGCTGCTCGGCCCGGGGCTGGACCGGCCGGTGATCGTCGATGACAAGTTCACCGGAATGGACAAATTCACTGGAATGTGATGGTTCGGGGATTCGGACCCGGGGGGAAAAGAAGAGGGCCGGGGTCCGCCGATGAATGACTCTCGCCCTAAGTCATTCTGACGTTTGTGACCCCGGCCATATCGATCAGCTCGTCACCCAGCCGTTGTGCAGGTATCATCGGCTGTCTCTGTACACCACTTTAGAGATTTCTTTAGGGCTTGCAAGAACAATTTTGGGTTTCTTGCGTCAGCATCAGAACTGATTTTGTCCGCTTTAGAGACAGCAAGGGAGCCAAACGCGCGATGGATTACGTGGGCCACATCTTCCGCCCGCCCAGCGAGGCCGAGAGCCTGCTGCTGCAGGTGACGATCGGCTGCAGCCACAACGGCTGCACGTACTGCGGCATGTACCGCGACCCGGTGCAGCGCTTCCGCGCCAAGCCGCGCGAGACGGTCGCCGCCGACCTCGACGAGGCCGCCGCCTACAGCCGCGACGTCGAGCCCATCCGCCGCGTCTTTCTCTGCGACGGCGACGCGCTGGTGCTGTCGACCGACCGCCTGCTGGAGATCCTCGGGCAGATCCGCGCGAAGCTGCCGCACGCGCGGCGCGTCGGCATCTACGGCGACGCGCGCACCATCCTGCGCAAGGGCGACGACGAACTGCTCGCGCTGCGCGAGGCCGGGCTTGGCATCGTCTACCACGGCGCCGAGAGCGGCGACGACGAGGTGCTCCGGCGCGTGGACAAGGGCTCGACGGCGGACGACGCCGCCGGCGCGGCCGCCATGCTGCGGCGCGCGGGCATCCGCCACTCGGTGATGGTGATGCTGGGGCTGGGCGGGGTTGAACGATCGCGCGAGCACGCCGCAGCCACCGCGCGCCTGCTGACGGCGATGGATCCGCCGTTCGTCGGCACGCTGGTCACGACGCTGGTGCCCGGCACGCCGCTGGCGGCCGAGGCCGACGCCGGCCGCTTCGCGCTGCCCGATCCGTGGGGGATGCTCGAGGAGCTACGCACGCTGGTGGCCGACAGCGCGTTCACGCGCTGCCGATTCCACGCCAACCACGCCAGCAACTACGTGCCGCTCAGCCTGAACCTGCCGGCCGATCGCGACGGCGCCCTGCGCACGCTGGATGCGCTGCTGGCGCAGCGGAATCCGCGCACCCTGCGGCCGGAATCGTGGCGGGGATTATAGGGCGGGTCAGGCGTCGAGCATCGCCAGGATCTCGGCCGTCTTCTGCTCCATGAGCGCGCGGTCGCCGCGCGACTCCACGTTCAGGCGGATCACCGGCTCGGTGTTGCTCTGCCGCAGGTTGAAGCGCCAGGGGCCCATGTCCAGCGACAGGCCGTCGACGCGGTCGAGCCCCAACGAGGCCGGCCGGTAGCGCTCTTCCACGCGGCGCATCGCCCCGTCCGGATCCTGCAGGCGGCGGTTGATCTCGCCGCTGGCCGGGTAGGCGGCCTGCATCGCGCTGACCAGTTCGGACAGCTTGCGGCCGGTGGTCGACATCTCCTGGACGACGCGCAGCCAGGGCAGCATGCCGCTGTCGCAGTAGGCGAACTCGCGGAAGTAGTGGTGGGCCGACATCTCGCCGCCGTAGACGGCGTCCTCGGCGCGCATGCGCTCCTTCATGAACGCGTGGCCGGTCTTGTTCATCAGCGGCACGCCGCCGGCGCGCGTGACCATATCGATGGTGTTCCAGGTCAGGCGCGGGTCGTGGATGATGCGCTCGCCCGGGCGCGCGCGCAGACTGGCTGCGGCCAGCAGGCCGACCAGGTAGTAGCCCTCGATGAAGGCGCCCGTCTCGTCGAAGAAGAAGCAGCGATCGAAGTCGCCGTCCCAGGCCAGGCCCAGGTCGGCCTTGTGGGACCGGACGGCTTCGGCCGTGGCGCCCCGGTTCTCCGGCAGCAGCGGGTTGGGAATGCCGTTGGGAAACGTGCCGTCGGGCTCGGCGAAGACCGGGATGATCTCGACCGGCAGGCGGGCCGCCAGCGCCGCCACGATGGGCCCGGCGCAGCCGTTGCCCGCGTTGGCGACGATGCGCAGCGGCTTCCACGCCGAGGTGTCGGTCTGCGAGGCCAGGAATTCGATGTACTCCGGGAGCGTGTCGGCCAGCGTGACCTTGCCGCGGTTGGCCGCGGGCTCGAGGTCGCATTCGATGGCCCCGGCACCGATCTCGTCCAGCCCGCTGTCGCCGCTGATGGGCCGCGCCCCGTTGCGAACCAGCTTCATCCCGTTATGATCCATCGGGTTATGGCTGGCCGTGACCATGATGCCGCCGTCCAGGCCGCGCGCGAAGGCGGCGTGGTAGATCATCTCGGTGCCGCACAGGCCGATGTCCAGGACGTCGGTCCCGGCGTCGGTCAGGCCGCGCGACAGCGCGGTGGCCAGCTCGAGGCTGCTGAGGCGGCAGTCGCGGCCGACGGCCACGGTGCCGGCCTTCAGGTAGCGGGCGGTCGACAGTCCGATGCGGTAGGCCAGGTCGGGATCGAGTTCGGAGGGCACGCGGCCGCGGATGTCGTAGGCCTTGAAGCAGGCGGGCTTGGCCGGGCGTGACATCATCGGGCGATTCTCCTTGGCGCTGCGCGGCAGGGGCGCGATCATGGGGCGCTGCGACGGCCTTCCGACCGGCGCGCACCTTTCACTAACACGAAATGCGGCCATCGGCAAGCCGGGACGGCCGACGGTCGCGACACGGGAGACCATTCGATGCGTGCTTCGTTCCTGGTCCTGATGGCCGCCGCCGCGCTGCTGGCGATGTCCGGCTGCGTCAAGTTCAACGCCGACCTCAACATCGACGGCAAGGGTGGCGGCACGGCCAGCGTGAAGATGTCGATCGCCACCGAGGTGGCGCAGGCCCACGCCGGCATCGTGAACATGGGCGTCGACATGGGCATGGATGTGCCCCCGTACGACACGATCACGCGCCCCTGGCTCGAGAAGCGCGCCGCGGGCCGCGGCGTGACGATCAGCGCGTTCGACAAGGGCGAGGCCGCCGGCCGCAGGACGCTCGCCTGCACGCTCTCGTTCGCCGACGTCAAGGGCATCTCGTGGCTCGTGAACGACCTGTCGGCCGCGATGGGCGGCACCGGGCTGGGCCTCGCCGCGACGCCCGACGGCAACGTGGCGCTGCGCACGAAACACTACAGCTTCCCGGCCCCGCCCCGCAAGGCGCCGACCCCCGCGCCGACGCCGGAGCAGATGCAGCAGCAGGGCGACCTGGCCGCAACGCTGATGGGCGCGCTGAGCGAGCTGGACATCACCGTGAACGTGACCGTGCCGGGCGACATCGTGCGCAGCAATGCGCCGAAGGTCAGCGGACGCACGTCCACCTGGGCCATCAACGTCGCGAACGTCCAGCAGCAGATCGACCCGGTGGTCGTGTTCTCAGGCAAGGGCCTGGCCCTGCCGACGGCGGCGAAGTAGCCGGAAGGCGCGGCGGACCTTACTTCAGCACCTCGGCCAGGAACGCCTTCATCGCCACCCACGACCGCTGGTCCGCGCGCTCCTGGTACGCGGCACCGCGCGCGGGATCGTTCCCGGCTTCCTTCTGCGTGAAGGCGTGCACGGCGCCGGCGTACATCACCAGTTCGTAGTCGACCCCCGCAGCCTCCATCTCGTCGACGAAGCCCCGCACCGCCTCCGGCTTGACGAACGGGTCAGCCGCGCCGTGGCAGACCAGCAGGCGCGCCATGACCTGGCCCTTCTGCGCCGGCAGCGGCGTGTCCAGGCTGCCGTGGAAGCTGACCACCCCGCGCAGGTCGGCGCCTGAGCGCGCCAGTTCCAGCGCCGCGCCGCCGCCGAAGCAGTAGCCGATCGCGGCGCAGCGCGCGGCATCGACCCCGGGTTGCTTCTTCAACGTGTCGAGGCCGGCGGCCACGCGGGCGCGCAGCAGCGCGCGGTCGGCGTAGTACTTGCCGGCTTCCTTCGCGGCGGCGGCCGCGTCGGCCGGGCGCACGCCCTGGCCGTAGACGTCCGCGGCCAGCGCCACGTAGCCCAGTTCGGCCAGCATGCGGGCGCGCATGCGTTCGTTGTCGGTCAGGCCCATCCACTGGTGGATGACCAGGACGCCGGGCCGCGGGCCGGTGTGCGCATCGTCCCAGGCCAGGTAGCCCTCGCAGGTGACGCCGCCCTGGTCCCAGGTGACGGTGCGGGTCTGGACGGCGGCGGCGGCGGAGCCGGCCTCGCCGATCAGGGCAAGCAGCGCGGCGGCCGCGGTCATGGTCGAGGCAAGGCGTCGCATGGAAATCCCCCTGTGGCTGGTCGTTGTGAACGCGCGAGGCTGGCCCCGCGCCGCCGAACATGTATAATGGTGCCGAGGATCTCCCGCGAATGCCCCTCGGAAGGAACCGGCATGAACGCTGGCCGACCCACGCGGCCGCACACGCTTTCCCTAGCCACACTGGCCACACTGGCCACACTGGCCACGCTGGCCGTGCTGTCGCTGCCGGCGATGGTCGGCGCGGCCCTGGCGGCGACGCCCCCGGCACCCGCCGAACCGACGTTCCCTGTGCCCGACGACGCCGCGCGGCTGGTGCCCCCGGGCTCGGCCCTGGTGCTGGCGAT
>CAIOLW010000276.1 GCA_903859215.1 uncultured bacterium | reverse complement strand
TTCGACCGGATAGCCGTAGGCCCCGGTGCTGATACTCGGGAAGGCGAGTGTCCGGATGTTCGTCGTGACAGCGATCTCCAGACAGCGCCGATAACACGACGCGAGTGCCTGAGGTTCGCCACTCGCGCCGTCACGCCAGGTCGGGCCCACGGTGTGGATGATGTAGCGCGCCGGAAGCCGATAGCCCCTCGTCAGCTTCGCGTCACCGATCTTGCAGCCGCCAAGCAGGCGGCATTCGTGCAGGAGGTCCGGCCCTGCAGCGCGATGGATCGCGCCGTCTACTCCGCCGCCGCCGAGCAGCGCCGAGTTCGCGGCGTTGACGATGGCGTCGACCTGGAGGGTGGTGATGTCGGCCTGGATGGCACGCAATACCGGTGGCATGGCGTTCGCAGACCTACCCATCCAGCCGCATGCAATACGTATACTTCGCATCCCCGACCGCATAGAAATCCTCGAACACCCCGGCCGTCGCGTACCCGCTCTTCTCGTAGAACGCCCGCGTCGAGAAGTACTGCGCCTTGCCGCTCGTCTCCGCGTAAAGCGCCAGCCCGCCGGCCTCGCGCACGCGCCGCTCGGTCTCGCGCAGCAGGCGCCGGCCCAGCCCGCTGCCTTGCTGCGAAGGATGCACCGCGATCCAGTACAGGTCCCAGCTCACCGATGAGCACGGCACCAGCCCGTAGCACGAATACCCGACCACGCGCCCGTCCGCCTCGGCGAACAGGTACGAGTACCCCGCCTCGTCGCCGCGCGCCAGCGTCTCGGCCACCAGTTCGGCCGCGATCGCCACTTCCTCGTCATTGAAGTAGCCGGTGGCGCGCACCATCTCGCGCACGGCCTCGACATCCGAGGGCAGCACCAGGTCGCGGAAAGCGGAAGCAGCGTCGGTCATGGGATCGTCTCCAGTGGATGAACGAATAGAGGGTCAGTCGATCGCCGCCGAATCCACAATCCGCCCGATCGCCTCGTCATAAGAAATCCCCGCCCGCGCCAGCCCCGCCACGAATCCCGCGTCCGGCGAGATGCACGGGTTGGCGTTGGCCTCGAGGATGAACGGGCGGCCGGCCTCGTCGACGCGGAAGTCGACGCGCGCCCAGCCGCGCAGGCGGAACAGCCGCCAGCAGGCCAGCGCCTGGCGCTTCATCTCGTCGACCAGCGCGCGGTCGTGCGCCGGCAGGTCGAAGCGCCGCACGGTGTGGCTGTACTCGAACGAGTCCTCGTGCCACTTGGCGGCGTAGCCGACGATGCGCGGCTTGCCCTCGGGATAGTCCTGGAACGTCATTTCGGCGGGCGGGAGCACGGTCGGTCCGCCAGGGCCGTCCAATAGCCCCAGATTGAATTCGCGACCCTCGACAAACGCTTCAGCAAACCACGGTGCTCCAGGCCGGTCCAAGCGGCGCGCCAGTTCGGCCCGGGCGCCAACAGCCCCGCCGTCGACCACCGCCGAGTCGTCCATGCCGATCGACGCGTCTTCCCACACCGACTTGACGATCCACCGCGACGCCGTGCCCATCCCCGGGTCGGCGGCCGCATCGGCCAGGCCGTCGCCCAGCCAGTCGGGGGTCGGCAGCCCGGCCTGCCGCAGCAGGCCCTTGGCCAGCACCTTGTGCGAGGTCTGGAAGATCGCCTCGGCGGGGCAGCCGGCCAGGCGCACGCGCTGCGTCTCGACAACGCCGGGAGCCACGTGGATCAGCCGGCCCTGGCCCTCAAGTCCTTCGACCAGGTTGAACACCACGTCGGTGCGCAGTTCGCGGAGCAGCAGAGGCAGGCCGGAAAGGTCGAGGTCGCAGCCCCGCGCCTCGAATTCATGGCCCAGGGAGCGGAGCGCAGCGCCGACCGCCTCGACCTGGACCAGGACGTCGAGTTCGTCAGGCGCCGCTTGCGCCGACACGCGGTTGTGCAGGATGAGCACCCGCACCGCTGTCCGCCTTCCGGTTCGAGGGGGCCGGCGCCATCCGTAAACTTGCCGACTCGACGATGTCGCGGATCAGCTGGTCGTACGGCAGCCCGATCATGTTGCAGATGATCGGCAGGTCGGAATGCTCGGGATGCAGGCCGGCCAGCGGGTTCAGTTCCATCAGCTGGGGATTGCCGGCGGCATCACAACGAAGGTCCAGCCGCCCGCCGTCGCGGCAGCCCAGCAGCCGCCACGCCGCCAGGCAGATGTCCTCGGCCATCCGCACCACGGGATCCTGCGGGGTGACGATCCGGTACTCGACCCGGTCCTCGCACAGTTCCTTGTTGGTGTAGGTGTAGGCGCCCGGGTCGGCCTTGTCGCCCAGGATGACTTCCATGGTGCCGACCACGCGCGCCGCGGCGCCGGTGCCCACGATGCCGGTGGTCATCTCGCGCCCGGGCAGGTAGGTCTCCACCAGCACCGGCTGGTGGAACGTGGCCAGCAGCCGTTCGCAGGTCGCGCGCAGCTCGGCCGGCGTGCGCACCAGCGACATCGTGTCGACGCCCTTGCCCGTGCCCTCGGCCAGCGGCTTGCAGAACAGGGGGAAGGGCAGGCACACCCCGTCGATGTCGGCGGGGGTGTGCACCTCGGCGAACAGCGGCGTCGGCAGCCCGCCGTCGCGCAGCACGCGCTTGGTCATGCCCTTGTGCAGGGTCAGGCTCAGGACCAGGGGATCGCTGAAGGTGTACGGGATCGCGTACGCGTCCAGGAGCGCGGGCACCTGGGCCTCCCGTCCGATCCCGTACATCCCCTCGGCGATGTTGAACACCAGGTCCCAGCGGTCGCCGGCCGTCAGCCGGGCGGCCAGGGCCTTCACGTGCCCGATGCGGTCGGTCTGGTGCCCCAGTCGCTGCAGCGACCCCTCGATGGCCTCGATCGTGGAGACGCGGTCGAACTCCGCCGTCTCCTGCTCGCTGTAGCCCATCGCCAGGTAGTCGTCCCGCAGGTCGTAGGTCAGGCCGATCCTCACCGGACCGCCTCCATCGCGACGTGGCCGTCGGGATAGCGGTGGATCTCCCCGGTGTAGCTGCGCAGCAGGACGTCGCCGTCCTCGTGGCCCACCAGATAGTCCGGCTGCAGGGGGATCTTGCCGCCGCCGCCGGGCGCGTCGATCACGTAGGTCGGCACGCCGTAGCCGGTGGTGAAGCCCCGCAGGCCCTTGATGATCTCCAGGCCCTTGGCGACCGTCGTCCGGAAGTGGGACGACCCGGAAATGGGATCGCACTGGTACAGGTAGTAGGGCCGCACCCGCATCATCAGCATGGAGTGCATCAGCGCCTTCATGATCCCGACGTCGTCGTTGACGCCCTTGAGCAGCACCGTCTGGCTGCCCAGGGGGATGCCCGCGTCGGCCAGGCGCCGGCAGGCGGCCACCGATTCGGGCGTGCACTCGTCCGGGTGCAGGTAGTGCAGGCTCAGCCACAGGGGGTGATGCTTGCGCAGGATCTTGACCAGCGCCGGGGTCACCCGCTGCGGCAGCACGGCCGGAACTTTCGTCCCGATGCGCACGAACTGGACGTGCGGGATCTTCCGAAGCTCTCCCAGAAGGTAGTCGAGCCGCTCGTCGCTGAGGGTCAGGGGGTCGCCGCCGGACAGCAGCACGTCCCTCACCTCGGGGTGCGAGCGGATGTAATCGAGCGCCGACTCCCAGCGTTCGCGGCTCGGGCGCAGCTCGTCCTGGCCGACCACGCGCGAGCGCGTGCAGTAGCGGCAGTACGTCGCGCAGCGATCCAGCACCAGGAACAGCACGCGGTCGGGGTAGCGGTGGACCAGGCCGGGGACGGGGCTGTACCCGTCCTCGTCCAGAGGATCGTCCGCCTCGCCGTGCGTGCGCAGGAACTCGTTCTGCACCGGCACCACCGTGCGCCGCAGTCCGCAGTCCGCGTCGTACCGGCTCAGCAGGCTCATATAATAAGGCGTCACCGCGACTGGCAGCAGCGAGCCGCAGCGGTCCAGGGCGGTGCGCTCCTCGTCCGTAAGTTCAAGCACGCGCTCGAGTTGCTCGGCAGTGCGGTACGAGTGCCGCAGCTGCCAGTGCCAGTCGTGCCAGTCGCTGTCCTTCACGTCCGGGAAATGGGCGCGACGGAACATGCGCGTGCGCGGACCGGTCTTCGGCAGTCGCTTGGCCAGGAAGTGTTCGAGCTGGATCGGCAGGGCAGGAATGTTCGCGGGCGCGTCGACGAGATCGGGCGCGGCGACAAGCGAGGGAGGGTCGTCGGGAGCGGATCCCGTATCGACC
>CAIOLW010000275.1 GCA_903859215.1 uncultured bacterium | reverse complement strand
CGACCTGCGCGCCTCGGCGGCGCTGGTGCTGGCCGGCGTCGCGGCCGAGGGCACGACCACCGTCAACCGCGTCTACCACATCGACCGCGGGTACGAGTGCATCGAGGAGCGGCTGGCCAGCCTGGGCGCGCGCATCGAGCGGGTCAGGGTTTGAGGCGATGGTGGGCCTTCGCGCTGCTCGCGCTGGCGGGGCCGGGCGCCGCGACGGCGGGAACCGCGCCGGTGGCGGCGGACACCGTCGCCGCGTGGAGCCCCCCGGACGGTCGCGTCCTGCGCTTTGTCGGGACGCTCGCCGTGGGTGGCGCGGCCGCGCTGGCCGTGCGCGGCCACGAGGATCCCGATCTCGCCGCCACGCGGCTGCACGACTCCTTCCTGTACCCGATGTTCCGCGCGGGCAACACCTATGGCGGCGGCTGGGTGATCGGCGGCGGCTCGCTGGCGGTCACGGCCCTCGGCGCGGCCTGCGGCGACACGCGGTTGCGCACCACTGGCCTCGACCTGGCGCGGTCGTTCCTGCTGGCGAGCGCCGCCTCGGCGGCCATCAAGTTCCCCGTCGATCGCGAACGTCCTTCGGGTGGCGGGCTGTCGTTTCCCTCGGGCCACACGACCGTGGCCTTCTGCATCGTGCCGGTAATCCTGCGGGACGCGGGCTGGAAGTGGGGCGCCCCGGCGCTTGCCATGGGCGTGTTCACGGCCTGCGGGCGGATGGCCGAGCGGCGGCACTACCTGTCGGACGTGCTGTTCGGGGCGGCGCTGGGCTACGCCTGTGGCGATGTGATCGCCGCGCGCCGGCCCTCGCCCTGGCGGCCGTACCCGGTGGTGACGGCCGCGGGGGCGGGGCTCCGGTTCGCGTTCTAGGCCACGGGCGCCGTACGGCCGCCGGTCACTTCATCAGCACGAGCTTCTGCGTCTGCTGCATTCCATCCGCCTCCAGGCGCGCCAGATAGGTTCCGCTCGCCAGCGCGCGCCCGTCGTTGTCGCGGCCGTCCCATGTCGCCTCGTGGCTTCCTGCCGACAGCGCCGCGGACACCAGCGTGCGCACGAGCGCTCCCTGCAGGTCGTAGACCGCCAGGCGCACCGTGGCGTTCGAGGCGAGGTCGAAGGCGATCCGCGTCTGCGGGTTGAACGGGTTCGGGTGGATGCCGACGATTCCGGTGGCGGCGGGGATCGTCGGCTGGTCGGGCGTCGCCGAGGCGCCGCTGTGGATGTTCAGGCGGTACGAGCCGTTGCCGATGCCCCCGAAGCAGTCGCTCCGCCAGACCGCGATGCAGTACCACCCGGCGGTCGTGACCTTCGTGTTGAGCCAGGTGTCGATGCCCGGACCCTTGGGCTGGGCCGAGATTCCCGATGTCCTGCCCTGGTAGACGGGGGTCGGGTTGTGCAAGGTCAGGCCCAGCGAGGCGGGGCTCTGGTTGATCACGTGGATCACGTAGCAGGCCGGTGTGAGGTAGAACTCCCAGAGCTGGACGAAATCGTTGGCTCCCGGCGAGTAGGTCGGCAGCGTCTGGTCACCCGTCTGCATGATGGTCGTCGAGGGCGCATACTGGACGACGCCGCCCGTGGTGCCCACGTAGTTCTGGATCCCGACGTCGAGCATCCGCTTCGTCGTCAGGTTGTAGTTCACCAGGACGTAGTCGATCGCGTTCCCGCCCAGGTAGGATCCCGCCAGCGGCGCGGCGAAGCCGTCCTTCACGCCGTGCAGCGTCTCGTGGACCGACACGTCGAGGTCCGAGTCGGTGTAGGGTGCCGTCGCGACGGCCGCCCACCAGACGTTGGACGCCGGCGCCGGCATGCGCGCGCCCACGGAGTTCGGCCAGAAAGTCTCGCCGCTGGTGATGTCGCCCGCGCCCGCGTAGTTCGTGCCGGACGTGAACCACCAGCCCATGTCACCGGTCTGCAGAGTCAGGAAGGGGCCCCAGCAATACTGTTCGCCCCAGGTGTTGTTCCCCTCCAGGGCTTCCCTGACGGCGTTGTTCCCGTCGGCGCGGGCGACCAGGGTGTGCCGACCAGCCTTGTACTCCCTCCGCCAGGTCCCGTTCTCCGCGCACGCTCCCCAGGCGGCCAGGGCGGGGACCTGCAGGCTGCCGCACGACACGCCGTCGACGAGGAAGTCGGCGTTCGTGGTCGACGGCATGGCAGCGGGGCTGTTGTTCCGGAACGACCAGTTCAGCACGGCGCCCGCCGAGGAGTTGTAGGGGATGAGCGTGTCGGGCAATGCGACCGCGGTCGGCGTGCCGTCCATGCTCATGCGCGGCACGAGCGGCGAGTGCCAGCCCGCCGGCGTGTTGGCGACCAGGTCGGGGTAGGCGTGCCGGACCGTCAGTGTCAGGTCGCGCGGGCCCGTGCCCCAGTCGGGGTCGCGCATGAGGACCAGCCCATAGGAGCCGGGCGCCGGCACATCGGCGTACAGGCGCAGGGTGCCGTTCCCATCGCTGGCGGCGCTGGCCGTAAAGTCCGTCAGGGAGCCCGACACGAACGAAGTGTAGTCGAACCAGAGCGCCTGCAGGCTGGGGGCCGTCGTCGCCAACTGGGCTGTCACGACGATCGGCCCCACACCGCCGGCGAGGCCCACGTCGAACACGCGCAGCATCTCGTCCTGGCCCAGCGTGATCGTGATGGAGTCGCCGCTGACCAAGGGGTGGCTGGCGACGTGCTCGACATGGTAGGTCGCGGTGCCGGCATGGCGCTCGACGCCGACGTCGACAGATTGCCCCGGCGCGCGATGCCCGCTGATGATGGCGCCGTCCAGCCCGGCGCCGCGCCGTCGCGAGGCCGCGAAGGATGTCGTGAACCCGCTCGAGGCTCCCGTGGACGGCGTGTACACCAGGCAGTCGTAGTCCGCCGACAGGTCGTCCACCTGCGTGTAGAGGACGTCCCAGCCGGAGCCGGCCGTCAGGCGCAGGCCGTCGCAGTTGTTGTACTTGTCCTGCCCGGCCGGGATCGAGGACCAGCCCCCGGTCGGGTCGGGCGGCGCGGCGCGCGCGATCCGCGTGCCGGCCGGGACCTCCAGCGGCGACCAGACCCACTGCCGCGCGGTGTTGTTGTCGGTTTCGTTGCTCTCGGCGACGACCTCGGTGGAGTCCAGCCTCAGTTCCAGCGTGTGGCGGCCGCCCGGGATCGTGAACGGCCCCCCGTTGTTGGCCGACGACGAGGCGCCCGGGGTCAAGGAGATCCAGTTGCGGCCGTTGACGACCACGTCGCCGTCCAGGTGCGTTTCGCTGTGGAACGTGCCGGCGGTCGTCGTCCCGATGTTGCGCGCGCTCACGTTCATCCAGGTCGCGGCGCTGTTGCCCGTCAGCGTTGTCGGCAGGGGTACCGAGGCGGCCGTCCCGTCGGCCGCCGGTCGCGGCGTGATGGGCCAATTCCACCCGGTCGGGATGAACGGGACCAGGTTGGCCTGGGCCGAGGCGAGAGCCGGCGCCAGCACGAGCATGGCGGCCACAGCCATGCGAAGGCAACGTGCCTGATTCATGTCGGCCTCCTTCAGCGCCCGGCGGGCGTCAGGTCGGGGGTGGGGCGGGGCTGCGGGACGGGTTCCGGCGTTGCGGCCAGGCGGGCGAGCGCCGCCTCGAGTTCGGCGGCCTGCCGCACTTGCCCGTCGCGCCGGGCCGACTCGAGCTGGGCGGCGAGCACGTCCCGCAGCAGGTTGCGTTTCGCCTGTTCCACCTGCACTGCGATCAGGTAGGCGGCTTCGGGATCGGTCGTGGCCCGGGCCTGGGCTTCGAGGACGGCGATGGAGTCCTGGGCGGCGGTCACCGCGGCGCCGACAGCGGCGCCGACCGTGGCCGGCGGCGGGCTGCCTGCGGCCGGTGCGGGAACGTCCGCGAGCGCCGCGGCCGGGCAGAGGACGAGTACCGTAACGAACAGCTTGCCCCAATGCATGATCACAACCTCCCGTAAAGCCCCAGACTGCCATCCCCGGTGACGTGGATGGTATCCCCCCTCTGGAAGGGGCCGCAAACGGGCAGGAATCACAACCCCGGACGGGATCCCTCGCCGCAGCGACCGTCCAGTGCCCCAACTGGCGTCCGGGGCCGTCTGCAATGTATAGTGGTCGCCGATGTGCCCGGCAGCCGGACCTTTCCCGAAAGCGCGAGACCACGTCCTCATGACCGAACCCTCCCGCCACTTCATCCTCGGCGCCGCCGGCCATGTCGACCACGGCAAGACCGCGCTCGTGCAGGCCCTGACGGGCACCAACACCGATCGCCTGAAGGAAGAGCAGGAGCGGGGCATCAGCATCGAGCT
>CAIOLW010000274.1 GCA_903859215.1 uncultured bacterium | reverse complement strand
GTATCCGCGTTCGTAGACGGGCATCGGTCAGGCCTCCACCATGCGATAGAATTCCTCGGCCAGCGAAACGGGCCGGCGGCGCAGCCGGCGCAGCGCGTATTCGCGCGCCTTCGCGACCTTCAGGATGGCATTGACGCCCGCAGTCGGGTCGTAGCCCTCGGGCCGGCAGGCCTCCGGGATGCGCGACAGGTCGAGCGTGACCAGCAGCAGGCGACCGTCGGGCTCGAACAGGGCGCCCAGTTCGCGCAGGTCCTTGATAAAGGCCTCCTCGTTGCCGAAGCCTTCCACCTCGAAGACCTGCTTGGCCTGCTTCGTGTGCGTGTCGACGGTCTGGCGCGCCAGCAACTCGCCCGCGCGCAGCACCAGGATCTCGTGGCAGACGGCCTCGACGTCGGCCAAGAGGTGCGTCGAGAGGATGACGCCCAGGCCCTTGTTCCAGGCCAGGTCGCGGATCAGTTCCAGGACCGACACGCGACCGCGCGGGTCCAGGCCGCTGGTGGGCTCGTCCAAAAAAAGCCAGTCGGGATCGTGCACCAGGGCCTGCGCCAGCTTCAGGCGCTGCTTCATCCCCTGGCTGTAGTCCTGGCAGGCCCGGTAGCGTTCGTCGGCCAGGCCGACGTAGTGCAGGACCTCGTGCGCGCGCTGCATGGCGTCGCGCGACGGCAGGCCGGAGAGCTCGCCCATGTACGCCACCAGGGCCACGCCGCTCATGCCGGGGATGACGCCCCCGCGCTCGGGCATCCAGCCGAGGCCCGCCCGCGCGGCGCGCGCGTGGGCGGCCATGTCCCAGCCCAGCACCTGCACGTGGCCGCGCGAGAGGGGGACCTGGCCCAGCAGGCAGCGCAACAGGGTCGTCTTGCCCGAACCGTTGGGGCCCAACAGCCCGATGGCGCCCTTTTCGAGCGTGAACGAGACGTCCTTCAGGACGGGTTCGGTCAGGTAGGCGAAGGTCAGCCCGGACACCTCGATGCCCTGCTGCCGGCCGTCGCGGCTGCGATTGACTTTGATGGCGGGCTCCTCCAAGTTAGGGACCGGGGGTCGGAGCTAAACGATTCCCCCGCCACATTGTTTCAGGTCGTCGCGCGCTTGGGAACCGCTTTTTCGACGGCTGGCCCGCGCCTTGCCGTCCGCAAGGAGCCGAGCATGTCCGTCACCTGGGTCCAGACCGCCGAATCGGTCACCGCCGGCCACGCCGACAAGATCTGCGACCAGATCGCCGACGACATCCTCGACGCCATCCTGCGCGAGGACCGCTACGCCCGCGTCGCCTGCGAGGTGATGGCCACCTCGGGCATGGTCATCGTGACCGGCCAGATCACGACCAAGTGCTGGCTGGACATCACGGGCCTCGTCCGCGGGACGCTGCGCCGGGTCGGCTACACCGATCCCGCCACCGGTTTCGACCACCGCAGCTGCTCGGTGCTGGTGATGCTCGAGGAGCAGTCCGGCGACGTCTCGCTGGGCGTCGACCGCAAGGGCGCCGGCGACCAGGGCGTCTGCGTCGGCTACGCGACCGACGAGGGCCGCACCCTCGCCTTCGACACCCATCATATGCCCGTGCCGGCCCTGCTCGCCAACCAGCTGGCCCGCAGGCTGCAGGACGTCCGCGAGTCGGCAAAGGTTCCCTATCTCTACCCGGACGGCAAGGTCCAGGTCTCGGTGCGCTACCGGGACGACGTGCCCGTGGCGATCAGCGCCGTCGTGGTCTCGGCCCACCACCACGCCGATGCCGACCTGGCGACCCTGCGGCGCGACGTCAGACGACTGGTCATCAAGCCGGTGCTCGAGCCCACGGGGCTGCTGGAAACCGCGACGCAGGTGTTCATCAACCCCGTCGGGGCCTTCCGCGAAGGCGGGCCGCGCGCCGACTCGGGGCTGACCGGCCGCAAGATCACCGTCGACTGCTACGGCCCGGCCTGCCCGCACGGCGGCAGCGCGCTGAGCGGCAAGGACCCCACGAAGCCCGACCGCAGCGGCACCTACGCCGCGCGCTGGGTGGCGCGCAACCTGGTGGCGGCGGGCCTGGCGCGGCGCTGCACCGTCGAGATCGCCTACGTGATCGGCATGCAGGAGCCGCTGTCGGTGACCGTGCACACGGCCGGCACCGGCAAGCTGCCCGACGACAAGCTGGCGAACATCGTGATGAAGGAATTCGACCTCTCGCCGGCCGGCATCATCGAGAGCCTGGACCTCAGGCGGCCGGTGTACGGGGCGACGGCGGTCTACGGGCACTTCGGGCGCGACGGCGACGGATTCACCTGGGAACGGCTGGACCGCGTGGAGGCGCTGCGCAGGCACCTGCCCGGCAAGCCCGGCGCCGTTTCCAGGCGCCCGGCGAAGGGACGGGCGTGATGGCGGACGAACACGACACCGGCGACGGCGCGAAGGGCCCCGGCTTCGCGACGCTGTGCATCCACGGCAAGAAGCACCTCGACAAGCACGAGGTGGGCCGGCCGATCCGCGCGGTGAGCACGCCCATCTTCCAGAGCTCGACCTTCGCCTTCGAGAACGCCGAGCACGGCGCCGCCATCTTCCGCGGCGAGGACCCGGGCTACGTCTACACGCGGCTGGGCAACCCGACGCAGGCGGCCTTCGAGTCGGAGCTGGCCTACCTGGAGCAGGGCGAGGCGGCGCTGGCGCTGGCCAGCGGCATGGCCGCGGCGACGACGGCCGTGCTGAACTGCTGCCGCAGCGGCGACCACATCGTGGCCGGCGACACGCTCTACGGCGGCACGCACCAGCTGTTCACGCAGACGCTGCCGCGCCTGGGCATCACCGTGACCGAGGTGCCGGCAACCGACCCGGCCAACTTCGCGCGTGCGATCACGAAGAAGACGCGCCTGGTGTACCTCGAGACGCCGGCCAACCCGACGCTGGTCCTGACCGACATCGCGGCCGTGTCCGAGGTGGCGCGCGCGCGCGGCGTGCCGGTGCTGGTCGACAACACGTTCTGCACGCCGTACCTGCAGAACCCGCTGAAGCTGGGCGCGGACATCGTGCTTCACTCGGCGACCAAGTACATCGGCGGGCACGGCGACACCGTGGCCGGCGTGCTGGTGGGCAAGGCCGACTGGATCATGCGCGCGCGGATGGAGGTCCTGCGCGACCTGGGCGGCTGCATCTCGCCGTTCAACGCCTGGCTGCTGCTGCGCGGCCTCAAGACGCTGCCGGTGCGCATGGACCGGCACATCGCCAACGCGATGGAAGTGGCGCAGTTCCTCAGCTTCCACCCCAAGGTGGAGAGCGTGATCTATCCCGGGCTGAAGACGCACCCGCAGTACGAACTGGCGCGCCGCCAGCAGCGGGGCGCGGGCGGGATGATCAGCTTCCTGCTCAAGGGCGGCCGCGAGGCCGGCCGCGTCGTGATGGACAACGTGCAGCTGTGCACGCTCGCGGTGAGCCTCGGCGATGTCGACACGCTGATCGAGCACCCGGCGACGATGACGCATTCGACGTACTCGGAAGCCGAACTGCTCAAGGTGGGCATCCACCCGGCGATGGTCCGGCTGTCGGTCGGTCTGGAGAACGTCGAGGACATCATCGCCGACCTGCGCCGGGCCCTGGCCCTGGCCTGACGCGACCGGACATCTGCGGGCACTCGTTGACCGCCGGCGCCGCCACCCGCTAAGCTGGCCATCGAAGGAGGCCCGATGCCACGTTCCCGCAACGTGTTCCGACCACCGGCGTTCCTGCCCGCGCTGGCCCTGCTGGCGGGGGCCGGGCGGGCCTGCGCCGGAATCGAAGGCCCCGTCCTGCCCGGGTGGCTGCGCCCGAGCGGCGCGCCGGCCTGGTTCGACATCGGCGAGGTCGTGCTCGTCATCCTGGTCCTGGCGGCCATCGCGGGCGCGATCCGCTACCGATCCCGCCTGCGCCCCCTGCGGACCGCCGGTGAAACGCGCTACCTGAAGCTGGTCCAGTCCGCCCCGTTCGGCGTCGTCGTGCACCGGGGCGGGCGGGTGCTCTTCGTGAACGAGCACGGGCGCCTGCTCTTCGGCCTGGAAGCGGGAGCGCCGACCCAGGGCCTGCCCCTGGACCAGCTGGCGCCGTCCGCCGATGCCGCCGCACCCGAGCACCCGTTCAACGTGGTGACCACCTCGACGGCAGGCATGATGCCGATCGTGCGCATCCGCCGGGCCGACGGCACGCTGCTCGAGGCGCAGACGCTGACGATCACGAACGATTTCTCCGGCGCCAACGCGCGCCTGACGTTCATCCGCGACATGACGATCGAGTTGGCGGCGCAGCGCGAGCTGCACGAGAATCGCGAACGCCTGGCCGTGGCGCTGGATGCGGCCAGGGACGGCATCTGGGACCTCGACCTGGCGACCGGCCGCGTCGAGGGCACTGCCGCGTTCGGCGAGATCATCGCCCCGGGCGCCGCGACACCGGTCGACGTGGCCACCTGGCGCGGGTTGATCCACCGGGCTGACCGGGACCGGCTCGAGGCGGCGATCGCCGACCACGAACAGGATCTGACCAGTTCCTACGAATGCGAGTTGCGTGTCCGCCGCGCTGACGGCAGCAGCGCCTGGGTGCTGGAGCACGGACGCGTGGCCAGGCGCAGCGCCGGCGGTGCGCCGCTGCGCCTGGTCGGGACCGTCCGCGACGTCACGCTCCGCAAGCGCGCCGAACGTCGGCTCGACATGCGCAGCCGGCTGACGGCGACCGTGGTGGCCACGCGCGACGCGGAATTGCGCGACGCCCTGGGCAGCCTGTTGCGTGAGGAACTCGAGGCGCCGTACTCGTGCGTCGGCATCCTCGACCGCGGCGGGCGGCTGCGCCTGACCTGCAGCCGCCATGACGTGCCCGGGATGACGCCCGGGCACAGGTTGCTGTCGCCCGAGGCCGTGCCTGCAGGGCTCCAGCGTGTGCTCGCCGCGGCGACGCCGCTCATCCTGGTCGAGACGGGCAACGAACCGGACGCACCGGCGGCGCCTCTGCTCGGCGTCCGGTTGGCGAGCGACGACCGCGTGCTGGGCCTGGTCTGCGTGGCCGGGCGCGAGGAAGGATTCCTGCGCGAGGACGCCGACATGCTGGCCACCATCGCCGAGGACCTGGCGCCGCTCATCCTGGCCCGCCTGGAGACCGAAGCGATCGACGCGCAACTGGCCCAGTCCCAGAAAACCGAGGCGCTGGGCGTGCTCGCCGGCGGCATCGCCCACGACTTCAACAACATCCTGCAGGCCATCATGGGCTTCTCGTCGCTGGCGCGACAGGACGCCGCCGACCCGGCGCGGCTGACGACGGACCTGGACCGCGTCCAGAAGGCCACCGTGCGCGGCCAGGACCTGGTGCAGCGCATCCTGCAGTTCAGCCGGTCGGAGGGCCCGGACACCGAATCGCTGGACCCCGCCCCGCTGGTGCAGGAAGCCGCGCGTGAACTGGCGGCCACCGTACCCGCCGACATCACGATCGACTGCCGCGTGGCCCCCGACTGCGGCCGGGTCCGAGTCGGCGCCCAGCCCCTGCGCCAGATCCTGCGGAACCTGACCCAGAACGCGCGCCAGGCGATGGAAACCGGCGGCGGTCGCCTGACGATCATCGCGCGGCCGCTGACCGTCGAACCGGACGACGGACGCTTCCCGGTCGAATGGACCGGCCGCGACCTCCTGGAACTGGCGGTGGCCGACACGGGCGCGGGTATCCCCGAAGCGCACCGCGCGCGGCTGTTCGACCCGTTCTTCACGACCCGCGAGGTCGGCCAGGGTTCGGGACTGGGGCTGTCGGTCGTTCACGGACTGGTGACGGCCGTCGGCGGGCGGGTCTTCTTCGAGACCCCGGCCGCGGGCGGGACCGTGGCGTCGGTCTTCCTGCCGCGCACGCCGGTGATCGGCCGGCCGGCGGAGTCGGACAGCCCACCGCTGCCCGCCACGGCAGGCGCCGGCAAGCGCGTGCTCTTCGTGGACGACGAGGAGGAGATCCGCGAGCTGGCCGTGGTCCTGCTCGGGCGCGCCGGCTTCCAGGTGGAGACGGCGGCCGACGGGTTCGCCGCCGGCGAGCGGATCCTGGCGGGTCCCGGCGACTTCGACGTCGTGGTGACGGACCAGTACATGCCGGGCCTGACCGGGCGCGAACTGGCCGTCCGCGTCGCCGCAGCGCGCCCGGGCCTGCCGGTCGTCCTGGTGACCGGCATGAACGAGACGCCGGATGGGCAGGAAGGTGATCTGGCCCTGTTCCGCGAGGTCGTGATCAAGCCGTTTTCGGGCCCGTCCCTGGTGATGGCGGTCTGCCGCGCCGCCGGCGTGGTGCACTGACCCGCCGCGCCCCTTGACACGGGCCGTGGATGATGGATGATACCCGCAGGAGGTTGGCCATGCCGCGCATTCTGGTCATCGAGGATGACGACGAGGTCCGTGAGCTGCTCGAGAGCCTGCTGACCCGCGAGGGCCATGTCGTAGCCACCGCAGCCAACGGCAAGCAGGGTGTCGCAGCCTTCCTGGCTGAGCCCTTCGACCTGGTGATCACCGATATCATCATGCCCGAGAAGGACGGCATCGAGGCCATCATGGACCTGAGGCGGGGCCGCCCCGACCTCAAGCTGATCGCGATCTCGGGCGGCGGCCGCGCCGAGCCCGAGAACTACCTGCACTCGGCGCAACTCCTGGGCGCCAACCGCACGCTGCGCAAGCCGTTCTCGAACGAGGCCATCGTGGCGGCGGTGCGGGATCTGCTCGCCTGACCTGCTCGCCTGACATATGCGCCTGAATTGCGGCCGTCGGCGCCCGCTCAGCCGTCGAGCAGCCCCGGCTGCCGGAACCACGCCAGCGCCGCCGGGTCCGCCAGGGCATCGAGGTTCTCCACCGGCTGACCGGCCAGCGCCTGGGCGACCGCCTTCTCCACGATCTTGCCGCTGATGGTGCGCGGGATGGCCGGCGCCTGGACGAGCCAGTACGGCACGTGCCGCGGCGACTCTTCGTCGCGCAGCGCCGCGCGCAACCGCGCGACGAGCCCGGGCGTCAGGGCGGCGCCGGCCTGCAGCACGACGAAGAGCGCGATCCTCTGGTCACCGCCCTGGTCCACCCCGACCACCACGCTCTCGACCACCTCGGGAAACTTCTCCACCACGCGGTAGATCTCGGCCGTGCCGATGCGCACGCCGCCGGGATTGAGCACGGTGTCGGACCGCCCGTGGACGACGAGGCCGCCGGCCGGCGTCAGTTCGGCGAAGTCGCCATGGCACCACACCCCCTCGAAGCGGTCGAAGTAGGCGCGGCGGTAGCGCGCGCCGTCCGGATCGTTCCAGAACCCGGTGGGCATGGACGGGAACGCCGCCGTGCAGACGAGCTCCCCCGGGCCGCCGCGAACCGGCCGGCCGTCGTCGCCGAACACGTCGACGGCCATCCCCAGCCCCCGGCACTGGATCTCGCCGCGGCGCACCGGCAGCACGGGGCTGCCGAGGGCGAAGCACGAAATGATGTCGGTGCCGCCGGTGATCGAACTCAGCTGGAGGTCACGACCGACCGCCTCGTAGACCCAGTCGTAGGTCTCCGGCAACAGCGGCGAGCCGGTCGACAGCAGGAGTCGCAGGTGGTCGAGGCGATGCGTCAGGCCCGGGCGCAGCCCGAGCTTGGCGCAGGCCGCCAGCCAGCGCGCGCTTGAACCCATCACCGTGAAGCGCTCCCCGGCGGCGTAGTCCCACAGCGCGCTGGCCGGTAGCAGCGGCTGGCCGTCGTAGAGCATGAGCGTCGCCCCGCTGGCCAGGCCGGACGCGAGCCAGTTCCACATCATCCAGCCGCAGGTCGTGTAGTAGAACAGGCGGTCGCCGGGCGCGATGTCGCAGTGCAACTGGTGTTCCTTCAGGTGCTGCAGCAACGTGCCGCCGGCGGAATGGACCATGCACTTGGGCAGGCCGGTGGTGCCGGACGAGTACATGATGAACAGCGGGTGCGCGAACGGCAGGCGCGCGAAGCGCAACGGGGCACCTGTGTGCGGGCGCAGCCACTCGTCCCACGGTACCGCGCCGGCCGGCGCGTGCGGACGCGGCGAGAGCACCGGCACGACGACCAGGCGACGCACCGACGGCAGCGCCGCGCGCAGCCCGGCCACCAGCTCCAGGCGGTCGTGGCCGCGGCCGCCGTAGCGGTAGCCGTCGCAGGCCACGAGCACGGTGGGCTCAACCTGCCCGAAGCGGTCGAGCACGCCGGCCTGGCCGAAGTCCGGCGAGCAGCTGGTCCACACGGCGCCCAGGCTGGCGGCGGCCAGCATGGCGATGACGGCCTCCGGGACGTTGGGCAGGAAGCCCGCGACGCGGACACCCGGGCCGACGCCCTCGGCGGCCAGCGCGGCGGCCGCGGCGGCCACCTGCGCCCTCAGTTCGCCTCGCGTCAGCCGCGCGGTGCGGCCGCCCTCCTCGCGGAAGACCAGGACCTCGGCCGCATCCTCGCCCTGCAGCAGGTTCTCGGCGTAGTTCAGGCGCGCCCCCGGGAACCAGCGCGCCCCCGGCATGAGGTGGGCATCCTGGACGATGACGTCGCCGGGTCCGTCGCCGACCACACCGCATTCCCGCCAGACCAGACGCCAGAAATCGGCCGTGCGGGCGATCGACCAGGCCCACAGATCGTGGTGGTCACCCCCGGGAAAGCCGGCGCGCGCGGACGCGGCGGCGGCGAAGCGTGTCACGCGCGCGGACGCCACGCGTTCGGGCGACGGTTGCCAAAGGATGTCGCCGACCGCGCCGGGCATCAGCGCCCCGCGTCGCCGAAGGGCCGCGCCGGCAACACGGTGCCGGTCACCTCGCCGAAACCGACGCGGTAGCCGTCGCCCTGGCACCAGGCCGACATCGACACCGAGTCGCCGTCGGACAGGAAGCGGCGCTCGGCGCCGCCGGGCGTGCGCAGCGGCTTCGTGCCGCGCCAGGTCAGTTCCAGCATGGAGCCGAAGCTGTCGGGCGTGGGACCGCTGATCGTGCCGGAGGCGAGCAGGTCGCCGGTGTTGAGGTTGCAGCCGGTGACGGTGTGGTGCGCCAGCTGCTGGGCCATCGTCCAGTAGAGATAGCGGAAGTTGCTGGCGCAGATGCGGTGCGGCTGGGTCTCGCCGGCCGCCTGCAGGTGCACCTCGAGGTTGATGTCGTAGGTGTGGCGATCGCCCTCGGCCAGGTACGGCAACACGGCCGGGTCCTGCGTCGGGGCCGGGCAGCGGAACGGCGCGAGCGCCTCGAGCGTGACGACCCACGGCGAGACGCTGGTGGCGAAGTTCTTTGCGTTGAACGGGCCGAGCGGCTGGTATTCCCACTTCTGGATGTCGCGGGCCGACCAGTCGTTCACCAGCACCAGGCCGAAGATGTGGTCCGTCGCGCGGTCGATGGGCACGGGGTCGCCCAGCGTGTTGCCGGCGCCGATGAAAAAGCCCATCTCCAGTTCGAAGTCGAGCAGGCGCGACGGCCCGAAGACGGGCGGTGCGCCCTCGACCGGCTGCGTCTGGCCCCGCGGGCGCACAACCGGCTGGCCCGAGACGACCAGCGAACTGGCGCGGCCGTGGTAGCCGACCGGCAGGTGCAGCCAGTTGGGCATCAGCGCGTTGTCCTCGCCGCGGAACATGATGCCGACGTTGGTGGCGTGTTCGCGCGACGAGTAGAAGTCGGTGTAGTCGGGCACGCCGACGGGCATGTGCAGTTCGCAGGCGTGCAGAGGCCGCAGCGCGCGGGCCCGCAGGTCGCGGTCGTCGCGCAGCGTCGGCTCGTTCTCGTCCAGCAGGCGGTGCAGGCACGAGCGCACCAGGCGGCGCTGCTCCGCGGGCAGCGACATGAACGGGTTCAGCCACGGACAGGAAAAAATGCCGTAAGGCAGCTCGGCCTCGTCGAGCAGGTCGTCCTCCTGGAGGACCGTCAGGTCCAGCACCATGTCGCCGATGCGCACGCCCACGCGCGGCGTGTCGTGGCCGCGCGGGCTGAACACGCCGTAGGGCAGGTTCTGCAGCGGGAAATGCGAATCGGCAGCGACCGGCACGAACGACTTCGCGCGCGGATCGACGGTCGGGTCCATGGCGAGGGATCCTTTCCGTTTCAGGACGGCAGCAGGCCGAGGTCGACCAGGTCCTGCCGCGGCTCGTCGAATGAACAGCTCCCGAAACCGCCGACCAGGCCGGCGCGGGCGCGGGCGACAGCCGCCGCCGCCACCACGTGGTCACGCCAGGCGAAACCACCACGGTCCAGCCGGAAGGCGGCCGGGTCGGTCTCCTCCACGCAGCCGAGCAGCACGGCCGGGTCGTCGATGCCGGCGTTCGCCAGCAGGGCGGCCCCGACCACGTTCAGGAATCCGTGCATCATCACCGCGGGCTCGGCCGACAGGTGGCGCACCGGATGGTGCAGCCCGGCCGTGAACTTGAGCGGCAGGCCCCGGAGCGCGCAACCGCCGATCACCGCGACGACCCGCGACGGCGCCGGGAACGCGTCGGCGGTCACCCCGCCGCACCGCAGCTTGGCCCCCAGTTGCGGGAACGCGCCGGACGGGCCGGACCAGTCGGCCGCAGCCGCGGCGATGCCGTCCAGCGCCGCCTCGACATCCGCCCCGACTTCCAGGCAGAGGTCGCGCCCGCCCAGACCCTCGTCGGCCAGCGCCTCGGCCAGCGCGCCCGCCGCCCCCGCTTTCGCCGGCAGCGGCAACTCGAGCGCCTCGACCGTCAGGCCCCCGGGCCCGCCCTGCTCGCAGGCCACGATGGCATCCGCCTGGGCCGCAATGGCCGCCAGCGCCGCCGGCAATTCGGGAGCGCCGGACAGCACCGCCAGCCGCCATGACCGGCGGCCGGCCAGGAAGGGGTCGGTCGCCAGCGTCCCGGCCAGAGCTTCCAGCCGCGAGGCCGGCACCACGAAGCGTCCCAGCATCCAGGCCCCGGGCCCGGCGCGATGGCGCGCATACTCGGCCAGCGCCGGCCCGAGCGGCAGGGCCGCAGGCGGGAACAGGCCTGCGTAGTCGACCAGGCCCGCCAGGAACGATCGCGCGCCGTCGTTGCTGCTCACGCGTCCTCCAGCCAGGAATCGCCGTACGCCGTGTCCTCGCAGGCGACCGCGCCGCGGGCCACGTGCAGCGGCCGGAAGGTGTCGAGCATGACGGCCAGCTCGTCGGTGCGCACGGCGCCGATCGAGTCCTCGGTGCGCCCCGGCTGCGGCCCGTGCGGCAGCCCGTCCGGGTGCAGGGTGATGGACCCGAACTCGATGCCGCGGCGGCTCATGAACTCGTCATTGCAGTAGTACAGCACTTCGTCCGTCATCACGTTCGAATGGTTGTAGGGCGCCGGCACGGCCTCGGGATGGAAGTCGTACAGGCGCGGCACGAACGAGCAGACCACGAAACCGTCGCCCTCGAAGGTCTGGTGGATCGGCGGCGGCATGTGCAGCCGGCCGACGATGGGCTCGAAGTCGTGGATGTTGAACGCCCACGGGTAGTAGTACCCGTCCCAGCCCACCGTGTCCAGCGGGTGGTGGTCCATCACCACGCGGTGGCAGGTTTCGCCGACCCGCGTGATGACCTCGAAGTCGCCCGTCTCGTCGTGCACCGGCAGCTCGGACGGCAGCCGGAGGTCCCGCTCGCAGAACGGACTGTGCTCGAGCAGTTGCCCGTGCTCGTTGCGGTAGCGCTTCGGCGTGCGCACGTGGCCGCGGCTCTCGAGCACCAGCAGGACCTGTTCGCCCGGGTCCGGGCACAGCCGGTGGATGATGGCGCGCGGGATGACGAGGTAGTCGCCCTCCCGATAACGCAAGTTGCCGAACTGCGACTCGAGCAGGCCGGCGCCGCACGCCACGTAGACGATCTCGTCGGCGCGGGCGTTGCGGTAGAAGTACGGGTCGGTGGCCGTCGGGCGCGCCAGCGACATCGAGACGTCGTCATTGAACAGCAGCAACTGGCGATCGCGCACGGCGCTCGGGCCTGCCGCCTGCAGGCGGTGCGAACGCAGGTGCCGCATGCGCAACGGGCTGCCGGCATCGGCTTCGCGCAGGCTCGTCCACGCCGTCGTGACCGACCTGACCGTGGTCGGCCGGCGCAGCGTGTAGAGCAGCGACTGCAGGCCGGTGAACCCCAGGTTGCCCATGAGGTGCTCGTAGTGGATCGCGCCGCCCGCCCTGCGGAAGGCGACGTGCCGCTTGGCCGGCAGCTTGCCGAGCCTGTGGTAGATGGGCATGGTCGGTCCTTCCGCCGGCGGCGTGCTGCCGGGAACCTAGAGGTTGCCGCGCAGCGCCTGCTCCTGCTCGATGGTCTCGAACAGCGCCTTGAAGTTGCCCTTGCCGAAGCTCTCGCTGCCGCGGCGCTGGATGATCTCGATGAAGAACGTCGGCCGGTCCTGCAGCGGGCGCGTGAACAGCTGCAGCAGGTAGCCGGAATCGTCGCGGTCGACGAGGATGCGCAGGTCCCTGATCTTCCCACGGTCCTCGGCGACGTCGCCGATGCGCTCCCAGAGATGGTCGTAGTAGCCGCCCGGCACGGGCAGGAAATCGACGCCGTTGGCGCGCAGCGCCGCGATCGTGGCCAGGATGTCGTCCGTCTTGAGGGCCAGGTGCTGCACGCCGGCCGTCAGGTTGGCGTCGATGTACTCCTGGATCTGGCTCTTCTTGCGGCCGTCGGCGGGCTCGTTGAGCGGGAACTTGATGTTGCGGTCGTCCGAGGCCACGACCGTGCTGCGCAGGGCCGAAAATTCGGTCGAGATGTCCTTGTCGTCGTAGGAGACGAAGCGGCCCAGCCCGAGCGTCTGGTCGTACCAGCGCACCCAGCGGTCCATCTGGCGGTCCTCGACGTTGCCGACGATGTGGTCGATGCACATCAGGCCGGTCGACCGGCCCTTGATCTCGCGCTTCTCGAAGCCGGGCAGGAACCCGCGGTAACCGTCCCGCTGGATGAAGGTGTGCAAGACCTCGCCGTAGGTGCGGATGGCGGCGGTGGTGATCGTGCCGGCAGCGTCGCCCTGCGGCGCGGCGGCCTGCACCGAGGCGGCGCCGGCCCCGACGGCGTGGGCGTGCGCAGCGGCGGCATCGTCCACCTCGAATGCGATGTCGCAGACGCCGTCGCCGTGCAGCATCAGCCACACCGACAGGGCATCGTCGTGGCGCAGCGGCGTCGTCAGGACCAGGAAGATGTCGCCCTGCTTCATCACGTAGGAGGCTCTTTCGCGGCAACCGGTCTCGGGCCCGCGGTAGGCGACCTGGTCGAAGCCGAAGGCCTGCCGGTAGAAGAAGGCGGCCTGCTTGGCGTTGCCGACGGCGAATTCGACGTGGTGGATGCGCTTGAGCACCGGGGTCATGCAAGGACTCCTTGGACGGGAAAATGCTGGCGATCCGGACGGATGGACATCCCGGACACTTCTAGTTTCATTCGCGGCCCCTGTCAACCCCGGCCGGGGTGGCGCGCACCGGCGCCCCCATTCGAGGCTGGTCGCGCCACGGCGCCCGCGCTAGACTGCCCCGACGCTCCCCCGCGCCACCGCCGGACCGGTACGAGAACACCTGTGCGCCGCCGACTCCAACGCGCCTTCGACCTGCGCCCGGGCGAACCCGTCGTCGCCCTCCAGTCCGCCCTGCTGTTCTACCTGATCCTGAGCGCCTACTACGTGCTGCGCCCGCTGCGCGAGGAGTTCGGCCTGGCCGCCGGCGTCGAGAACCTGCCGCGCATGTACATGGGCACGCTGGCGGGCACCATCGCCCTGGCCCCGTGCTTCGGCTGGCTGGTGAAGCGCTACCGGCGCGAGGTCTTCCTGCCGATCGTGTACCGCTTCTTCGCCGTGAACCTGCTGGTCTTCCAGCTGTTCGTCCGCCTGGCCGACCCGGCGCAGATGCTGTCCCTGGGGCGCGTCTTCTACATCTGGCTGAGCGTGTTCAACATGCTGGCCGTATCGCTGTTCTGGTCGTTCATGGCCGAGGGGCTGGGCTATGCGCGCAGCCGGCGGCTGTTCGGGCTGGTGGCGATCGGCGGCACCGCCGGGGCCATCCTCGGCAGCGCGCTGACCGCCGCGCTGGTCGAACGGATCGGGCGCGCCTGGCTGATGGTGATCGCCGCGGTGATGCTCGAGGGCGGCGTCCATCTGATCGCCCGCCTGGTGCGCCGTTTCGACGCCGCGGGTTTCCTCGCCGACGAGCCCCCAGTGGCGCCGGTCGCCACGCGCACCGGCCGCAGCGTGCTGGGCGGCGTCACGCTGACGTTCACGTCGCCCTACCTGATCGCCGTGGCGGGCTACCTGTTCCTGTACAGCCTGACGTCGACGTTTCTCTACTTCGAACAGGCGCACATCGTCGACGCGCAGGCGCTGACGCGAGAAGGCAAGGCGGCCCTGTTCGCGCGCATCGACCTGTGGACGAATATCCTGACGATCGCCTGCGAGATCCTGCTGACCGGCCGGCTGCTGAAGAAGCTGGGCACCGGCCGCGTGCTGGCCCTGCTGCCGGTCGGCACCGCCGTGGGCTTCGCCGCGCTGGCCCTGCGGCCGCAGCTGCTGGTCCTGGCGCTGTTCCAGGTGCTGCGCCGCGCGGCGAACTACGCGCTGGCGCGGCCGGCGCGCGAGACGCTGTTCACGACCGTCGGCAACGACGTCCGCTACAAGGCCAAGAGCTTTATCGACACCTTCGTCTACCGCGGCGGCGACGCGCTCGGGGCCGGCACCGTCGAGGCCCTCGGGGTGGCCGGGCTGGGGCTGGGGCCCCTGGCGCTCATCGGCGTGCCCACGGCGGCGCTGTGGACCTGGCTGGCGCTGTACCTCGGCCGCCGCCAGCGCGCCGCGACCGACGCCACCGGACCCTGATCGGGGGCCCTGGCCTACGTTGCCGCGCGGCGCACCGGCATCGTCATGCAGCGGCAGCCGCCGCCGCCGCGCGCCAGCTCGGCGCCGTCGATCGTCACCACGCAGCGACCCGCCTGCTCGAGGTCGAAGCGCCCATCGATGACGTCGCACGCCGGCACCACCGCGAACCCGGCCCGCGCCAGTTCGGCGATCGTCGCCTCGTTCCGCCCGTAGCCCACCACCTGTCCCGGCCCCAGCGCGAAGAAGTTGGCGCCGCTGTGCCACTGCTCGCGCTCCTGCACCCACGCGTCGGAGCGCCCGCCGCAGGACAGCACCTCCAGCTCCATCCCCAGCCCGGCCAGCGCGGCCGGCAGGTTGTCCTCTTCTTCGATCGTCACCACGCGCCCGTGGTCGATGTGGATGTGGACGGTGTCGAAGTGGTGCTTCTGCATGATCACCGGCTCGAAGGCCAGGCAGCAGTCGCGGTCCAGCAGCGTGAAAACCATGTCCAGGTGGATGAAGGACGACGGCTCGGCCGGCAGTTCCTGCACCAGGATGTGCTGCGTGGCCATTGTTCGACGGAAGTGGCCGATGAGCAGGTCGATCGCCTGCCGCGTCGTGCGCGCGCCCATGCCGACGATGATGATGCCCGGCGCCGCGACCAGGACATCGCCGCCTTCGATCGCAACGCCCGCGGTCCCCGGGTCCAGTTCGAGCAGGTTCACCGCCGTGGTCGCGAAGCCCGGGTGGTACCGGAAGAGCGCCTCCATCAGCAGCGCCTCGCGGCCGCGCACGGGGCTCGCCATGTTGCCGACCAGCGCGTGCCGGCCCACGACCATGCCGCTGTCGCGCGTGAAGAAGAAGTTGTGCAGCGGCGGCAGCGAGTAGCGCTCGCGGCTGAGGAACCTCGAGAGGTTGTCCTTGCGCAGGGGCAGTCCCTCGACCAGCAGGCGCGCCAGGTCGTCCGGCGGGGCGGCCACCAGCTCGGCCGCCAGGTCGGAAGCCCCCTCGGCCGCGCAGAGGCGGCGCACCAGGGGCTCGGCCACGGCCCGGTCGGCCAGCAGCCCGGCCAGCAGGTCGTGCACCTCCAGGACCTGGGCCCGGCGGCGCAGCACGCCCAGCAGCTCGTCGTACTCGCGCAGCGCCACGCCCAGGTTCAGGATGTCCCCGTACAGGGCGCGCTCGACCGCCGCCGGCGTCATGTCGGCGACCTCCTGGCCCGGTCGGTGCACGATCACCGCCTCGAGGCGGCCAACTTCCGAATCGACATTGAATTGCAGTTTCCCGTCCATGAACCACCCCTGCCGTCGAGCCAGGCCCCCAGTGGCCGGGCCGGCGGCTGAGGCATCATAGCGGGCGCCCCCGGGACCGGCAACCGGCGCCCGTCACCCGCCCGGGCTGCGGGATGCCCTTATCCACGCTCAAGTCCCTGCGGCCCGGGTCGAAAACAGCCCTGTCCCGTCAACGGAAAGGATCCGGGTCTCAACATGTCGTCCGAACACCGCCAGCGACCCCGTCGCAACACGCCGCACCACGTCAGGGTCATCGACGAGCAGACCGGTCGCGTCCTCGGCCGCATCGTCGACGTCACGGCCGACGGGATGATGCTCGTCTGCCAACAGGCCATCGCGCCCGGTTGCGTGTTCTTCGTGCGCATCACCCTGCCGGTGATGGTCCAGGACCGGTCCGACGTGACGGTCGAGGCCCGTGCCGTGTGGTGCGCCCCGGACACGAATCCCGCCTTCCACAAGGTCGGCTTCGCGTTCGCAAACCTTCCCGGCGAGGAAGGCTTCCTGCTCGAGGACGTCATGCATCGATTGAACCTGGTTGGTTGATTGTACCTGGCGGGCGCAGCCCGCCGCTGAACCTGCGCCCGGGAAGGAAACGTCATGGCCAAAGCCAGCATCCTGCTCGAATCCGGTACGAACGAGGTCGAGATCCTGGAGTTCGTCCTGGGTGGACAGTCGTTCGGCGTCAATGTCCTGAAGATCCAGGCCATCGAGCAGTACGACCCGAAGCGCGTGACGCGCATCCACCTGGCCCATCCGTCGGTCATCGGCACGTTGCGCTTCCGCGACCACTGCCTGACGATGATCGACCTGGGCAAGGAGATGGACACGGCCGACCCGAGCGGCGACGCCGCGTACGAGGAGGGCAAGCCCGCCTGCGGCGAGGGCGCGCCGAACCGCCTGGTGCTGGTGATGGAATTCAACCAGCTGAAGACGTCGTTCCTGGTGCACGGCGTGCACCGCATCCACCGCGTCTCGTGGGAGTCGATCAACCCGCTGAGCCCGTTCCTCGGCACGTCAGACAGCAAGTTCACCGGCTCGCTGCAGATCGAGGGCCGCGAGATCCTGCTCATCGACATGGAGAAGATCGTCACCGAGATCCTGCCGCGCGGCCAGTTCCTGCACTCGGTCGAGGCATCCGATGACGAGGACCTGACGGCTGCCCGGGCCTCGCGCCCGATCCTGCTGGCCGAGGACTCCGCCGTGCTGCGCAAGCATGTGGCCGAGGAGCTGCGCCGGGGCGGCTACACCGACCTGCGGACCTTCGCCAACGGCAAGGAGTGCTACGACGAGTTGAACCGCCTGATCGGCCAGGCGGACGCCGCCGGGCAGCCGGTCGGCGACCTCGTGGCGGCGCTGATCAGCGACATCGAAATGCCCGCGATGGACGGGCTGGCGCTGTGCCGGTGGGTCAAGCAGACGAAGCAGACCGAGAAGGTGCCGGTCATCATGTTCAGCTCGCTGATCAACGAGCAGATCGCGATCAAGTGCGAAGCCGTGGGCGCCGACGCCTACATCAGCAAGCCCCAGTTCACGCAACTGGTGGCCCTGCTGGACCAGCACTGCGGCCGGCTCGAGACCGCCGGGGTCTAGCCGGCGTCCGCCGACGAAAGCGACGAAAAAGAGGCCCGCCATGTGGAGTGGCGGGCCTCTTCGCGTTCAGAATCCACCGGCCGCGGCCGGGCCGCGTCAGTTGTGGACGGGCTCCTTGGTCGGCGTCGCCGGCGTCGCCTGGGCCGCCGCGGCCGCCTTGGCCACCTCGGCCTTGTTCCATTCGGCCGCCAGCGCCATCAGCTCCGGCAGCGTGCGCCCCTTGGCGAACAGGTCCAGCGCGTGGTGCAGCTGCGTGTCCGCCTCGATGGCCACCTTGTAGGCCGCCTGGGGCCCGTGCAGGCGACGACCCAGCTCGCGACGGATGCCGCGCTTCAGGTAGTCGGCGTTCGCGTTCAGCAGCGAGTCGGACATCGTCAGCTTGAACACGCCCAGGTACTCGTCGATCTTCTCGCGCTTCTTCAGGTAGCTCGTGAACTGCTTGAACACGGCGTCGGAAACCTGGAAGTCCTCCGGCGTCTGCGGATGCGCCGCCGCGTAGTCGACGGCGAAGCTGAACAGCGCGCCGTCACGCTCGATCGCCACCTCGAAATCGGTCAGCAGGTCCTGGTCGATCTCGATGTCGGGCCGGATGCCGCCGCCGCCGTACACGACCCGGCCGGCGTCGGTGTAGAACTTCTCCAGCTGGCTGCGATGCAGCTCCTTGTCGGCCGGCGCCTTGTCCAGCGGCGGCGCCTCGGCGCCGTCCTCGGCGGCCGCTGCCATCGCCTCGGTGTCGGGGTGCCGCGGGCGGTCCTTGTGGATGGAGCGGCCGCTGGGCGTGTAGTAGCGCGCCGTGGTCAGCTTCAGCGCCTCGTCCTCGTCCAGGCGGAACACCGTCTGCACGGAACCCTTGCCGAACGAGGTCTGCCCCACGACCAGGCCCGCGTCGTGGTCCTGGATCGCCGCCGACACGATCTCGCTGGCCGACGCCGACGAACCGTTGACCAGCACGATCATCGGCACCTTGTCGTAGACCTGGCCGACGGCCTGGCTGTAGAAGCTGTGGTTCTGCGAACGCAGCCGGCCCTTCGTGAAGACGATCAGCTTGTCCTTGGGCAGGAACAGTTCGCTGACCTGCTGCGCGGCCTCGAGCAGCCCGCCGGGATTGAATCGCAGGTCGAGGATGAGCCCGCGCATGCCCTGCGCCGTCAGCTTGTCCAGCGCGGCCTTCGTCTCGTCGGCGGTCGTGCGCGCGAAGTTCTGCACGCGGATGTAGCCGATGTCGCCGATCATGAACGCGTAAGGCACGCTCTCGAGCTTGATGATGTCGCGCGTGATCGTCAGCGGCATCGGCTTCTCGGTGCCCGGCCGCTGGATGACCAGGTTGACCGCCGTGCCCGGCGCGCCCCGCAGTTTCTTGACCGCGGCGTCGCTCGTGAAGTCCTTGCACGACTCGCCCTCGATCTCGATGATCTGGTCGCCGCCCTGCACGCCCATGTAGTACGCCGGCGTGCCCTCGATCGGCGAGACCACGGTCGGGTAGTGGTCGCGGATGTTGATCGTGATGCCCAGTCCGCCGAACTCGCCCTCGGTGGACATCATGAGGTCTTCGTAGTTCGTCGGGGGCAGGTAGTTGGAGTGCTCGTCCAGCTGGGAGAGCATGCCCTCGACCGCGGCTTCCATCATCTTGTGGGCGTCCACTTCGTCCACGTAATTGTTGATGATCCGCTCGTAGACATCGCCGAGGATCTTCAGGTTGTCGTAGAACTCCTGCCGCTTCTGGGCAGGATCGTCCTGTGCCCGCGCGCCCGGGACGACCAGCAGGACGACGGCCAGGAGCAGGACGCCCCAGGACAGCCTGCTTCGCAAGATAATGCCGTAGAATGACTTACCCACGCGGTCACCGCTCATTTCGGGTCCACTTCCTTGCCGGAGGTCTGACACATGTCGTCCTGACGGGTCGCTTATAGGTCGCAGAGCAAGCCGTGTTCCAGCCCGCGCAACTGTTCGAGCGCCTGCGCCAGCAACTGCCCGGGACTGGCGGCGGCATCGAGGACACGGAAACGCCGCGGCGCCGAGGCCGCCAGCGCGAGATAACCGGCATGGACGCGCCGGTGGAATTCCAGGTGCTCGGCGTCCAGCCGGTCGGGCGCGCGGCCGCCGATGCGCGCCAGCCCCTGTTCGGGCGGCAGCAGGCACAGCAGCGTCAGGTCCGGCTCCAGGCCGTCCAGCGCCACGGCGTTGACCCGGTCCACGAGGTCCCGTCCCAGTTCACGCCCGAAACCCTGGTAGGCGACCGACGCATCGGCAAAGCGGTCGCACAGCACCAGCTGCCCGGCGGCAAGCGCAGGGCGGATCTTCTCGCGCACCAGCTGCGCGCGGCTGGCCACCATCAACAGCAACTCGGTCTGCGGCGTCATGTCGACGCTGGCGGGGTCCAGCAGCACGGCGCGGATGCGCTCGCCGATGGCCGTGCCGCCGGGCTCGCGCACCAGCAGCGGCTCGCGGCCCAGGTCCCGCAGGCGCCCGGCCAGCGACGCGATCAGCGTCGACTTGCCGCTGCCCTCGGGGCCCTCGAAGGTGACCAGCAGGCCGGGGGCGTTCACGACGGGTCCTTCTGCCCGCGCGGCCCGGGGCCCGGCAGCTTCGCCGCCACGTGCACCAGGCGCTGCACCGTGGTCGCCAGCGTGCCGAAGGCCAGGAAGCCGAGGATGGGCACGAGCGCCCAGCGGCCCACGAGCAGGCCGATCGTCAGGAGCACGACGCGCTCGGTGCGCTGCATCCAGCCGACCAGGCACGTTTCGCCGACGCCTTCGGCCCGCGCGCGCACGTAGCTGGTGGTCAGGCTGCCGACCACCGTCAGCGTGATCAGCAGCAGCGCCACACGGTCGGGGCCCTTCTCGCCGCCGGAAAAGTACCAGGTCAGGCCGGCGAACAGGAACGCCTCGCCCAGGCGGTCGAAGCACGAGTCGAGGAACGCGCCGCGCTTGGACACCGTGCCCTGCCGCCGCGCAAGATCGCCGTCGAGCATGTCGAAGGCCGACCCGAGCAGGAAGACGAGGGCGCCGCCCAGCAGCCGCCCCTGCCCGATCACGTAGCCGGAGACGGCGGTGATGAGCAGGCCCGTGATCGACACGCCGGTCGGACTGAAGCCGAGCCGATCCAGCGCGGCGACGACCGGGCTGACCACGCCGCGCGCCGACTTCTTGAATTCGGCCAGTCCCATCACACCTCTTTCTGCCGGCGCTCGCCGGTGCCGCGGATGACCAGCACCAGTTCGCCGCGCAACCGGGGTCCGGTCAGTTGCCGCAGGAGGTCGTCCGCGGTGCCCCGCAACGTCTCCTCGTGGATCTTCGTGATCTCGCGCGCCACCGCCGCCTCGCGCGTCGGGTCCAGTTCGAGCAGCGTCTCGACGGTCGCGCGGATGCGGTGGCACGATTCCAGGATGACGGTGGTGCCGGTTTCGGCCAGCGCCTCGGCCAGCAGGCGGCGGCGCGCGCCGGTCTTGCGCGGCGCGAAGCCGACGAACGTGAAGCGGTCGGTCGGGAAGCCCGACAGGACGAGCGCCGCCAGCACGCTCGAAGGGCCGGGCACGATCGAGTACGGCACGTCCTCGCGCCGGAGCGCCGCGACCAGCGCGTAGCCCGGGTCCGAAACGCAGGGCATGCCCGCGTCGCTGACGACGGCCACGCGGCCGCCGCCCTGCAGGCGCGCAAGGATGGCCGGCACGGCGCGCGCGGCGTTGTGGTCATGGAAGCTCTGCAGCGGCACCGACAGCCCGTAGCGGTCGAGCAGCCGGCGCGTGTGGCGCGTGTCCTCCGCATAGACGACGTCGGCCGCGGCGAGCACGGACAGGGCGCGCAGGCTGATGTCGGCCAGGTTGCCGATGGGCGTAGCCACGAACTGGCAGACGCCGGCGGGCAACTCGGCGTCCGGCAGGGCCAGCAGCCGCGGGCCGGCCGGGTTCATCGCGGGTCCGGTCAAGGCGTCGCCCCGGGGTCGCCTGCGTCGGGATCCGGGCGGCCGGGCATCGCCGCCACCGGCGGCAGCCGGCGCTTGAAGGCCATGGCCTTCACCCGGGCCGTCACGCGCGCCACCAGCGCCGGCTCGAATCCCAGCGCCGCCAGTTGGCGTTCACCGAGCCGGTCATCGACCAGGGCGTGCAGCAGCCGGTCGACCTCGGCGTAGGTCACGCCCAGTTCGTCCTCGTCGGCCTGTCCCTCCCAGAGGTCCGCGCTCGGCGCCTTCGTAAGCACGGCAGCGGGCAGCCCCAGGTGGGCGGCCAGGAGCCGCACCTCGGTCTTGTAAAGCTGGCCGATGGGATTGAGGGCGCACGCATTGTCGCCGTACATCGTCGTGTAGCCGAGCAGGCCCTCGGTGCGGTTGCCGGTGCCCAGCACCAGCGCGTCGTCACGCGCCGAGCGGTCGTAGAGCACGACCATGCGGCAGCGCGCCATCACGTTGCCGCGGCGCACGCGCTCGCCGGCCGGGATGCCGGCCAGGAAGGCATCGGCCATCGGCGTGATGTCGACTTTTTCGACGGCCATCCCCAGGCACGAGGCGACGGCCTGCGCGTCGACCAGCGAGGCGGCCGAACTGGTGGCGTACGGCAGCATGACGCCGCGCACGCGGTCGGCGCCCAGCGCGGCCACGGCCAGGCCGGCGGCCACGGCCGAGTCGATGCCGCCGGACAGGCCGATCACGAGGTTGCGATGGCCCGAGGCCTGCATCTGTTCGCGCAGGAAGGCGCCGCAGCTTTCCTGCGCCGCAGCGGGCGGGATCGCCCAGGCGGGAACGGAGTCGGATGCAGCGGCGGACATCAGGCCGGTCCTCCCACGGTCGCGTGCCGAAAATGGTCTCAGGTCGGCGGGCGGCCGACAGCCGGCCCGGGCGGCGGCTAACATACACCCGAGGGCCGGGAAGGAAAACCCCGGTCCGGCGGTCGGCCGTCAGGCCGCGAAACTCCCCAGCGCCGCGATCACGCGCGGAATGTCCTGGTCCCGGTTCTGCAGGTTGGGCACCAGCCTGACCCGGCCGGGCCCGAAGGCCAGAGCCAGGACGCCCTGCGCGCCGAGGTGCGCGACCAGCGCGGCCTCGCCGTTCGGCGCGTCGACGTCGACGATCACGATGTTCGTGTCCACGGGATGACCCACCGCCAGCAGCGGGTGGTCCAGGCCGGCGGCGATCGCCGTGGCGCGCGCGTGGTCTTCCGCCAGCCGCGCCAGGTGATGGTCCAGCGCGTACAGGCAGGCCGCCGCCAGGAGCCCCGACTGGCGCATGCCGCCGCCCAACATCTTGCGGAAGCGGTACGCCTTCGCGATGGCCGCGCGGTCCCCGACCAGCACCGAGCCCACGGGCGCCCCCAGCCCCTTCGAGAAGCAGACGCTGACCGTGTCGGCCGGCGCCGCCAGCTCGGCCAAGGGCAGGCCGCCGGCCACGTGCGCGTGCCACAGCCGCGCCCCGTCCAGGTGCACGCGCAGGCCCAGCGCATGGGCGCCGGCGCCGACCGCCACCACCATCTCCTGCGGGACGATGCGCCCGCCGGCCCGGTTGTGGGTGTTCTCCAGGCAGACGAGGCTGGGCGGGGCGCAGTGCACATTGGCGCCGTTGAGCGCCCCGGCCACCCGCGGCCAGTCCAGGCAGCCGCCCGGCGCCTCGACGCAGGTCAGCTGCACGCCGCTGAGCACGGCCGGGGCCCCGGCCTCGTAGCGGTAGATGTGGGCGCCGTCCTCGAGCACGACCTGGTCGCCGGGGCTGGTCTGGGCCTTGACGGCGAGCTGGTTGCTCATCGTGCCGCTGGGCACGTACAGGCCCGCCTCCTTGCCCAGGAGCGCCGCCACGCGCTCCTGCAGGCGCTGCACGGTGGGATCGTCCCCAAGGACGTCGTCGCCCACCTCGGCCTCGCACATGGCCTTCAGCATGCCCGGAGTGGGCTTCGTGACGGTGTCGCTGCGCATGTCGATCAGGTGCCGGTCGCCGGACATGGGGATAACTCCTTGGGCCGCGCGTGCGGCGGGTAGAAACAGAACCGGTTCTCCAGACCCCCCCGGGGGCCGGAAAACCGGTTCACCGATGCCATATCGCGCGTTCGCGCCGGGGCCGAAGCGGGGCGAGCGGGACCGGCTCAGTCGCCGGCCACCTTGTCCTTCAACATCTTGGACACTTTGAACACGGGCACCTTGCGTGACGGCACGGGAACGGAGTCGCCGGTGCGCGGATTCCGCGCCATGCGCTCCTTGCGCTCCTTGACCTTGAAGGTGCCAAAGCCCCTGATTTCCAGGTGTTTGCCATCGACCAGCAGATCCCCGATCTTGTCCAGGAAGAGATCCACCGTCTCGGCGACTTCCTTCTTGGTCAGGCCGGTCCTCTGGGCAATGTCCTCAACGATATCGGCCTTCGTCATGGCGCTCCTCCTGGTTTTCCTAGGGTCGGCTCCCGGCGCTACCCACGCGCTCAGACCGGATTCTTCGGCATAAGCCAATACTTGTCAAGGGCTTTAATGATGATTGCCCTGCCCGGCACGGGTGGGCGACCCGGCCCGCGGCACCGCCCACAGGGCAATGTGCAAGATCCGGGGCTGTCCGCATCGCATTCCACACGTTCCGGACGTGGTCCAGAGGGGCGCGCTGTTCCCCAAGATGCCTGCTTCTTCTTTCTAATAGCTAAACAAATAAGGGATTACGCCGATATATCCAACGATTGCTCAAAAGGGCACCTGCTTTGCAATCCATCCGGCAACGGCGCGGCCGGCGGAGCAGGACCTGAACAACGTGCCACTGCAACCGATCTCCGCCGGCCGAGCCAGACAACACCATCATCGGGCGAGACGGCGAACTGAAGGAGGGCCACTCATGGCTAACAAGAAGATGATCGCGACGGCTCTGATTCTCGGTCTGGTGGCTCTGGCCACAGGCTGCAGCGACTCCACGACGGCTCCGACGACCACCCCCGACACGGCTCCCCCGACGCCCGCCGGCAACGTGACCGTCACGTTCGTCGATGGCGTGGCGACGCTGAGCTGGGACATCCAGGCCGTCGACGCCGACCTCGCGGGCTACGTCGTGACGCGCGAACACAACGGCGCCACCGTGGTGCTGGTCGACGCGCCGACGCTCGTGACGATGGTCGACGATGCGACCGCCGAGCTCGGCTCCAGCACCTACCACGTGTACGCTGTCGACACGTCGGGCAACGAGAGCGCCGCGGCGACGACCTACCTGCAGATCACCGGCAACCACGCGGAAGACAACCTGTCCGACTGATCCCTCGACCGGAGCGATTCCTCCTTCGAGTTCCCGGGCCCCCCGCACCAGCGGGGGGCTCGTGTGTTACCGGCGGGGCGGGAATGAGGGCGCAGGTGCGGACGGACGATCAGGCGCCCGGCAATCAGGCACCCGGCAATCAGGCACCCAGCCGCGAGAGCGCCTGGGCGATCGACATGAACGGGCTGATCATCGCCATCATGCCGCGAGAGAACAGGCCGCCGGCGGGCGTGTAGTGCATCAGCAGCAGGAAGCCCACGACAAGCACCATCCCGTAGCGGCGCAGGTTCTCGTAGGACGCGCGCAATGACCTGGGCAACAGGCGCGAGAAGATCCAGCTGCCGTCCAGGGGCGGCAGCGGGATCAGGTTGAACGCCGCCAGCGCGACGTTGACGTAGATCCCGACCAGCCACACGCGCACCAGGAACGCGATCGGGGCCAGCGCGAGGCTGCCGTCCGGCAGGTGATCGCCGATGGCCGCCGTCACGCCCAGCAACACCGCCGAAACGAGCGCCAGCAGCAGGTTGCTGAGCGGTCCGGCCGCCGCGACCTTCGGGTAGTCGTTCCACGGCTGCCGCAGGCGACCCGGGTGGACAGGCACGGGCTTGGCCCAGCCCATCATGAAGGAACTGGTCAAGGCCAGCAGCGCCGGCACGATGATGCTGCCGACCGGGTCGATGTGCGGCAGCGGGTTCAGCGTCAGGCGGCCCTGGTCGCGCGCCGTCGGGTCGCCCAGCTTCAGCGCCGCCCAGCCGTGCGCCACCTCGTGGAAGACCACGGAGAACACGAGCACCAGCACGCGGATCAGCACGTCACCCATCACGACCATCCCTGCTTGTCGCGGCGCGGCCAGCCATCGCGGCCCAGGCGCGCCAGACGGTTTCTTCGTCCAGGCTTTCCATCCAGCCGTACTCCGCGCCGCGCTCGTCCTCGAGGCGCGAGGCCGCCCGCAGCGCCACGACTTCGGCGGCCGGCGGCTTCCAGCGCGCGGGATCAGTGGGCCCGAACAGCGCCAGCGTGGGCACGCGCAGGGCGCCTGCGACGTGCATGATGCCGGTGTCGTTGCACAGGAAGCGGTCGGCGCCCGCCAGCAGCGCCGCGGCCACACCGACCGCGCACGGCGGCGCGACGACGACGGCTCCCGCAGGCATCCCGGTTCCCGCGCGGGCCGCGAACACACCGAGCGCCTCGCGGTCGGCCGGCCCGTGCAGCACGAGCACGCGCCGACCCGCCGCGGCGGCGCGCCACGCCAGGTCGACGAACCGGTCGACCGGCCACACGTTCTGCTTCTTGCCCGCCCCCGGATGCAACGCCCAGTACGCGGGCCCGAGCGCAAGCCGGGCGACGATCGCCGCGGCCTCGCGCTCTTCTTCCGGCGAAGGCACGACGACCGTCGACACATCGTCCGCCGTCACGCCGATCGCGCGCAGCGGCGCCAGGCTGTGCTCGATGGCGTGCGTCGTGACCTCGGGCGAGCCCGGCATCTCCAGCGAGAAGCAGTGCCCGCTGAACTCCCAGCCGAACGGGCGGCTGTCGGCGCCCACGACGTGGCGGGCGCCGCTGAGCAGGCCGATGAGCGCGCTGGTCAGCGAGAACGAGACGCTGCTGAGCACGATCGCCAGGTCCGCGTCCCACGCGCGCAGGGCGCGCAGGAAGCCCGGCAGGCGGCGCAGCGGGCGTTCGAAGACGAGCACCCGCGCGAGATGCGGGTTGTTCCGCACGACCTCGACGTTGGCGGGGGAAGTGACCAGCGCGACCTCGGCCCCCGGCCACCTGGCGGCGATGGCCCGCAGCGCCGGCGTCGCGCACACCATGTCGCCCATCTGGTTGTGCTGGCGCACGACCAGGATGCGCGCCGGGCGCAACGCCGCCAGGCCGGCGGGATCCAGCGGCGGGCGCCGCAGCGCCCGGGCCAGCGGGCGCATCACGAACTGTTTGGCCCGCCTGGTGGCTGACATGCCCTTCCCCTGGTTGAGGCGCCGGCGCCGGTCCCGGTGGCACACCGCTTGCGATCCGGCAGCCGTCCGCCGGGCCGTCGGCCCGCTACGACCTCCACCGCCCCCTGGGAGATCCGGTCCGTGAATCGCCTGCGACTGCCGCTCCTGGTCCTGTCCGCCTGGCTTCTGGCGGGGCTGAGCGTGTACGAAATGACGGCCAAATCGCCGTTGCTGACCGGGCAAACACTGCCGGGCTGGTGGGCGACCGCCCAGGCCGAACGGGACACCCGCTGGCGCCCGCGGACGGGCGTCCTCCCGGTCGACAAGCTCATGCACGAGGGTGAAGAGGCCGCCCGCTTCTACGCCACCCTGGTCGGATCCCGTTCGTGGTTCCACGCCCGGCCTCAGTAGCCGGCTGCGCGCTCCCTGTCCTCGAGGTCCCTCAGCAACGCCAGGTACGCCTCGTGGCGCCAGGCCGGCACCCGGCCGCGCGCGACCGCATCCTTGACGCCGCAGCCGGGCTCGTCGCGGTGCAGGCACCCGCGGAAGCGGCATTCGAGAGCCACGACCTCAAGGTCCGGAAAATAGGCGCGGATCCCCCCCGGGGCAATGTCCCACGGGTCGAAGCCGCGCAAGCCCGGCGAGTCGGCGATGAACCCGCCGCCACGCACGGCGTGCAGTTCGGTGTGCGTGGTCGTATGGCGCCCGAGCCCGGTGCGGTCGGTGACGGAATTGACGCGCAGGCCCAGTTCCGGATAGAGCGCGTTGAGCAGGCTGCTCTTGCCCACGCCCGAGGCGCCCAGCAGCAGCGAGATCTTCCCGGCCAGCAGCGCCGCCAGTTCAGGCAACCCTTCGGAGGTGGCGACCGAGGCCGGCACCACCTCGACGTCGAGCGAGCGGTAGTAGCCCCAGCGCTCGAGCTCGCGCCGTCGCGCCGCGTCGTCGCCGCAGAGGTCGACCTTGTTGACGATGACGACGCCGTGCACGTCGAACCGCAGCGCAGCGGCCAGCAGGCGATCGACGAACCCGGTCTGCGGCTCGGGGTCGCGCACCGATTGCACCACGACCAGCTGGTCGAGGTTGGCCATGAGCACCTGCTCGATGCGGCCGCCGCTGCGGCGGGCGGCCATCCTCGAGATGCGGTTGCGCCGCGGGAGCACCTCCTCCACGATGCCCTCGCGCCCGTCCGGGCCCTGGCCCGCCACCGCCTCGAAACGCACCCGGTCCCCGGCCACGACCAGCGACTGCACCTGCTTGGGCCCCTTCTTCAGGCGCCCGCGGACCTGGCATTGCCAGGTTTCCGGTGCCACGTGCACCTGCTCCGGGGCCACATACACCTGGCAATGCCCGGCGCCGGCCCGGATCACGATGCCCTCGCGCTGTTCTACGCCTGCGCTCATGCCATTCCTTTGGGATCCGACGCGCCTTCGCGGGGCCTTTTTGGATCTTGTCTATCGACGGGTGATGGGTTAGCTTGGGAGTTGAACAGGTAGCACAATTTTTCCGCATTCTCAAGAAGGTGCGCCCACATGGACATCGTCGAGGTGTTGAAGCATACCTCACCTGCGCTCTTCCTGCCCGAACTGAAAGCCACCGACAAAGCCGCCGCCCTGGCCGAAATGGTCGAGGGGCTTGTCGCGGGCACCGACATCCAGAACGCCGACACGATCCTGCAGATGCTCAAGAGCCGCGAGCACCTCGGCAGCACCGCGGTCGGCCCGGGCATCGCGTTCCCCCATGGCCGCACGCTGGCGGTTCAGCGGCTGACCATCCTGATCGCGCGCTCGGTCGCCGGCGTCGACTTCGAGTCGGAGGACGGCGGCCCCACGCACCTGTTCTTCGTGCTCGTGGCGCCCCCGCAGGATTCCGGCCACCAGTACATCAAGTCGCTGGCGACGCTGATCGACCGGCTGCAGGACGCCGACCTGCGCGCCAAGCTGCGCGAGGCCGCCGACTACGAATCCTTCTGTGCCGTCCTGAAGGGGGAGTGACCATGCACCCGCAACTGCAATTGCTGGTCGCCCTCCAGGACATGGATCAGATGATCCGCGAGACCGAGGAAAGCCGTGAGCAGCTCGAGGATCTCGGCTTCAAGCACGAAGGCCTGGAGAACCTCAAGCGGGCCCGTGAGGGCCTGGCCGGCCAGATCGACCCGAGCCTGGGCAGCTGGTACAAGCGCCTGACCGCGCGCTTCGGCCACGCCGTGGTGCCGGTGGTCGGCAACCTGTGCATGGGCTGCTTCGCGAGCATCCCGTCTTCGTTCGTCAGCAAGACCAACGTCGACAAGGTGCAGAAATGCGAGAGCTGCGGACGGCTGCTGTACTGGCCGTAGTCCGCGTTCACGTTGCAGGAAATGGACGAGGGCCCGGCAGTCGCCGGGCCCTTTCTTCTTCCCCGGCGTCGCCGGAGAGGGAAAACGAAAGCGGGCGGCCCGAAGACCGCCCGCTTCACCGTCCCGGCCGAAACGCCGGGCAGTGCGACTACTGGACCGTCGGGGTCAGGTAGTTGATCGCCGACTGCAGCAGGTCACGCGCGTAGTCCGGGTTGTGCACGCCGTGGCTCTTGTCCTCGACCATGACGTACATGTAGTTCCAGACCGCGCCCGCATTGCCGGCGGAAACGCCGCTGGCGGTCTTCGGGACGAAGATGCCGCTGCCGGCCGGGCTCTCGACCATCAGGTTGGCAGTGACCAGCAGGCCGCGCAGCTGCAGGCCCAGCGCGTCCACTTCGGACTGCACGCCGTTGAAGTCGAAGTCCGAGCCGATGTCGGTGTGGCAGCCCTTGCACGCATTGACATTGAACGTCTCGGCCAGGGTCTCTTCGTTGACTGCGGTCACGTTGAACGTGTGGCCGCCCATGTCCAGGCCGACCGTGCGCATATGGCAGTTCACGCAGCCGTCCTCGTTCATCTCGCGATGGTACGGAGTGTCGCCGTAGGTGTAGCCGGCGTACTCGTAGCCGTTCGTGCCCAGCAGCATATCGCCCTGCGGGCCGTGGTGCGGGCCGTAGCGGCTGTTGATGCTGTTGCTGGCGGTGATGTACACGGCGACGTCGCGGCGGGCCTGGTGGCAGACCACGCAGCCGTTGCCTTCGCCCAGGTCGAACGAGACGCCGTTCAGCAGCGGCTGCGGCGTCGTGATGCGCAGGCCGAAGTTGCCGTTCGAGTGCGGCGCGTGGCACGTGAAGCAGCCGATGTTCGACGGGCTGTTCGTGGCCTCGTAGGTCAGGCGGGCAGGGTCAGCCACGTACTGGATGAAGCCCTCGTTGCAGTGGCAGCGCACGCAGCCGGCCTGCGCGCCCTCGGCCAGGGTCTCGCCCTCGCCGTGCTTGCTCAGTGCCCACTGCTCTTCCGCGTAGACAACCTTCAGGTCCGAGTCCGAATGGCATTCGAAGCACGTCGAAGGCTGCGGCTCTTCCTGCACAACGGTCGTGATTTCCCTGGTGCAGGCGGTCAGGGCCAGCAGGCCCACGAGGCCGACCAAGATCAGCAGATGCTTGCGAGTCAGCGACATTGCGATTCCTCCTTGTACCGGTCGTTTCTAACGTGGATCAGTCCACAGGCAACTTGTAACCGACATTCAGCGAGACGACGTTCGTCGTGAAGTAACGGTCGAGCAGGACGAAATCGTCGTAGTTGTACACGTTGTAGCGCACACTCACGAAGTAGTCCTTGTTCAGGTCGTACTTGCCGTCGAACGTCACGATGGATTTTTCGACGTCCATGTCCTTGCCCAGGTCCAGGTACGTGACCCCGCCGCCGAGGCGCAGCCTCTTGACGCCGGTCAGGTCGACGCGGGCCGTCACGGTGCTGTTGTCGGCGCGGTAGGCGCCGACCTGGTCCACGTACTGGTCGTCGCTGTAGGCGTACTCGACCGAGGCCGTCCCCCACTCGGCGATCGCCAGCCGCGTGAAGCCGCTGTAGCGCTTCCCGCTGGCCGTGACGTCGAGGATCGGATAGTCGCGATCGCGCTGCAGGAAGGCGCCGCCGACCGTCAACCGGTCGTTCACCTTGGCCTGGGCGCTGGCCCGCCAGCGACTGGACTCCACGTCCTTCAGCAGCGTCAGGCTCTCCTGGTCGTTCTTTTCGCTCGTGGCGTAGCTGGCGCGGAGCTGCCAGCGCGGATCGTGGTACGCGCCGCCGACCCGCCACGTGTTCGTGTCGGTCAGGGTCTTGTCATCGTCGGTCGTGGCGTAGCCGTAACCGGCGAAGAACGAGCCCTTCGCGTGACGCCAGGTCACGTCGACGTCGTTGCGGAGGCGGTCGGTCTGCAGGTGCGTGGTGTCGCTCTTGATCCGGCTGGCGTCGAAGCGGTAGCGCAGGTCGACGTCATCCGAGGCCCGCACGGTGCCGAAGTACTGGAACGCCGACGTCGTGCAGTCGATGCCCGTGTGGTCCAGCCCCTGCGTGCCGTACGAGGCGCGCACGAAGTGGGTCACCTTGCCCGGGAACAGCAGGCACGGCAGGCTGGCGCGCGCCGAGATGATGCTCCCGGAACGGTCCATGCCCGCGTGCAGGTCGTCCGTCAGGCTGGAGCCCTCCAGGCCGACGGCGAACATACGACCGTTCCCGCGGTACTCGCCCTCCAGGAACCGCGTCTGCAGCAGGTAGTCGTACCCGGTCCCGAGCGCCGAGATGGTCCCGTCGGGCGTGGCCCAGCGGTCGCCTTCGCGCGCCTGGCGGCCGTACTCGGCCGTGAAGCGGACCTTCGGACTCGGCGTCACGTTCGCGCTGAAATTCCAGTCATGGCGCTCGGCGCGGACCTGGTCGTCCGCGCTGTAGAGTTGCCGGGACTGGTGATGACGCACGCTGAACGAGCCGAGGTCGGCCACCCGGCACGTGAACAGGCCCTGGCCGCCGTGGGCGGACAGGTCGCGGACGTCCAGGTGGAAGGCCGTGCGGTTGCCCGTCGTCCCGTCGAAGTTCAGGCGGGAGAAATTCAACCCGTCGTACACTTCCCAGAACTCGGGCATCGTGCTCGCGTCGCCGGCGGTCTTCTCGACATACACCTTGCCGACCTCGAGCGTGCCCCCGACCGTGCCGGCGAGGGCCGGCTGCGCAAGGGCCAGGACGACGATCAGCAACGGGCTGACCGCCACGATCCGCTTCAGGTCATTTCTGATGCTTTGGTTACGCATTCCGCACCCCCTCTAGTGGCCGCCGTGGCACCCGATCGCGAGGCAGCCCTGTGACTGCAGCGCGGGTGTCAGGAGGAGCCGGTTGGTGTACGAGCCGTGCACGTCCACGTGGCATTCGTTGCAGGCCATGCCCGCCCAGCGGTTGCCGTGCATGATGTTCATGCTGTGGCCCGGCACCGTATGGCACTGCGAGCACAGCTGGAAGTTCGGCGCCGCATAGGGCTGCTTCAGCAGCACCGGCTGCGCCGACCCGTGCGGGTCGTGGCAGTTCAGGCAGCCGCCGTCCTCGACCGAGTAGTCGAGGGTCGCGCCGTGCTCGTACGGGAACGGCCCGCGCATGCCGGCGTGGCACTTGCCGCAGGTGGCGTTCACGTCGCGGCGGACCGCGCCGGCCATGCCGTCGTCACCGGACAGGTGGCAGTCCGTGCAACGGACCCCGCCTTCCTCGACCGGGTGGTGCGACAGCTGCGCGAACTGGCCGCGGACGCCGGTATGGCACCCGAAGCACAGTTCCGGCTGCGACTCGTGCAGCAGGCCCTTGGCCGTGCCCTCGTGCACGCTGTGGCAGGCGGTGCAGGACACGTCCGCCGCGGCATGCGCGCTGAGGGTCTGCATATTGACCTGGTGGGCGCCCTGGTGGCAGGTCGCGCAGATGGCGGCCACTTCCTTGGCGCCCAGCTTGGCCGGGTTCGGCATCGGGTTGGCCGACGGGTCGTCCTGCCAGTGGGCCGGCTTGCCGGCGTGGCAACTGGTGCAGGAGATGCGGGTGGCCACGTCTCCGGCCGCCCCCATCAGCACGCGGTGCGGGCTGGCGGCCAGCTTCGCCGCCTGACCATCGTGGCAGTCCAGGCAGACCTGGGTCTGGCCTGTTCCGCCAGCGTCCGTGGCAGCCTCGGCGGCTCCCAGCGGTGTGACGTTCCACGCCACCCCGAGGGCACAGCACAGCAGGCCACCCACGAACCATGACAATTTCCTGAAGTCAGCGTCCAAAGTGGAAACCTCTCGGTTCGGGTTGAGCGCCACAACGCGGAATATCCCTGCGGAGAGTTGGTTGATCGGTGAAAAGTGTCAAGAGCTTTAGTTGATAAATTAACAATTGCCAACCAAATGCTTCCTGTTTAAGCACTTCCGTGTCGATACCGACTCTCGATTCCTTCCGCTGGACAAAATTGAAGCGGCTCCCGTCGGGAGCCGCTTGCAAGACACGTGACAATTGCGTGACGCCGCAGAAAATTGTCTTTCAGCCTGGTCAGTCGTCCTGGCCCACGAGGGCGCCGGCGTTGGCGACCACCCGCGTGATCCGCTCGACGATCTCCTTCTTCTCGCCCCCGTCGTCCTTGACCCCAAGGTCCTCGCGGGCCCAGGTGGCCTGCGGGAAGGGGCCGAGGCTCTCCAGTTCCTCCCAGCTGGTGACGCCGGTCTCCTTGCGGAAGACCAGGTCGCCGCTTTCGCCCCGGTCGACCGTGATCAGGTCGCCGCGGCGGATCTGCTCGCTGCAGATGAAATGGCTGATCGGGGTGACGATCTGCATCTCGACCACGCGCTTGAGCGGCCGGGCGCCGAACTGGACGTCGGTCCCGGTATCGACCAGGAAGCGCTTGGCCTCCTGCGTGATCTCCAGCAGGAACGGCTCGGAGCAGCGCAGCGACCGGTGGTGCACCTGCGCGATCATGATGTCCAGGATCTGGTAGAGGTGCTGTTCCTTGAGCGTGTGGTACGTGATGATCTCGTCGAAGCGGTTCAGGAACTCGAACGGGAAGACCTTCTTGGCCGCCCGCATGGCCGCATCTTCCACATCACGGTCCAGCTTTGCCTCGCTGGTGCCGGTCGAGAAGCCGATGCCGTTCTGCGACAGGTGGGCGCCCATCGCCTCGCTGCCGACATTCGACGTCAGGATGATGATCGACTGCCGGAAATCGACTTCTTCGTTGTTGCCCAGCACGACGGTGCCGTCCTCGAGGATGCCCAGCAGCAGGTTCCACAGCTTCGGGTGCGCCTTCTCGATCTCGTCGAACAGGATGATCGACAGGTGCCGGTCGCTGTCGGGCGGGAACAACTGGCCAAGCTTGCTTTCGGTCTCACTGATCATGCCCGTCTGGGCATCGAGCGCCTTGCGGTGGTGGCGATCGATGTTCTCCTGCGAGAGCAGGGGACGGATTTCGCCACCCACGTAGCCTGGCGGCGAGCCCAGCAGCTTCGAGATGTTGTAGTGCGCGGAATATTCCTGGCAGTTGATCCGCGTGAACGCGCGGCGGTTGCCGAAGACGGTCTCGGCGAGCGCCCGCACGGTCTCGGTCTTGCCGACGCCGGTCGGGCCCATGAACATCATCGTCAGCAGCGGCCGTTCCGGGTCATGGACGCCGGCAATGAGGCGGCTGAAGCTGTCGGACATCTTCTCGATGGCCTGGGGCTGCCCCACGACCATCTTGTTCATGTGCGCCGTAAAGCGGGAGATCTGCTCATTGCGCTTTTCATGGCGAAGAATCTTCACGTCCATGTCCTGTTCGTTGGCGTCAGGTCAACTGCCGATCAAATCGACAGTCGGGACATCCATGTCCTGGGGTAGATGAGCGAAACCCACCCGTAGCGCCATTTTCGGACGCCGACGGGTGGGCTTGAGCGCAAAAGTTTTGGCAGGGGCGCGCAAATCATGCGCTCCCTTGATATTAGAGTGGTCAGGAACCTTCCAGGTACGGCTTGGCGAGGTACGGCGCCTGCGGGACGCCGGGCTTCTCGACCCAGCGATCGTCGTTCCTGACCTTCAGCGGGCTGTGCCGGCCGATGTACTGCTCGACGGCCTCGGCCTGCGTCACGCCCGTCGGCGTGATCTTCCCGGGTGGGATGCCCGTCAGGAAGCCCAGGCCGCTGTTGCCGGCCATCAGGAAGTCCGTGATCACGACATCGTACTCGTAATCCGGGTCCCAGGGCTTGCCGCCGATCTCGAGTTCGACCACGCGATCCCCGTCGGGCCGCGTCAGGTCGATGACCACGCGCGCGCCCGATAGCAGGATGCCGCCGCTACGGCCGGCGACGCGTGACTCGATCATCTTGCGCACCATCCGCCCGTCCATGGTCACGACATCCAGCTCGTTGCCGAACGGGAGGACCGAGAACACGTCACGGGTGGTCAGGTCGCCGCCCGGCATGTCGGCGCGCAGGCCGCCGGCGTTCTGCACCGACAGGTCGGCGCTGAAGCGCTCGCGCATGGCGTCGCACACCAGGTTGGCCACCAGGCTGGCGCCGGGTCCGCCGCGGCCGAGCGGGGCCGTCGACGAACCGATGACCTTGCCCATGTCCGCCTCGGCCTGCTCGTTGTAGGGACGGATGATCGCGGTCGTCGCCGGGTCCGGCCAGATCTCGTCCTCGAACAGCGTGATGAGCGTGCCCTGCGCGTCGGCGGGTTCGTACCCGACCAGCGCGCGGGTGGCGCGATCGACCAGCAGCACGGCGTGCCCGAGGCTGCTGCCGTTGCCGAAGCTCTCGAAGCACATCGTGTGGGTCTGCGGGTCGATCCAGGGCTCGCGGTAACCGCGGTGCGTGTGGCCCCCCACGGCGATGTCCACGCCCTTGACGGCGTTGACCAGTTCCATGAGGTTCTTGCCGCCGCGCGAGTAGTTGGAGCCGTAGGATCCCTGCTGGTCGCGATCGCTGCTCTCCTGGTCGGCGATGAGGTTGTTCCAGCCCGCGACCGGGTCGAACGGCAGGCCCTCGTGGATGGCCAGGAGGATCAGGTCGGCGCCCTGCGACTTCAACTGGTCGCGGTAGCGCTCGACCGTCGGGGCCATGTCGAGGAACTCGAGCCCCTCGATGTTCTTCGGGAACGACATGTTCTTCGTTCCCGGCGTGATGATGCCGATCACGCCGATCCGGATGCCGCCCATCTCGAGCATCATCGTGGGCTGCACCCAGTCGACGAGCTTGCCCGTGGCGGACTCCACGAGGTTGGCGCAAAGCCAGGGGAACTTCGACATGCGGGCCATGCGCTCGCAGTTCTCGCGACCCATGTCGAAGTCGTGGTTGCCCGGCACCGCGAACACGTAGCCGACGGAGTTGAAGTAGTCGATGACCGCGGAGCCCTTCGTCTTGTTGCCGATGGGCGTGCCCTGGAACATGTCGCCGACATCCATCAACAGGACTTCGTCGCCGTCGACCTTCGCCTTTTCCGTGACCTCGCGGATGTAGGTCGCGGCCGAGGCGCCGCCGCCGAGCGGCGGCGGGAAGTCGGGGTTCATGAACTTGGCGCCCTCCGGCGCGATATGGCCGTGGACGTCGTTGGTCCACAGCAGGTGCACGCGCAGGAGGCCGTCATCCTTGGCGGCGAACCCGGCCACGGCCGTCGCCAGGCAGGCGACCGTGACCAGGGACCGCAGAACGCGCAGTTTCGTCATCTTAGAACTCCATCGCGTAGCTGACGCCGACGCGGAAGCTGGTGCTCTCCACCCGGGCGCTGGGGTCGGTGACGAAGGCGTTGCCGAAGTAGTTCACCGGGTACGGGAACTGATGCGTCAGGACGGCAGTCAGCTTCGACAGCTCGACCGAGGCGCTGAGGTTGCCCTCACCGACCTTCATGCCGGTGCCGGCCGTGAACGCCGTCATGCCGGCATCGCGATCGGCGTAGCTGTTGATGTGGCGGAAGCCGAAGCGCAGCGGCATGCCGTTGTAGAAGCGGTGCTCGACGCCCAGGCGCACGTCGGCGGCGTCCTGCAGGATCGGCGTCGTGTCCGCGAGCGTGCCGTCACGCAGTTCGCTCCAGGGCCGGTACTCGATCTCGAGCGTGAACACCGTCGGCAGCTCGTTCCGGGGCCGGAAGGCCAGGCCGGCGCGGGCGCACCACGGGTAGTCGTAGGAGCCGCTCAGCGTCGTGTCCGAGGCCGCGGCCGGCGACAGCGCGACGTGCTGCCGGCGCCAGTTGCCCGAGGTCTTGAGACTGCTCTCGACCGCGAACCCCAGGTCCAGGCGCTCGTTCACGTGGGCGCGCAGGCCCGCGGTCGCGCTGACCCCGGACAGCTTCAGCTCGTCGGTGTTGCGGTAGCTGTCGTTGGTGCCGGCGTTGTCCAGGTCCATCGAGCTGACCGATTCGCGGCGCGTCCCGAAGTTGTAGTGGAAGGCCGCGCCGATCGAGACGTTCTCGCTCGTCTCGGTCGCCGCCCCGAACGACAGCGCGTGCAGCGTGCCGGTCACGTTGCGCTCGCGCATGGCGACCAGCATGTCGCGCGCCGGCTGGCCGGACCCCGGCGGGTACGGACTCGGGTTGCGCAGTTCCTCGGAGAACGAATAGGCGAACGGGAAACGGTCGGCCAGCGAGACGCCGAACGAAACGGCCCGCGGGCCCGAACCCACGCGCCTTGCGAAGCCGAAGCCGCTCTGCCACGAGTGCGTGCGGTTGCTGGCGATGGCCGCGTCGATCACCCAGCTGTCGAAGCTGTCGAACAGCGGCTGGAAGCGGTCCTCGTGGTCCTGCGTCAGCAGCACGCCGCCGTCGATCCGCTTGCCCGTCTCGACGACGAGGAACGCGGGATTGAACACGTTGGACAGGCCGCCGCGATAGATCGCCGCGCCGGTGCCGCCCATGGCCGCAGCCTCGGCACCCATCCAGGAAAACTGGTCGCCGTACGTGGTCGTCACCTGGGGGCCCGCCCCCGCCGCGCCAGTCAGCGCCAGGCTGATGAGCGCCGCCGTGACCACCGCCGCCACGCCGCTCGGGAAACTGTACTTGCTCGTCTTCATCTCGAGAGTCTCCTCGGCTTTGTCAGAACGTGTAGTCCATCTGCAGACGGACGGTGGTGATGTCGCGCGGCGCGTTGCTGGCGTCCGGCGCGTTGCCGAACGGGTCGCCGAAGTTACGAACATCGACGTCACGCGGCATCTTGTGGTCCCGCGTGACCTTCAACTGGCAGAGCAGCCGGTCGGAGATCCGGCTCTCGAACTGCAGCCAGTTGCGGAACGCCTTGCCGTCCAGGACGACGAACTCGCTCCCCTCGAAATTCCAGAAGAACCCGTCGTACATGCAGGTAGCCATGGCCAGCTTGAGGGCCGGCGACAGGTTGTGCTCGTAGCGCGCCTCGAAGGCGTGGGCCAGGCTGCCCGCCGTGCCGACCGAGGGGTCGCCGGCGCCCGCGTCCGCCGTGCCGCCGAGGCGGGGCCGCGGCGGGAACAGGACGTTGCTCGTCACGTAGGTGAAGCCCAGCCGGTTGTAGTCGCTGAGCATGAAGACTGCCTGCCAACGCGTTTCCCAGTTGCGGAACTTGCGCACGTCCCCGGGGTCGTTCTCGGAACGACTGCTGTACCGGTGACGCACGCCCAGGCGGATGTTGAACACCGGCTGGTAGTCGCCCTTGATGGTGTACCGCATCAGGTCGGCGCCGTCGGCCTTGCGCGTCCACTGGTCGTACTGGAGGCTGCTCAGGGTCAGGTTGCGGCTGATCTTGTACCGCATGTCCATGAACAGGCCCTTTTCCGCCTTCGGTTGCGGGTTGGCCGTCTCGAGCCACGTGTACAGGTCGTCGTTCAGGCGGTACGGCGCGTCCAGCAGCGTCATCTCGTAGCGGCTGTCGTTGCTGAAGGCGCGCGAGTACGGGTTATCGAAGCCGACGTCGTAGTCGCGCCAGATCGCCAGCAGGTGCAGGTTGTCCCACTGGCTGAAGGCGTTGATGACGTACGCGTCGGGGTTGTCCTTGTGGAACAGGCTGTGCTGCGGGTTCTGCAGGAAGGCGTATTCGCCCTGCAGCGCCACATTGGCCAGGACGGCCTGCCCCTCGGCGCCGAGCACCCGCCGGTACTTGTGCGTCTGGACCACGCCGTCGGCATCGGCGAAGACGCTGGTGTAGCCGTTCCAGATCTCCGAGTCGCGGGCCTCGAGCAGGCTCGTGTCGGTGACCAGCGTGGTCTCGGCGGCGCGGAAGCCGCGGTCGTACCGCGCCTCGTAGCCGCTGACGCCGAGATACGTGCCGGGCGCCATCATGACCTTCACGTCGCCGCCGAGCATGTCCTCATGGAACGCATCGCGGCGCAGGCCGGTCGCCACGCCGCCCACCGAGCGGTCCAACAGCCAGTCGGCAGCCGGACGCGGGTGCATCTCGACGTAGCGGTTGATGGTGCCGTCGGCATTGAGGATGCCGTCCTTGTCGGCGCTCGACACGAAGGCCGTGGCCTGCACGGGGCCCCAGGCGCCCTCGAACGCGGCGCCCCTCAGGGCGAACTCGTGGCTGCGGGACAGGTCGCCGTAGACACCCACCGGTCGGGTGTCGAATCCGTATCCGGTCTTGCGATACTTGAGGAAGTCGGTGTTGTCCATGACCAGGCCGAGGCCCCAGGCGACGCGGAAGTTGCCGAAGATGAGCGACTTCAGGCGGAAGTCGCCGATGTGCTTGTCGGTCACGCCCACGAAGGCCTTGGTGGTCTCGTTCCAGTCGGATTCGCCGTACTCACGCGCCGTCAGGAGCCCGGCCTGGACGCCCGACTCGTGGCTCAGGCGCACCTTGTTCAGCCAGCCCGGCTGGATCAGGGCGACCTGGTCGGTCGTGTACCGGCCGCGCGGCCGGCCCAGCGCGAAGTTCAGCAGGTCGTTCTCGGTGCCGAGCGGGTTCTCTTCCCAGGTGCGGGTCTGGTAGAAACCGGTCAGCGCGTTCGGCGACACCTGCTTCTTGTTGTAGACCAGGTAGTCGCGCAGGCTGCGGAAGGTGAAGTACCGCAGGCCCTCCACGCCGCGCAGCTGCCGCTCGTCCTCGATGTGGCCGAGCTGCGTGCGCGCCTTGATGATGGCCGTCGCATCGACCGGCGACACGTTCTGGTACGACATCAGGTCGTAGAGGTCCAGGTCGTTGACGTCCTGCGGGTTCCGCAGCCGGTCCAGGTACTCGTCGGCCAGGCCCTCGCTGGCGCCCTCCTCGCCCAGGAAGTTCCGCACGGTGCGGAACGAGGCGGACAGCCGGGCGATCGACGCGTCCTCGACCTTGGGCGGGAGCGTCTCGACCAGGGGCTTGAGCTGCTCCAGGATCGCGGCGGTCATCCCGTCCACTTCCATCAGCTCGTAGACGCTGCCGTAGTAGCGCTCATAGACGCGCCGCTCGTAGATCCTGAGCGCCAGGTCGGCCGGAATCGGCAGCGCCCGGATCTGCTCCAGCGGCGCGCTGTTCAGGTCGACTTGCCTCAGTGCGGCCGGCGCCGCCCGGGCCGCGCCGGCCGCGCCGCCGACCAGGGGCAGCCCCGCCAGCAACGCCACGCCGAGCGCCAACGCCACGGCCGCCGCGGCGAACCGCGAGCGGGCCGTGCGGTTGTTGTGGGTGGTCATGGTCACGGCGCCTCCCCGCCCCAGGACAGGCGCAGCCCGAACTGGTGCGTGCTGGCGAGGGTGCCGCCCCCGGTGGAGAAGCCGTAGTCCATGCCGATATTGCCGTTCCGGTAGCCGAAGCCGCCGGTCAGGCGGTTCGGGTCGGTGATCACGCCCGCGCGCACCGAGAAACCGTCGATGATCGCCATCTCCAGGCCGCCGTGGTAGCGCGTCAGCTCACCGAGCCGGTTGTCGAACTCGAAGGTCGTGATGACGCCGTCGTACGGCTCGTAGGCGATGCCCGCGACCAGGGAGCGGGGCAGTTCCTCGCCATCCAGGCCGATCGTCGGGTTGTTCAGGTTGTGCACCTGCACGCCGGCGCGGGTGCGCTTGTGCAGCAGCATCGTCAGGCCGGCGTCGACGCCGATCGCCGTGTCCGAGCCCGGCTCGAAACCGCTGACGCTCTGTCCCGCCTTGACGCTGTACAGGTTCAGCGCCCAGCCCAGGCAGATGCGCGAATGGTAGTCCGAGAAGAGCTCGAAGCCGTGCGCCAGCGTGACCTGCGTCTCGCTCAGCAGCGTCGTGTCGCCGGTGGCCACCTTGAAGTGGGTGATGCCCACGCCGAGGTTGCCGAACTTGCCGTCGAGCGGCACAGCTGCGCCGGCCGAATAGAAATCGTTGAACGAGAACCCGAACGGGCGGACGTAGGACACACCCAGCTCGCCGGTCGGCACGTCGGCCAGCCAGGCCGCGTTCTGGAACGCGGCAAAGGCCGGATCGGGCACGGCCGTGAACGACTCGCCCATCGCCCGCGAACGGGCGCTGACGGGCGTGGATTCGAAGTAGGCTCCCGCCGGCGCCGCCAGGACGAGCCCGGCCAGGATCAGCAGGATTGTTGCTTTGCGGATCATCGCTCGCCCTTCCTATTTGCTCAGCCGCGTGGCGACAACCACGGGGGCGGTGCGGGTTTCCTCGGCGCCGGTGGCCTTGTCGACCACCGACAGGTGCACGATGTACATGCCGCCGTCGACAGACTGCATCGTCTCGTCGAGGCCGTTCCACTGGGCCGTCGTATAGCGACCCGGCGTGGTGGACGGCGCGCCGTTGAAGCGGCTGTCGAAGATGGTGCGCACGAGGCGCCCCTCGCGGTCGTACAGCCGCACCCGGGTCTCGCTGCGGGGCCGGCTGACGAACTTGATCGGGAACGTCTCGCCCAAAGAGGGCAGGAACGTCTTGGCCGGCACCACCAGTTCGATCTTGCCCTTCTCGCCGGTCTCGATGACGCGCGGACGCGACGGGTCGGACGGCCTGATCGCCCAGGTGACGGCCCAGTTCTCGCTGAGCTCGTCGCGCCCGCCCACGCCGTTGCTGCCGCTGGTGATCTGGGAACCTTCGGTAGGGTCGATGCGCGTGTATGAACTGCCGAACGTCAGCAGCGTCGTGAACGGATGCTGCTGCGCCACCGCCGTATCCGGCAGGTACGTCGATGATCCCACCGACTTGCCGGTCTTGCTGAACATGAACGCCGTATTCGTCGAAGCCGGCGTCAGCCAGACGAAGACGTCGACGTCCGTCACCAGGGCGCTGCCCTGCGTCCACTTGAACAGGATGACGGGTTCGCCGTTGTTCGTCAGGCTCGGAATCGAGCCCGTGTTCGAGCCCGCGGCCGGCGTGATGATGCTGTTGTTCGGCTCGGGGAAGATCGACCGCATGTCGGGCACGGCGTCCGGGAACGCATCGTCCTCGTACAGTTCAAGGTCCGGCTCGAAGCCGAAGGAAGCCGTGAACTTCGTGCTGCCGGCGATCGAGACCACGATGGTGTCGCCGGCGGCGATGGAGTAGCCGTCCGGAAAGCGGGCCGTGAAATCGGTGAAGGCGCCGCCACCGACCGAGTCGACGTTCGGCACGCCGGCTCCCATGTTCCAGTACCCGGTGTTGGCCGTGAAGTAGATGGCGTCCGACAGGTAGTAGTCGCTCAGGTTCACGCTCTGCCGGCTGGGATTGCAGATCTCGATGAACTCCTGGTCGCTGCCCAGCGTGCAGACTTCCGTCAGCAGCAGTTTCGGATCCGGCGCCGCCGCCACCGTCCAGCCATGCGTCGACGCGGGCGCGTCGGCGGGGCTGCTGGCGCTCAGCGCGGCCTGGTTCGTCACCACGGCGTACCAGGTGACCACCGCGCCGGCGTCCTGCCCGGGCACCGTGGCCGTGTACGTGCCGCCGCCCTGCGACGTACCGGTCAACTGTGCGTAGGCGCCGCCGCCCACGTTGTAGTGGAACACGGCGCCGGCCAGCGCGCTGACCGAGGTCGCCGTCACCGAAAGCGTGGCCGGCAGGTCGGCGTACGGCACCGCGGGGCTCTGGCTGAAGGCCGTGATGGTCGGCGGCGGCGGCGCGATCACGGTCCACGTGGACGTGAATCGCGGCGCGGCCGACGGGTAGATCGCCGTGCCGCCGGCGGTGTTGGCCACGCTGACCCACCAGCGGACCACGGTGCCCTCGGCCTGCGCCGGAAACGCGGCCGACCAGGTGTTCCCGCTCGACACGGCGCCGGCCACCTGGTTGTCCGAGCCGCCGTTGACCGTGTAGTGGAACGTGGCCGAGGAGACGGCGGTTGCCGACACGGCGGTAACCGACACAGTGACCGCCTCGCCGATGACCGGCGTGGCCGGTGCGTGGGCCGTCCCGGTGACGATCGGGGCCGCTGCGAACGGCGACGCAGGCGGCGCCGGCAGCACCTGGGTTGCCGTGCGCCAGGTCGTCGACAGGTTCTCGCTGGTCTCGTTGTGGCCGGTCAGGCCGTTGCCGCCACTGACCACCTCGGCGCCCTCGTCGGCCGACAGGCGGGAGTACGCGTTGGGAGGCGTCAGCGCCGAGACGGACACGGGGACCTGGCTTGCGAGCGGCGTGTCGGCCAGGTAGACCGACGACCCGACGCTGACGCCGGTCTTGTCGAAGCAGACGGTCGTGCCCGCGCCCCAGCGGATGTAATCCACGTCCTGGACCAGGTCGCTGCTGCCGTTCCAGCGGTAGAGCACCAGGCTCTCGCCGTTCTCGGCCAGCGAAGGCGCGTTGGAGGCGGCGCTGCCGAGACCGGCCGAGATCGCGCCCGGGAAGGCCTCGACCATCTCCGGCACGTTGTCCGGCGCCAGTCCGTCCTCGTAGAGCTCGAAGTCCGGCGCGCGTCCATACGCGGTCTGGTACTTCGTGCTTCCGGCCAGGGACACGACGATGGTGTCGCCGGCGGCCAGCATGTAGCCGCTCGGGAACCGCGCGTGGAAATCGCCGAAGGCGCCGCCGCCCGCCGTCGCCGTGGTCGGCGTCGGTTCGGCGATGCGCCAGTAGTACTGGCTGTTGTTCGAGAACGTCCCGTCGGTCAGGTAGTACTGGCCGAGGTCGATCGCCGTACCGGTCGGATTGGTGATCTCCACGAACTCGCTGGCCGCGCGCGGGGCGACCGCGTCGAGCGTCTGGACTTCGGAGATGACGATGTGGTCAGCCACGGCCGCGGGCGCACAGAGCGCCGCGGGCGCCAGCGCCCAAGACGTCAGCGTCATGACCGTCAGCGTCATGGCCGTCAGCAGCACGACCGGCAGCCACCGCCACGACGGCGACGATTTCCTGCAAAGACTCGGCATCGAACCACTCTCCCTTTTCGAGGGTGCGGGACGGGTTTCCCGGACGAACATGTCGTGAGGGG
>CAIOLW010000273.1 GCA_903859215.1 uncultured bacterium | reverse complement strand
CGGGGGCTGGAAGCCTGCATACGGAGGGTCGATTGACGGGCGGGAGCGGGGCGTGTCACAATCGAGGGGTGGCCGACGGATGGCCGGGGTGTGATCGCCGGGCGGCCGGGGAGAAGGGGCGGTTGATTTTCCTATCCGCCGCTTGACTTGGCATTGGCCAACCACAAGCCATAGCACCACTCGTTCTTGTAGTTGCGGTGCGGCGCGCCTGGGGCGATCTTCTGGCGCTTTTCGGTTGAAGGCGTGAGATGCGAATCTCGTGGACACAGGCATGAATTGTTCAAAGTGCAGTAGTGCAAGAGCACAACTTGGGGTCTGAGCAAAGCAAGGAGCACGCAAGTGTCGGAACCTCAACATGACAAGGGCGCTTGGGTCGTCGCGGGTGTGACGTCGGCAGCCGTTATCGCCGGCCTCTCGTTCAAGGGTGTCTCCGGTGAGACGATTTCAGACGCGGTCAAGGACATCGGTGGCACCTTGTTGCCGCTCGTCGGCGCATTGGTCGCTGCCGGCATGGTGACGAGAAAAATGGACGCTGAGGCAAGCGTCCTGGAGATCGCCGAATCGGCTCTGCGGCGCGTTCAGGACAAGAATCGCGGGTTGCTGACCGGACCCAAGTCGAACAAGAGTGAGCCTGACGACGGCGGTGGCGGCAAGAACGAAGTCGAGGACGGCAACGAGGATCGCGCGAACCGCTACCTGTTCGTTCAGGTTTCCAAGGACGGCAAGAAGGGCAAGAAGGGCCAGTTCATCCCTGTCGCGCCGCTCGAGGACGGAATCCTCACGATCAAGATCCAGAGGCAGGCGCTCAAGAGTCTTGGCATTGAAGGCGATCTTTGTGCCGCTCAAGAACACATCATCCCCGTGATCCGCGAGCGCGTTGCCGCCGTCGCCGCAAGACAGTGGAAGAATAGCCACGTCTTGACTCCGACAAAGGACAAGAACGTCGCGATCAACATCGATTTCGACGAAGGCGCGATGTCGAAAAGAGATTTCGGAAAAGCGATCGAGCAATGTGCCGGCGCAGCGTTCCTGTTCCTGCGCGAAGAGGTTGATAAATACAAGTCGCGACCCAATAACGCCTGACATGAGGTAGTGTAGCCATGACGAAGAAATGCGATGTGGATCTGGCGACGTATCCAAAGGCGCCCCGGGCTTTAGCCGATGGCATGATCGCAGAACTTGCCGCCGGTGGGGGCTTGCACCCAATTGTCGAAGCTGTAGCCAACGACCCTGAAGGCGCCCTGCGTCTGGACATTCGCGAGAAGCGATTCAATATCTACCACAAGGGTGGCAGCCTCCTGTGCGTGGATGGTCGGCGTCGCCCGTGGTCGATGATCTTTGATTCAAAGTATTTTGATGGGTCGGGCCGTGAGATCCCCGTTCTGCCGAGCAACTTCACCGGCGCCGCCGATGCACAGGCATGGTGCGAAGCGTTCCCGGCGCTCCGTCAGGGCATGATCGATTGGTGGGGCCGTGTCCACGCGTGTCAGGAGCGCGCCGACTGCCAGGCCATCGCCAAGGCGAACGGCGCCCGCGACCGGCTACCTGCCGGCGACTATTTCGTCCTGGACCTTGAATACCAATGGGCGCAACGGCGCTTCGATCTCGTGGCGCTACGTCGCGTGCCTACGGCGACCGACCCAGGCGGATGGGCGAATCCTGCGCTCACACTGGTCGAGGTCAAGAGCGACATCGGACCCTGTCGGGGTTCGGCCGGGCTTGCGGTCCACGCCCAGGATTATTGGAGCCTGGTCGGCGCACCTGAATCCCAGCTTGAGCGCATTCGCAACGAGTTCGTCGGCATCTTTCGTCAGAAGCAGGCACTCGGCTTAATCACCTCGAACCTGCGCATGGACGCTATTGCGCCCGTTGCGCCAGAACTGCTCATCGTGTTCGTCAAAATGCAGCATCAGCGCCGAGACATTGGCTCGGTGGCGCGCAAAATGGCGCTGAAGTGCCCGAACCAATCCGGCACCGGCCGCATCCGGTTTCTTGAACTGGCGGACGCTGAAGCCGAGATGCGCGAATCCGAAGTTCTCAAAGGCGAGGCCTTCCTGAGCCTCTGCGGGTAGTGTAGCATGTACCTGACGATTCATCGCGGGACAAAGCAGATCGGCGGTTCGTGCGTCGAACTGCAAGCCAATGATGGCGCGCGCATCATCCTGGACATTGGCATGCCGCTGGCCATGCCCGACGGTGCCGATTGGCCGGCTGGCACGATGCGCCGCAGCACTGAAGACCTGCGCCGCGACGGTGTCCTGCCGGCCGTCGATGGCCTGTACCGCGGAGACAGGCCGGATGTCGCCGCGGTCTTTTTGTCCCACGCGCATTTGGACCACCACGGCCTGGCGCCATTCATCCACCCAGATATTCCCGTCCACGCCAGCCCAGGTACGATCGCCATGCTGGAAGTGTCGGGCTTGTTCCTGCCGAGCGCCACACAGCCAGGCAACATCGTGACACTGCCGCTTCCGCCAGCTGCCGTTCAACTCGGGCCGTTCCGCGTGCAGGCCATTCCGGTCGATCATGCGGCGCCGGATTCCCGGGCTCTTCTGGTCGAGGCCGACGGCGAACGCGTTCTCTATTCGGGCGACCTGAGGGCGCACGGCCGCTTGCGTCACTTGTTCGACGAATTGCCGGCAGCGGCCGGCCACGTTGACGTTCTGGTCCTCGAGGGGACGACCATGGGGCAGGAATCCGGCTCGCATGGCATCGCGGATGAGCTCGCCCTTGAGGCCCAGTTGTCCGAGCTGCTTCGCGCGACTGACCAGTTCGTGCTGGTGGCTGCCTCTGGCCAGAACATCGACCGGGCAGTCTCTGTGTACCGGGCAGCGCTGGCCGCAGACCGCCAATTCGTGATGGATTTGTACCAGGCGTATGTGATGGACAGGTTGCGGGAGTTGCGTCCGGATGCCCCCCAATTCGACAGTCCCGGAGTGCGCATCAAATTCATCGGTACTCACGTGACGCGCATGAAAGAGGCGGGTCATTGGGGTCTGGTGTGTCGCATGGCGAGGCGCGCCAAGGTCCGGTCCGAGGAGTTGTTTGCGGATCCCGGCGGGTTCGCATACCTGGCCCGATCGAATGCGGCGACCGTCGGACTCTTGCGTTACCTGGAATCGGCGAGGCCTTCGGTCGTCGTCTGGTCGCAATGGGGTGGCTATCTGGACAAGGGTGGAGCGATTGCCGATTGGTGTCTGGAGTGCGGACGGGAGCCGCTGCGGATCCATTCGGGAGGGCATGCGACGCCGGGTGATTTGGCAGTGCTGGCCGGAAAGATCGGGGCCCGGGTGGTGGTGCCGGTGCATACGTTCGCGCCGGCGGAATTCGGGTCTCGGATGGTGAGCGCGGTGATGATGGACGATGGTTGCGCAGTGGCAGTAACCGAATTGTGCCGGCGCGGGGCGGCCATTTGATCAGGGAGGACGGCAGTGGCGGATGACCGGAAGACTGACGCCGAGTTGCAGGAAGTTGCACGTGCATACTGTAAGCTCCTGAATGCCATTCGGGTTCGATCAGGCGCCCGCGACCGTGGACTGGCCGGAGATGGACCAGACGGCAGGGCAGGGTGGGGGCTGGGACTAGATCCACGAGTCAGGTGAGTCGGAGATCATGCCGCGAGCGCGCAGCGCGGCGGGTGGGT
>CAIOLW010000272.1 GCA_903859215.1 uncultured bacterium | reverse complement strand
GGCACGCGCGCCTCGACGCCCCAGGCGGCCATCGCCTTGTTGGCGCGCAGGCAGTCGTACAGGTGCAGGTTCTCCAGCTTGCGCAGCAGTTCCAGGTGCAGTTCGCGCGCGTCGGGCGCCTTGTGGAAGTAGAGGTAGCCGGCGAAGAGCTCGTCCGAGCCCTCGCCCGACAGCACCATCTTGATGCCCATCGCGCGAATCCGCCTGGCCATCAGGTACATGGGTGTCGCGGCGCGGATCGTTGTCACGTCGTAGGTCTCCAGGTGCCGGATCACGTCCGGCACGGCGTCGAGCCCTTCCTGGATGGTGTAGATGATTTCGTGGTGCACGGTGTCCAGGTGCGCGGCCACCTCGCGCGCGCACTCCAGGTCCGGCGAGCCGACCAGGCCCACGGCGAAGCTGTGCAGCCGCGGCCACCAGGCGGGCGACTTCTCGCCGTCCTCCACGCGCATCGCCGCGTGGCGCGCCGCGAGTGCGGCAATCACTGAAGAGTCGAGCCCGCCCGAGATCAGCACGCCGTACGGCACATCGGACATCAGGTGGCTGCGCACCGCGTCATCCAGGGCCGCCTTCAAAGCCGCGCGATCGGTCACGCACCCGGCCACGCCCTCCCACGACTGCCAGTCGCGCCGCCACCAGCGGCGCGGCGCCTTGTCCGCGGACATCTTGTCATCGCTGGTCCACAGATGGCCCGGCGGGAACACCGACACCTCGCGGCACACCGGTTCGAGCGCCTTCAGCTCCGACGCCACGTGCAGCGTGCCGGCCTCGTCGGTGCCGACGTAGAGCGGCACAATGCCCATATGGTCGCGCGCGATCAGCCAGCGGTCCTTAGCCTCGTCGTACAGCACGAAGGCGAACATGCCGCGCAGCATGTCCAGGAAGTCGTCGCCGTGCTCCTCGTACAGCGCCAACATGATCTCGCAGTCCGAAGCCGTCTGGAATGCATACGGCTGCTTCAGCTGCGCCTTCAGTTCCTGGTGGTTGTAGATCTCGCCGTTGACCGCCAGCACGTGCGTGCCGGCCGCGTTCTTCAGCGGCTGCGCGCCGCCGACCGGGTCGACGATGGCCAGGCGCTCGTGCGCCAGGATGGCGTTCGGCGAGGTGTGGATGCCCGACCAGTCGGGGCCGCGGTGGCGCATCAGGCGCGACATCTCCAAAGCGCGACGGCGCAGCTCCACGGGGTCGGACTTCAGGTCGAGCAGGCAGAAGATCGAGCACATGGCGGGGGGCGCTCCCGGGTCGAGGTGAGCCTTGCGGTGGGATGCGGGCGGCAGAGCCCGTCGAATGTACCACCTTCGGCAGAACGGCGGAACGACGGCCGGCGGCGCCCGTGCTCACGATGTATCGGACGAATATCGGCATGATCGATACGGATCATCCGCCGCTTGTGATGTCATGGCCCCGGAACGCCACGTGTTGCAGTCGCAATTGACCAACCTATATCAATTACCATTGTTATCGCGTTTCGTGGAACTTTGTTGTCATTTGGTTATTGTCTTCTTGTGCGCATCCATTCCGTCCGGTAGAATGGTATCACTAACGCTGGGCTCTCCAACCCCGGGCCCCCACCCAGGGAACTGACCAGCGACGATTCCACGGGCTGCTCGCGTGTCTTTGGTTCCGGCTGCTCTCGCCCGGCAGCCGGAATGGACGCGACGGCTCGTGGAATCTGTCTTTCCGGACCCGCCCGCCGCGCTACTTCCGCTTCGCCTTCTTCTTCCCGCCCCGGTGGACGCGACGGATGCGCCCGTTCTTGTCGATGCGGATGACGCCCAGCGCGTCGAGGAACCCCGAAAGACCGCTGTAGGCCACGATCAGCCCGGCCAAGCCGCCGAACACGCCCCAGCTGCCCATTCGGGTGGCGCGCAGCTGCGCGGTGGTCAGCCGCTCGTACTCGGTCAGCACGCCGGTCTCGGTCGGGTCGGTGGGCACGTACACCGTGTGGCGCTCGGCCAGCTTGCGCGGGATGACGACGAACTTGCCGGCGTTGGCCCAGCGCGGCACCGAGACCTCGCCCTCAAGCGTGAACGCGCGCGGCTTGCCGGCGCCGGCCGGCGGGAAGGTCAGGATGCACTCGAGCGGCGGCGGCACCCGCAGCACGGCCGTGCGCGGGTTGTAGGTGATGACATCGGGCCACCGGCGCTCGCGCCCGGGCGCCCAGC
>CAIOLW010000271.1 GCA_903859215.1 uncultured bacterium | reverse complement strand
GGCCACCTGGACGTCTACGTGACGCGCGCGAACCAGGCCAACCTGCTGCTGCGCGGCGACGGCGCCGGCGGCTTCACGACGATCACCGCCTACGGCCCCGGCATCGTGGGCCCGGTCGAGGGCGCCAACTGGGTCGACTACAACCGTGACGGCAAGCTGGACCTGTACGTGTTCCAGAACAACACCCTGTCGACGTCCAACACGCTGCTGACCGGCTTCGGCGACATCGGCGGCGGCACGTGGCTGTTCTCCGGGCAGCCTTCGGCCCTGTCGACGTCCGGCAACACCGCGGCCTGCGCGTGGACCGACGGCGACCTCGACGGCCGCCTGGACCCCTACGTGGTCCGGCGCTACGGGACCAACCAGCTGTTCCAGAACCTGTCCATCGGGTTCAGCGAGATGTCGCCTTCGTGCGGCCTGACCGACACCGGCAACGACGCCGGCGCCGCGTGGGGCGACTTCGACAACGACGGCGACTTCGACCTCTACATCGCGATCGACGGCGGCGCCGACAAGCTGTACCGCTGCACGTCGCCCTTCCACTTCGAACTGGTCTCGGGGCCGAACCTGGGCGACACCGGCCATGCGCGCGGCGTCGCCTGGGCCGACCTGGACAACGACGGGAACCTGGACCTCTATGTGCCCCGCTACAACGAGTCGGACCTGGTCCTGCTCGGCGACGGCGCGGGCGGCTTCACGCGCGTGCAGCCGGGCATTGCCGAGACGGTGGCCGGCAGCAACGGCGTCGTCGCCGGCGACCTGGACGGCGACGGTCGCATCGACATGTTCATCCCGCGCACGGCCCTGCCGAACGTGGTGCTGACCAACGGCCTGGTGACCACGAACCACTGGCTCAAGCTGAAGCTGGTCGGCAGCGGCAGCAACACGAGCGCGATCGGCGCCCGCGTGGTGCTGACCGCCGGTGGCATCGCGCAGTCGCGCCTGGTCACCAGCGGCGGCGGCATGGGCGCGGTGCTCGAGCAGCACTTCGGCCTGGGCGCGGCCACGACCGTCGACCAGATCGACATCTACTGGCCCAGCGGCGTGCACCAGGTGCTTGCGCCGAAGCCCGCCGACGTCACCCTGAAGGTGACCGAAGGCCAGGAGCCGTACGTCAGCGGCGTGCCCGGCGCGGTGCCCGCGGTCGCCACGGTGCTCGGCGCGGCGCGGCCCAACCCGTTCAACCCGTCGACGACGATCGCCTTCACGCTCGGCAAGGCGGGCCACGCCACGCTGTCGATCTACACGGTCGACGGCCGCCTGGTCCGCACGCTGCTGGACGAGCCGCGCGCGGCCGGCCCGCAGACGGCGACGTGGGACGGGCGCGACAACGCCGGGCGTGCGGCGGCGTCGGGGACGTACCTGTACCGCCTGCGCAGTGGTGACGGGTTCGATGCTTCTGGGCGGATGACGCTGGTCAAGTAGCGTCCGGCCTGGGACACACAACAAGGATGGCGGGCAGTCCTCGGGCCTTCGGCCCTGCGGATAGCCCGCCATCCTTGTTGTCTGTCCCAGGCCGGGCGACATGGCCAGTGTCACACCGACCGTAACCAAACCCGTCGCACTTGCGCCGGCGCAAGCGGGGGCGGTACGCACAAAGAGGCGCCGGCACACGTGAGTGCGGCGGGCTATCCGCAGCGCCGAAGGCGCGAGGACTGC
>CAIOLW010000270.1 GCA_903859215.1 uncultured bacterium | reverse complement strand
TTCGACCACGTCGACCACACCTGGAACATCGCGTTCCCGGCCAGCGGCAACTGGGTGAAGTTCGACCTCGCGGCCGACAACGTGCAGCTGGAGATGATCAACGGCGCCTCGCGGCCCACGACGCTGCCCGCCTCGACGGCGCTGGTCTGGATCAAGGCCGACGGGAGCACCGGGGTGCCGCAGTAGCGCAGCCGGCGATATACCTCGCGACGACGAACCCCGGCCCGGCCGGGGTTCTGCGTTTTCAGAACCGTCATGCTCTCTATATCTTCTTGTCCCAATATGGCCTAAGTGATATCCTTATCTATATTCAGGTTGGCCCACCCGGTATGCGATTATGAGAATTCATCTCATTTAATCAGCCGGGTGATGTGCCCCTCCGGGCGAGGTCGGCCCGATGATGGAAAGGAAGTACATGATGAAGATGTTGCTCATGAGCCTTGCCCTGGTCGCCACCCTGGCGGCCTCCGCCCCCGCCCTGGCCGCGTGCTCGATCACCGGCAACTGCACGGCGACTGCAAACACCGACCCCGCGCACCCGGGCTGGACGTACACGCTGGTGGTCTCGTGGGATACCGGCACCCGCTATGCGCTCAGCCACCTGGACCTGCTGCTCGACACAGTGGGCGCGCGCTGCAGCTGCGCCGACCTGGCTGAAGGCCTGGTGCTGGTGAACCCGGCCGGCAGCTCGGACGGCGAGGGCGGTTGCACGGTCCCCTACACGGTGGCCCTCGAGTGCCAGGGCGACCCGAGCATCCCCGGCGTCGGCGGCCTCCTGCTGAAGTTCGAGCCGAACGAGGCCAGCTGCCAGCCCGGCCCCACCGGCACCGCCACGTTCATCTTCGGCTCACCGCTGCCGCCGGTGCCGGTGGACGAGGACATCCTGTCGCTGGTCGACAAGTACAGCACCCAGCATTGCTTCGGGCAGCTGACGGGCGTCTTCCCGGGCATGGCCTGCAACCCCGTGGTCGACGAAAGCCGGGCCTGGGGCGCCGTCAAGGGCCTGTATCGTTAGTTTCCAGTTGGTGCGGCCTGCACCGCACCGCAGGACGAAGGCCGCCCCTCGACAAGGGGCGGCCTTTGCATTCCACCTTCGCGGGCACACGGTCGACGATCACTCGATCGCCAGCAGCCCCCGCCGCGGCGCATAGGTCACACGCGCGCCCTCGAACACGGCCGACCCGAGGATTCCCTCCACCCCCGCCAGCAGCAGGGCTGTCTCCAGCAGCATCGGCAGCGAGCCGAAGCGCAGCGAAAGCACGCGCTCGCAGAGCCCGACCGGCTGCTCGGCCAGTTCCACCGCGAACTCGCCGAAGCCGGGGAAGAAATCCTGCTCGCGGCCGACCTTCGGCAGGTCCGCCGTCAGCGACGAGTGCAGGTACGAGAGCTTGGCGCCGGTATCGAAGAACAGGCGCCGCGGCCGGCCGCCCACCTCGACCTCGACGATGGGCACCCCGGTGAAGAAGTCGAGGTGCGCCGCGCGGCGGCCGATGGGCAGGCTGTCGGTGGTGAACGTGACGGTGCCGCCGTCCAGGTGCAGCCGCATGTCGTACCGCGACAGGATGTCCGCTCCCATCAGCACCGTGATCCGCGTGCCCACCAGGTCGCCGATCTGGTCGACGGTCGTCCCCTGGAACGACGGCTGCAGGCGATGCTCGCTCCCCATGAACGTGAACGATGGGCGATTCCCGACGCTGTGCGGCGAGCCCGTGTCGATCAGCACGCGGTCCTGGTCGATCTCGACGAGGATGTGGCCGTTGATGGCGTAGCAGGGATAGGTGACGGGGCCGTCGGCAGCCAGGGCGGCGGCGCCACGCCGGCCGGCCCGTGGGCCCATCGCGGCCTGCGGGTCGCCGCGGTCCATGCCCTGCCGGGTGTGCATGGACGACATCTTCCCGAGCAGCCCCTTGGCTCCGTAGTCCCGCTCGGTGTACATCATCTTGCGCTGCTGCGGGTTGTAGAACCGCTCGCGCTCGTCGCGCATGGCGACGGCGCGCTGCCGGAGATCCGCCACGCGGCGGTCGAGCGTCTCATCATCGAGAGCCAGGCCGTCGAGCCGCGACGCATAACCCTCGAGCAGGTCGGCCGCCTCGTCGAACCGTGTCTCGTCAGCCAGTTCCATGGCGCCCGCCAGCGCGCGCGCCGCCACCAGGTACGCCGCCTGCAGCGTCACTTCGCGGTCGGGGCAAACGCCGGCGAGTTCCGCGCGCGGGGCCAACCCGACCGACACCGGCAGCGTGCACGAGGCGGACTCGAAGCCCGCGCCGACCGCCTTGCGCCAGGTGATTTCCACGTGGCCGACCGCGGCCCTGCCGTCGTCGCCCGCCGCGAGCTCCGCGGCCGCGATCTCCAGCACCAGGTGCCGCGACTGGTTGCCGTAGAGGTCGCCCATCCGCCAGGCGCCGTCGTCGGCGACCGCATACGTGTTGAGCTGGTCGACGCGCACGCCCGCGACGGCAGGCACGAAGCGCACGGTGACATCGCCGGCATCGACCGACCGCAGGTCGCCCAACTCCTCGGCAAAGACCGCGCCCGCCTCGGCCGCCGTGCGCAGGAAGTACGTGGCCCCGCCCCCGCGCTCGGCCATCCGGCCCAGCAGTTCCTCGTTGTAGTCGGCGCCGACGCCGATCGTGGTGGTGGTGATGCCCTGCTCCCGGAAGCGGTCGACCACCTGCGCAAGGCGCGCCGGATCGATGATGCCGACGTTGGCCTGGCCGTCGGTCAGCAGCAGCACGCGCGTCAGTCGCCGCGGCGACAACTTCCGGGCCGCGAAGGCGCCGCCCTGCTCGTAGCCGCCGGACAGGTTGGTTTGGCCGCCGGAGCGCAGGGCCGCGATCGCCGCCGGCGCCACCTCGCGCAGTTCGCTGACGGTAGCCGGGGGCAGCAGGGGATCAACGCGGTCGGCGAAAGCCACGAGGGAGAACGTGTCGGCCGGTTCGAGCGAACCGAACAGGGCGTGCACCGCCCCCTTCACGCTTTCGAGCTTGGCGCCGCCCATCGAACCCGAGCGGTCGATGACCACCGCGAGGTTCAGCGCCGTGCGGTCCGCATTCGGGCGCGGTTCGGGCTCGAGGGCCACCATCAGTCGCAGGGTCACGGGCTCGCCCTTGGGCACGCGATCGAAATCAAGCTTGGCATGGGTCTTCATGGATTCCTCTCCTTACGTTGCATCACGACCGGATACCCGGTCAGCCATCTGCTCCACGATCTGCCGATAGGCATCCGCCAGGTCCGACCTCAGCAGCACTTCGAACCCGTCGGCGACACGGATGCGCTCCCAGATCTCGCCCGGCGCACCGGCCGGCGCGGGCGCGGCCTCGGCCGCCTTCGACCACTCCTTCTGCTTTATCGATCCGGGCGACGAATGCGTCGGCGGCATCGGCGGTTCGGCCAGGTCCAGCAGCGAGCGGTTCCAGGCCGGCCCCGCCGTGGCCCGGTGGATGCGCGAGCCGATCCAGTCCTCGAGCGCCTGCATGTCCCACGGCCGGGACGTCGTGCCCGCCGTCTTCGCCATGGAGCGCATCTGGGCCAGGGTCATCCCGTCCATCGCCTCCCGGATGCCCGAGAGCTTCAGGTGCGACTTCTGCAGTTCCCGGGTCAGTTGCAGGCGGAGCAGGTGCTCCTCCCCGTAGCGGGCCCCGCCGCCGGCGCCCCGGGGAGCCGGCAGGATGCCTTCCTTGACGTAGAAGTGGATGGTGCGCCGGTTGATGCCGGTGCGCGCCTCGAGGTCGGTGATCGTGTAGTCGTAGCGGGTTTCGTTCGTCATGGGCACAATGTAACACTTACCATGTCATGTTGTCAATAAGAATTCCGCGTCATTTTGGGCCCGCCCGGAACGGCCCGTCCCGGAAGCGCCGAACCCGATTCCATTCCATAGCCTTGGCCCCCGCCGCCCCGCGTGCTAACCTGACGCGGTTGCCGATCATGGACCGACCCACCCCAGCCTGGAGCTGTCCTCACGTGGCCAAGGTCATCCTCGACAAGGTCAGCAAGACCTACCCCGGCGGCGTCATTGCCGTCCACCCCGTGGACCTGCAGATCCCGCACGGCGAGTTCGCCGTGCTGGTCGGTCCCTCGGGTTGCGGCAAGTCCACCACGCTGCGCATGATCGCGGGACTCGAGGAGATCACCAGCGGCACCGTCAGCATCGGCGACCGCGTGGTCAACGAAGTGGAGCCGCGCGACCGCAACATCGCCATGGTCTTCCAGAACTACGCGCTCTACCCGCACATGGACGTGCGCGAGAACCTCGCGTTCGGCCTGAAGATGCGGAAGATGCCGAAGGCGGAGATCGCCGCTAAGGTGGACGAGGCGGCGCGCATCCTCGGAATCGAGTCCCTGCTCGCGCGCAAGCCGCGCGCACTGTCGGGCGGGCAGCGGCAGCGCGTGGCGCTCGGCCGCGCCATCGTGCGCGATCCCGACGTGTTCCTGTTCGACGAGCCGCTCAGCAACCTCGACGCGAAGATGCGCGTGCAGATGCGGGCCGAGATCGCGCGCCTGCACCACAGCCTCGGCGCCACGATGATCTACGTGACGCACGACCAGACCGAGGCGATGACCCTCGGCCAGCGCATCGTCGTGATGAAGGACGGCGTCGTGCAGCAGGTGGCCGCGCCGATGGAACTCTACGAGCGCCCGGCCAACCGCTTCGTCGCCGGGTTCATCGGCTCGCCGGCGATGAACTTCCTGAGCGGCCGGCTCGAACGTGCGGACGGCCTGCGCTTCGTCACCGGCCAGGGCGAGGCCGTGGCGATGCCGGCGGCGTTCGCGCCCGCGGCCGCCGTCGTCGGCCCGCCGCTGGTGCTGGGCATCCGCCCCGAACACCTCGAACTGGCGCCTTCCGGCGCGAAAGCGGACCTGACGGCGCTCGTGCAGGTCGTCGAAGCGCTTGGCAGCGAGACGATGGTCCACCTGGGCGTCGCCGGCGGCACGTTCGTCGTGCGCTGCGCGGGGCAGGCCACCGCCGCCATCGACCAGTCGCTGGGCGTGAACCTGCGCGCCGAGGGCATCCGCCTCTTCCAGGACGACGACCGGGGCCTGGCGCTCCCGCTCGCCTGAGCCGCGCGGGAAGGACGGCCTTGCGCTACACCACCGACATCGTCGTGATCGACCTCGAGGCCTCGTGCCCCGAGGCCGACCGCGGCAACAACGCCGTCGAACGCAGCAGCATCATCGAGATCGGCGCCGTGCGCCTGGACCGCCGTTCGCTGGAGATCACATCGACGTTCAGCGAACTGGTGCGGCCCGAGGACCACCCCATCGTCCCGTTCATCACCGAGATCACGAGCATCACGCCCGAGATGGTGGCCGACTGCGAGACGTTCGCCGCCGTCGGCGCGCGCTTCCTGGAATGGTACGGGCCGCGCAACAAGGCGATCATCGCCGCCTTCGGCGCCTACTACGACATCCCGCTGCTGCGCAAGGAGTGCGACCGCTACGGCCTGGACTTCCGCGCCCACATCGTCGGCGGCGCCTTCGACCTGCGCGCGACGGCCATCGCCTGGCTGGCCGAGCGCGAACTGAAGACCAGCGGCCAGAACCTGTCCTCGGTGCTCGACCAGATGGGGCTCGGCGACCGCTTCGAGGCCCACCGCGCCGTCGAGGACGCGCGCGCCGCGGCCGCCGTCCTGCAGATGCACCACCTCGGGCGCGTGCCCGGCCAGTGATCCCGCGGCCCCGTGCAACCCGGGGCCCGTCCCGTGCGTCCGGTGATGGTCCCGGTGACGCCGGCCGAATCCCTGACCAAGGCGGTCCCATGAACCTCTCCCGCCACCCGGTTTTCCCGACGCTGCTGGCGCTGCTGCTGGCCGCGGGCGTGGCGCGCGCCGCCACGGCGCCCCCCGCCGCGAAACCCGCGGCGCCGGCCGCTGCCACGTCACGCGACGGCGCCGGCCTGATCTACGCCAAGGTGATCCTGCGCGACGGCGGCGCCCACGAGGGCTTCGTGCGCTGGAAGGACGAGGACGCATTCTGGGACGACCTGTTCTCGGCCCGCCAGAACGAACTGCCCTGGTTCCAGTACGCCGACCAGAAGCAACTGGCCGCCGACCAGCGCGAGCGCTACTACGCGACCCACGGGCTGGTCGACCGCCTGGCGTGGGCGCTGCACCACCAGGACGACGACGTGAAGGTCAGCCGCCCGTTCATCTGCCGCTACGGCGACCTGGCCGCCCTGCAACTGACCGAGGACGAGGAGGAGCCCGTCGTCGCCGTGCTGCGCGACGGCCGCGAGGTCACCGTCCGCGGCCCCTCGCGCGACATCGGCACGGACCTGGTCGTGTACACGGGCGCCGGCAAGCCGGTCGAGCTGGCCTGGGACGACGTGCGCGAGATCCGCTTCACCGCAGCGCCCGCGGGCGCGAAACCCTATGCCCGCCGCCTGGCGGGCACCGTCGAGACGCGCACCGGCACGCTGGTCGGCAACCTGCAGTGGGACACGTCCGAATGCACCAGCCTGGACGTGCTGGACAGCAAGCAGCAGGACGTGCCGCTGGAGAAGGTCAAGCGTATCGCGCGCAACCGCCGCGGCGGCAGCAGCGTGACGCTGCAGGACGGAAGCACGCTGGAACTGGACGGCACCAACGACGTCGGCGAGGGCAACCGCGGCGTGGCGGTCGAAGTGACGGGCCTCGGGCGCGTGCTCGTGCCCTGGAACCGGTTCACGGCCGCCGACGTGCGCCTGGCCCCGGCCGGGGCGCCGGGCTACGCCGACTTCGCGCCGACCGTGCCGCTGCGTGGCACCGTCACCACCAGCGGCGGGCGCGCGCTCAGCGGCCGCCTGGTCTACGACCTGGACGAGGCCTTCACCTGCGACCTGCTGCACGGCAAGCTCGACGAGTGCTCGTACCAGGTCCCGTTCGGCCGCATCGCCGCCGTCGTCCCGCGCGACGGGACGACCTGCGACGTCACCCTGCGCGACGGCCGGAAGCTGGTGCTCGGCGGCGACGAGGACACGGGCGAGGGGAACGCCGGGCTGCTCGTCTTCGCGGACGGCCAGGAAAAGCCGGTGTGGCTGGCGTGGAGCGCGGTGAAGCGGATCGACTTCGCGCCTTGAGCGGACCGGCGCCGCTGCTCAGGGCATCGTGATGACCACGCCCGCGACATCGCCGGCAGCGGTGATCGTCACGGGCGTCGCCGCGGCCCAGTCGGTGGTGCCGGGATACCAGACCACGCCGGCGGGAGCGGGGTCGCCCGGCCAGAGCCAATCGTACGTGGACTGCAGGAAACCCACCTTGTAGACGCCGTCCTCCAGGCCCTGTACGACGAAACCCGCGTCGACTCCCGACGTCCACCGCTGCGCCACTACGGCGTCATCGCCGGCGCCGGTGACGACGAGGTCCCCCCATGGATGTTCGTCCGCGGCCGGCACGACCACGCCGCTGATCGTGCCGCCCCGTTCGAGCGTGAACGTGATCTCCACGACCCCGCCGCCGTCGGGAACCGTGACCGGGGTGGCGGCCGCGGGCGTCGCCGCGCGGTCGTACCACTGCGCGCGCACCGGCACGCTGCCGACGCTGTTGCTGGTCATCCGCACCAGGTATGTCCCCGGCCGCAGGCAGCCCAACGTGTTCGCGGACCAGTACGAGGCCGAGGTCCGCAGCACCAGCGACTGGTCGCCGGGATCCCGGAATTCGATGATGGCGGACGTCGCGCCGAGGCCGGGCACCGCCGTGATCACGCGCACGGCCGCGCCGGACATGACAGCGTCGATGCCCGTGATCGTCTGGCCGGGCGCCGGGTCGTAGACGGTGGCGTCCGCTTCCGTCAACCCGCCCAGCCAGTACCGCGAGTTGTTGTCCGCCACCTCGAGCCTCACCGGCAGCGGGCGGTGGAGGTCGAACGCGAAACTGCCGTCAGGCGCCAGTTCACACGGTCCGGCCACCATGCTGCCGTCCAGGGCGTGCGCAGCCAGCCTGGGCGTGGTCGCGCCCAGCGCCTGCCAGGCGCCGGTGACATGCCCCCGCAGGCGCGCCGGCGCCGCCGCGAACGGGGCGGCGACTTCGCACACCGAGTCGGCGCCGACATGGTACCAGGTCGCCGAGTCCCACCCGGCCACGCCGGGCAGCCAGAAGTTCTCCCCGTAACTGTTCCAATCGCGCCGCCAGCGCACGCGCACCCGGTAGTCACCGGGCGCGAGTGGACCCGAGTCGATCACCAGGTCGCCGGCGACCGTGTCGCCGTCGACGATGCGGACGGTGTTGCCCGTCAAATCCCATCGCGACGACTGGCTGAGTTCCAGGCTCATGATGGGAGCCGCCAGGCCGGCGGCCTGCACGGTGGCCAGGCGAAGGGCGCCGAACAGGAAGTCGCAGCGGAACGCCGCGGCGCCGGCGACCAGGCGCAGCGTGTCGGCGCCGTCGGAGCCGAACCCCAGTCCGCCGCCCGGGAGCAGCCAGCACCAGTCGCCGCCGGCGCTCGCCGCCGCGCAGTAGTCCCCGACCGGCAGTTCCAGCCGGAAGTGCCCGGTGTCGTCGACCGGCACTTCGATCGCCCCTTGCACCTCGCCGATGCGGTTGAAGCGGACGCGGGTCCCCTGGTCGCCCAGCGTGAACCGGGCCACGCGCCCTTCCACGAAGCAAGTGGCGGTCGCCGGCCGCAGCGGTTGCCGGTCGTCGCCGCAACCGGCCTGCAGCAACGCGATCGCGAGGACGATCATCGCGGCGGGCAGCCAGGCCTGCGTGCGCCCGCTCATCGCGCACCCCCGGCCGTCGTCGTCGACATCACCGGCGTCGCCAGCGGCCAGACCAGGCCGGTCAGCGCGTTGCCGCCGGCGATGGTCAGGCGCGTGGCCTGCGCCAGGTCGCGCGTGCCGGGATACCACCAGCGCCCGACGCGGTCGAAGAGGCTCAGGCAGTAGTCGCCGTCCGGGAGCCCGTCCAGCAGCAACTGGTCCCCGTCGGTGTAGATCGAGCGGTCGCAGAGGTCCGCGCCGGTGCCGTCGCCGACGTACACGTTGTACGCGTACGACACGGGCCCGCCGCCGTTGGTGACACGCCCCGAGATGCTCCCGCCCGCCCGCAGCTCCATCGTGATCGACTGCACCGCGCCGGCGACGACGTCGATGGGCACGGCTCCATCGACATCCGTGGCAACGTCGTACCACTGCGGCTGCCACGGTTCCTGGAAGCAGTAGCCGCCCACCCGCAGCCGGTAGCGCCCCCCGGGCAGGTTCGTGATCCGCAGCGGATCGCCGTACTTCCACATCAGGTAGATGTTGCCGCCGTCTTCGCGCTGCAGGACCACCGAATGCTGCAAGGGCACGCGCTGGCCGGGGCCCTGGAACCGGATCGTGATGCCGCCTTCGGTGATGGCCAGGTTCTCGACGTGATCGCCCGGCTGCAGGTCGAACACCGTGGCCGTCGCGAGCGACGTGCCGCCGTGCCAGTTCTCGATGCTGTTGTGCCTCGTGACGATCTTGACCGGCTTGGGCATCAGGGTGTCGAGGCGGAAGGTGCCGTCCGCGGCGCACTCCGCGTCGGCGACGGTCTGCCCGTCCAGCCCCACGGCCTCGATGGTCATGTTGTCGGGGCTCAGCTGCCAACTCCCGGTCACGGTGCCCGCCAGCGAGGCGTGCCGCGCCCGCAGGTCGAGCGCATATGTGGCAAGCCCGGCGCGGGCATCGAGCGTATCGGCCTCGGCCGCGACTTCGGTGCCCGGCAGCAGGAAGCTGTACCAGTTGTTGCCCGGCCGGAAGCGCATGGCGTATTTCGCGGGCGGCAGCAGGCGCAGGTCGAACGCGGCGATCCCGTCCTTGACGCGCATCGAGGAGGACGCGCGGTAACCGGGACCGCCGGCCGAGAGGTACGCGACAGCGCCCTCGAAAACCGCGGGCACCGTGATGGCCACCTGCGCGCGGGTGCGCGTGAAGTCGCGCCGCCGCACGCAGCGGCCGACCTTGACGGTGTCGGCGTCGCTGCTGGCCGAGACGTACCGGTTCGGGAAACCCAGGCGCACGTTGTACGCGCCCACGGGCAACTCGGCGTGGTACCAGCCCGTCGAGTCGGCGAGGACCGTGACGTTGGCCTCGATCCTGTCGTCGGCCGCGTAGCTGAAGTGCACGGTGGCCGCCACGCCCAGCGACGACTCGGTGACCCGCCCCTCGACGACGCCGATGTCCGACACCGGGCCCACTTGCGGCAGTTCGCTCATGCAGGCGCCCAGCACAAGAAGGGCGGCGAGCGCGATCACCGCGAATACGGGCCACGGTCTACGGATGATTCGACTGGGAACAGGCAGGCGGGCCATGGCAGACTTTCGGGAAATGTGCGGGGTCGGGCGGCCAGGGCCGGCCCGTCGACCGGATAGTGACATGCGACCCCGGACGCCGTCAATCTGCTCGCCGAATACGTCCTGAAACCTTCCGCTTGAAACCCGCCCCCGGGTGCCCCATTTTCGACAGGTTCCCCGCCCGCTCACTGCCCGGAAGGAGCCCTCCGTGACCGACGCCGCCCGCCTTTTCGAGGCCCAGCAGCCGAATTTCGCCCGCTGGGAGATCCTCAAGGACATCATCGACCAGCAGATCGACCTGATGCTCAACTACCGGCAGAGCGGCCACCCGGGCGGCAGCCGCTCCAAGGCCCACTACTTCCTCAGCCTGTGCCTGTCGGGCGCCATGCGCTGGGACGTCCGCGACCCGGGCAAGCGGTTCAGCGACCGCTTCGTGCTCGTGGCGGGCCATACCGTGCCCCTGGTCTACGGCGCGCTGGCCGTGTTCAACGAGGCGCTGCGCCTGATGTACGCGAAGACGGGCGACGCGAAGTACCTGGTCAAGGGCGGCGCCGACCGCATGCTGACCTGGGAGGACCTGCTGGACTTCCGCGATGTGGGCGGCCTGCCGGGCCACGCCGAGATGGCGGGCAAGAACCTGTTCGTGAAGTTCAACACCGGGCCCAGCGGCCACGGCGCGCCGGCGGCCGTCGGCGAGGCGCTGGCGCTCAAGTGCGCGGGCGCCGGCGCCGTGCGCGTGTTCGGCATCGAGGGCGAGGGCGGCCACACCGCCGGCTGCTGGCACGAGACGAAGAACTCGGCCTACGGCCTGGGCCTGGACAACCTGTGCATGATCCTCGACTGGAACGACTTCGGCATCGACCCGAACCCGTACAGCTCGATCGTGCACGGCACGCCGCGCGACTGGTTCGCGCCCTACGGCTGGGACGTGCACGAGGCGCCCGACGGCAGCGACTGGACGCAGGTCACGCGCGGGCTGCTCGACATGGTCAGCGGCCCGGGCACGCCGCAGCGACCGCGCATGATGTTCGGCCGCACGCGCAAGGGCCGCGGCTACCACAAGTACGACGCGGCGGCGCACGGCTCGCCGCACAAGCTGAACGACGAGAAGTTCTGGCTCTGCCGCCAGGATTTCAGCGACAAGTACGGCACGCAGTGGCACGGCACCGGCCAGCCCGCGCCGGCGGACGCCGAGGCCCGCCGCGAGCAGTTCGCCGCCAACCTCAACGCCGCGCTCGACGTGCTGCGGCGCGACGAGGACCTGGTGCGCTACCTGGCCGACCGCCTGGTCGAACTGGGCGACAGCGTGCCGGCCGACCTGCCGACGTTCCGCCTGCCCGAGGCGAAGAACCCCCTGAAGGATCCCGCGTTGCTCGACGTCGCCAGCTATCCCGAGCAGATGTGGGCCAAGCCGGGCACGCAGCAGCCCAACCGCGCGGGCTTCGCGGCCTGGGGCAGCTGGGTCAACAGCTACTGCCTGAAGCAGCACGGCCGACCGCTGTTTTTGGTCTGCTCGGCGGACCTCGCGGGGTCGACCAGCATCTCGGGCTTCGGCGACGCCTTCGAGGGCATGCCGAACACCGGCTGGTACGACCGCGAGAAGAACCCGCAGGGCGTGATCATGCCGCAGGGCATCACCGAGTTCGCCAACGCCGGCATCATGTGCGGCGCCGCGTCGGTGAACCTGTCGAGCGACCCGGAGAACGAGTTCAACGGCTTCTACACGGCCTGCAGCACGTACGCCGCGTTCAGCTACCTGAAGTACGGCCCGATGCGCCTGTACAGCCAGCTGGCCCAGGACTGCGAGCTGAAACTGGGCACCGTCATCTGGGTGGCCGGCCACAGCGGCCCCGAGACGGCCGAGGACAGCCGCACGCACTTCGGCATCTTCAGTCCCACGGCCACGCAGCTGTTCCCCGACGGGCAGGTCATCGACATCCACCCGTGGGAGTACAACGAGGTGCCTGTGATGCTGGCCGCCGCGCTGGCCGTCGGGAAACCCATTGTGGCGCTGCACCTGACGCGCCCGGCGGTGACGATCCCCGACCGCGCGAAGCTGGGCCTGGGTTCGTATCTCGAGGCGGCCCGGGGCGCCTACATCCTGCGCGACTGGAAGCCGGGCCTGCCGCACCAGGGCGTCATCATGGTGCAGGGCACGATGAGCACGGCGAACCTGATCGACGCCCTGCCGGCGATCGACGAGGCCGGGGTCAACGTGAAGATCGTGGCGGTGCCCAGCCCGCAGCTCTTCGCACTGCAGGCCGAGGAGTACCAGCTGGAGGTGCTGTCGCCGGGCGACCGTCTCAACAGCACCTATGTGACCAACCGCGCGCGCCGCTCGATGTACGACTGGACATTCAACCCGCTGGCCGAGCGCTATGCGATGAGCAGCGACTGGGACGACGAGTGGCGCCCCGGCGGCTCGACCGAGGATGTCTGCGAGAACGCCGGCATCGACGCCGAGTCGATCGCGCGCGGCGTGATCGTCTTCGCCGAGGACTGGCACCTGCGGATGAAGGAACTCGAGTCGATGCTGGGACAGGCCAAGGGCTAGCGGCCCGGCCCGCCGCGGCAGGGAAAAGGAAAAGCGCCCGCGGTCGATGGCCGCGGGCGCTTCTTTTCCGTCAGCAGCGGTCGGGGCTACTTGGTCTCGGGGGCCTTGCAGGCACCCTCGGCCTTGGCCTTGCAGCCGCCTTCGGCCTTCTCGCCCTTGCAGCCGGCGCTGGCCTTGCAGCCGCTTTCAGCCTTCTCGCCCTTGCAGCCGCCCTCGGCGCTCTTGCCGTGGCAAGCCTGGGCGCGGTGCTTCGGGCAGGCCGGGCCATCGCCGACCAGGCACATGCCGACGCACGTGCCATCGTCGTCATTGCCCTTCATCGCGCAGGACTTGCCCTCGCCCTCGCCGTGCTTGCACTTCATCGCGCAGGACTTGCCTTCGCCCTCGCCGCCCTTGCACTTCATCGCGCAGGACTTGCCCTCGCCCTCGCCGCCCTTGCACTTCATCGCGCAGGACTTGCCCTCGCCCTCGCCGCCCTTGCACTTCATCGCGCAGGACTTGCCCTCGCCCTCGCCGCCCTTG
>CAIOLW010000269.1 GCA_903859215.1 uncultured bacterium | reverse complement strand
GCCACTGGGCGAGATCGAGCCGTTCAGACCAGCCGAGGCCAGGATCGAGTAAGTGTCGATCGCGAACGAGGCCTCGATCGAGTGATTGGCCAGGACGCCACCGAAGGCGTACGAGCTGACCGCACCGACACTCACGCCGTCGACCATGACGTCGGCGATATGGAAGTTGGCGTCAGCACTGATCGCGAAGCTCTGGTCGTTGCCGGCATTCACGGAGACCGCGCCACTGGGCGAGATCGAGCCGTTCAAACCGGCAGAGGCCTGGATCGAGTAGGTGTCGATCGCGAAGCTCGCCTCGATCGTGTGGCTGCCCAGCACGTTCGAGAACGAGTAACTGCTGACCGCACCCACGCTCACGCCGTCCACCAGGACGTCGGCGATGTGGAAGTTGGCGTCAGCGGCGATCGATAAGGTCTGGTCGCTACCGGCATTGACTGAGACCGCGCCACTCGGCGAGATCGAACCGTTCAGCCCAGCCGAGGCCACGATCGAGTAGGTATCGATCGCGAACGAAGCGCTGATCGTGTGCGCCGCCGCCACGTTCGAGAACGTGTACCAGGCCACTGCACCAACCGAGGCGCCATCGACCAGCACGTCAGCGACGTGGTAGTTCGCCGCGGCCGCAATCGTGTACGCCTGGCTGCCGCCGTAGTTGACGCTCGTCACGCCGGTCGGCGAGATCGACCCGTTCCCGCCGGCCGAAGCCGTGATCGCGAAGGTGTCGATCGCGAACGAAGCGGCGATCGTGTGCGCCACCGTCACGTTCGTGAACGTGTACGACGTCACGGCGCCCACCGAGGCGCCGTCCACGAGCACGCCCGCGACGTGGTAGCCGGTGCTCGGCGTGATCGCGAACGTCTTGTTCGTATTGTGGATGACCTTGACCGCGCCTGAAGGCGAGATGGCGCCGTTGGCGCCGGCGCTGGCCGTGATCGTGAATTTCCCGCCTTCGGCGACGGCAAAATCGCCGAGGTTCGCCCCGGTCAGGCCGGTGATCGACGTGCTCGTGCCGGTCCGGGACGAGACGGTCGGATACGTCCAGGCATTCGTCTTGAACCTGCCGACATCGAAGAACGAGGGATCCGCCCCCGCGTCGATATCCGCTGCCGGATACGTAAACGTCGCCCCGACACCCGCGGTGTTCAGGGCCGTCCCGCTGACCCCCAGGGTCCAGGTGCGGTTGACGCTCGCCGCCGTGTCCAGGGTGGACGTTCCCATGCTCGGGGAGTCGCCGTCTGTCGTCGACGCCGTCAACTGGCCCGACGTGGCGACGCTCGTCATGTCGACCGACACCGGCGCGTACGAGGCGGCCGTGCCGATGTCGTAGGTCACGTTGCTCGCGCCCGTCGCGATCGTGCGGGTCAGCAGCCCGTTGACCCACCCGTTCGCGTGGTTGACCGTCCCGCCGAGGCTGACTACCAGCGCGTTCGCGCCCGGGTTCAGGGTGCCGTTGGTCAGGTTCAGGGTGCTCAGGGTCAGCGGCGAACCCAGCGTGACCGAACCGCTGGAGGTGCGGTCCACGGTCAGGGTGCCGAGGGTCTGGCTGCCGGTGGTGAACTTCACGGTGCCGGCCGCGCCGCTGCCGGTGAAGGCGAGCGTCGAGGCGCTGGTGCCGGTCAGCGTGCCGTTGGCGTTCGTGCCGCCGATGGTGCCGCCGATGGTCAGCGTGTTGCCGTTCAGGGCCAGGACATCGGTCGAGCCGACGAAGCTCAGCGCGTTGCCGCCTGCGCCGCCGGCGCAAGTCACGTTCGCGTTCATGGTCAGCGTGCTGCCGCTCTTGTTCAGGCGCAGGTAATCGATCGCGGCGGAAGAACCGCCGATCGTTTGCGCGGTGCTGCCCGTGAAGATCACGAGGCGGCTATTCGACGACAGCGTGGCATTGTCCACGAGGCTGCCGAGCAGGACCAGGTTGCCGCTCGTCGCGTTGAGGGCCAGCGTGCCGCTGGTCAGGGTCAGGGTGCCGACCACGGTGCGGTCGGAGTTGGGCATACTCACGGTGCCGCTGCCCGCGTCGATCGTCACGCTCGAGGGGACGCCCGTGCCTACGGCGCTACCGGAGCTCCACTCGGTGCCGACCGTTGCGCCGGCCTTGTAGACCAGGGTTGGCGTGCCGCTGTAGACCGGTGTGCCGCTGAAGGAAGCGCCGGCATCGATCTGCACGGTGCCGCTGACAATCAGGCTGCCCGCCGTGGTGACGGGGCCGCCGGCGCGGAAGGTGCCCGTCACGGTCCGCGCCGCGCCCAGGCCGAAGCCGCCGGTGTTGGCGATGGTGACGTTGGCCGGGCCGCTGGACGAAGGCCAGTAGTACGACGTGCTGTTGACAGTCGCCGCCGAGGTATTGTTGAAGATCAGGGTGGCGCCCGTGCCATAGGTCCAGGTCGCGTTGTTGGTCGGGATGCCGCCCTGCTCGAGCTGGACGGCGCCGTTGACGGTCATCGTGCGGCTGGCCGCGGGCATAGTCGGTTCGTAGATCGAGACCGTCTTGCCGGTGCCGACAGTCCAGTTGATGTTCGTGGAGGTAAAGGTGCCGGCCGTGGAATTGACGGCGACCGCGCTGTTGGCGCCACCGGTAAAGGCGATGGTCGGGGGGGCACTCGCGTTGGTGCACTTGAACGTGCCACCGGTCTGCGAGAAGCCGCCGCCGATGTTGATTGCATAGACCCGGGATGCACTGGTGCCGTTCGTCAGGTCCAGGACGCCGCCGGACACGATCAGGTCGCCCGCGATGGTCAGGGTATAAGCGGTCGAGCCGCTGAGCCGCAGTTCATTGGTGCCGCCGCCGGTCGCCGCGATGGTCAGGTTCCCGTTGACCGTGGGCACGGCTCCGGACCAGGCCCAGGTGCCACCGAGCGACGCGACGTTGATCTTCAGGTTGCCGTAGGTGACGGCCGGCAACGCGATCGGCGCCGTCCCGGCATTGCCCCACTTCTGGAACTCGACCGTGCTCGTAGCCGCGAACGTGCGCGTCGTCGAACCCGGGAGGTCGGTCGCCACACCGTTCGCCGTCCCGCTCGTGGCGTTGTGCACATACGTGCCGCCGCCATCGATCTGGAACACGGGAACCGCCACGATATTCGTGGCCGTCAGCGTTCCCCCGCTTTCGATCCACAGCTTTGCGCCGCTGCCCGCGATGTTCCACGCAGCAGACGTGGTCATCGCGTTGCCGTTCTGGATCACGAACACGTCGTTGGCGGTCGTGAAGTTCGACGGCGTCGAACCTCCGGTGCCGGTACGGCTGGTGTTCCAGTTCGCGAGCGTGTTCGCCGCGATACTACCCTCGGAGTAGTACGTCGCCGCCCAACTGGCCGAGCTCGCGGCCATGAAGACGACAAAGAGCGCAGCAAACAGCAAGAATTGCCGTCCGCGAGGGGTACTTGACATGGAACGCATGGTCTCTCCATTGTTTCAGCATGTGCTGCTGACCGCCGATGGCCGGACTTTGGGCGCCATCGTTTTTGCGTATCGTAGGCAATTCTAAGGAACAGAGCTTTTGTTTGCTATATGGTGATTCTTACCTGCGGCCAAGACCTTTTCCGAGTCGCCCCCTTGTCCCTGTGGGATAACGAGTTAATCGCGCTATCGGGATACATCTCTCAACCCACGGCACCGCAATGGCTTATTTTGCCCATGGAAATTTGGGAAATAATGCTTTCCTTAAGACATCAAGCCGCAAAGCGGGCATATGTCGCAGATTTAATCAAGGACATCTTCCCGGGCGACAGCACTGAATGCGTGGTCTTTGTTGAAATAATAACCGCATACGGCCCTCCACGACGGGCGCCGCCGCGCTCCCGGGCCACGCCGCCGGTCAAAAACCCCGGACCGCACGAACAAAAGCGCCGGGCGCTTCACCTGCGCCCGGCGCTCTGTGGATCATCGGGACGGCTGCCCTGACGCCCGGTCCCGTCGGCACGCGCCGCTAGCGGAACAACACCAGCCGCTGCGTCTTCTCCACGCCGGCGGCGCCGTGCAGGCGCACCAGGTAGACGCCCGACGGCGCGTTCGTCCCGTTCTCGTCGCGGCCATCCCACTCCAGCGGATGCTCGCCGCCGGCCACGCTGCCCGAGGCCAGGCGCCGCACCAGCCGGCCCGCGATGTCGTACACGTTCACGTCGACCATGCCGGCCCGCGGCACACTATAGAGTACGCGCGTGCCGCCGCCGCCGCAGGGATTCGGGTAGACGCCCAGGCTCGCGGCCAGCGTCAGGTCACCCACGCCCGAGGCCACGGTGCTGATCGCGAAGTCGGCATCGCTCGCGTGCACGCCCACCAGGCCGACCGCGTCGTGCGCCGACACCATCACGCGCGCGGTGGCCGTCGCCGCATCGGGCACCGTCCAGTCGTACGAGCCGGAGTTGGCGATGCCGGTGGCGATCACGCCGTCGAACGTCACGCCGCCGTCGATCGAGTACGCGAGGTCGACCGTGGTCACGCCCACGTTGTCGGTCGCCGTCCAGGTGATGACCTGCGAGCTGGCGATCGGCCAGTTCTCGCCGCCGTTCGGGGCCGTGACGGCCACCACGGGCGCGGTCTGGTCGGGCGCGACACCCGAATTGGTGAACGTGTCGGCGAAGCCGTTGCCGCTGATCGAGTCGACGCCGGCGCCCGCCCACGTCGCCGAGATGCGGACCTGCCCGTTGGCGACCTTGTCCCACGCGGGATCCGGCGCCACGCCGCTGCCCAGTTCGGTCCAGTAGGTGTGCACGCTGGCGGCGTGCAGGCGCGACAGCGCGTCGGCGGTCGGGTGGTGGTAGCTGTTGCCGTTGCCGCACGAGATCACGCCGATCTTCGGCTGCATGGCGGACAGCCAGACGGCGCTGCTCGACGTCGCCGAGCCGTGGTGGTGCACCTTGTACACCTCGGCCTTGCCGATCTCCAACGACGCCGGCGCCTCGACATTGACGTAGCTGCCCGAGTTGAACCCCGGCGTGTCGCCGCCGAAGACCTCGTCGAACTCGCCGTAGGTGACCTTCAGGATCAGGCACAGGTTGTTCTCTTCGCTGCCGCCCGAGAGACCGGCGCCCGCGAGGTCCACGCACTTGATGAACACCGGGTGCGTCGACAGCGAGTCGAGCGTCACGATCTGGTTCTTCACGATCGTGTGCCGCTTCGCGCCGAGGGTGTTCTTGTAGGTCGTGTACGCCGCGGTCGTGTACGAGCCCCCGCGGTCCCAGCCGTTCTGGATCGTGATGCCGGCGTTGACGATGTCGTCGGTCCCCGAGATGTGATCCGAGTGGTAGTGGCTGGCGAAGTGGTGCTTGATCGTGGTGATGCCCAGCGCCTTCAGCTGGTTCGGCACGGTCACGCCCATGGCCGGGGTGCCGCCCGGGCCGTTGTCGATGACGGCCACTTCCCCAAGCGGGCTGATGAGGACCGCGCCGTCGCCCTGGCCGACGTCCATGTGGATGACCTGCAGGCGGCCGTTGCCGGTGACGGCAAGTGCGGGAAGTGCAAGTGTGGAAAGTGCAAGTGCGACAACAAACAAGGCCGTCAGGCCCAGGCGATGGACTTGGCGCATGGCGCAGCGACTCCCGGGAGGAGGAGGGTCGGGCAACTTGATCTATAATGTATTATAACACGATGTGGGGCAGGCGCAGCCGGGAATTTTGCCTTTGGATAACGAAAACACAAAATCATCAAACGCCGTCGTCTGTTATGGTACCGCAGTGCCGATGGAACCGAATGTGTCGCCGCTGATCGGGCCGAAAGAAGGGTACCTTGAATCGTCAGGGCCGTGACATCTGGGGCTTCGCGCTGGGCTACTTCCTGGCCTATATCCCCTATTCGATGCTCGCCAAGGGCATCTCGAAGGGCCTGTTCTCGGTCGACGGCAAGGGCCTGGACGG
>CAIOLW010000268.1 GCA_903859215.1 uncultured bacterium | reverse complement strand
TCTGACGCCGACCGGCCCCGCGCCGGCAGGAGGCTGCCTTGTTCGAGTTCAAGCTGCCCGATCTCGGTGAAGGCATCGCCGAGGGCGAGATCCTCAAGTGGCACGTGACCGAGGGCGGCGCCGTCCTGGAGGACGCGCCGCTGGTCGACGTCGAGACCGACAAGGCCGCCGTCACCATCCCCTCGCCGCGCGGCGGGCGCATCGCGTCGCTGCGGGGCAAGGTGGGCGATACGGTGAACGTGGGCGCGGTTGTGGTCGTGATCGATGACGGCGCGGGCGCTGCCATGGCGGCGCCCGAGGCGGCCAAACCGGAGCCGGCCCCCGTTGCCGCAGTTGCGCCGGCGCAAGTGCCGACTGCGGGCGGTCCGCAGCGACCCGTCCCTGCCGCCCCCGCGACCCGCCGCCTCGCGCGCGAACTGAAGGTCGACATCAACCGGGTGCCCGCCTCCGGCCCCGCCGGCCGCGTCACGCCCGAGGATGTGCACCGCTTCGCGTCGGGCGCGCCCGCCGCCGCAGCGCCGGCGTCGACCCCGGTCATGCACGCCCCGACGCCCCCCGACCACGTCGCCGCCCGCACGGTGCGCGACGACACTGCCTTTGCCGAGTTCGCCGCGCACGCCTCGGCCACGATCCCGTTCCTGGAGATCGAGCCGATGCCGGACTTCAGCCACGAGGGCCCGGTGGTGGTCGAGCCGTTGCGCTCGATCCGCCGCAAGGTGGCGCGCAAGATGGTGACCAGCATGGCGCTGGTGCCGCACGTGGCGCACATGGACGACGCGGACGTCACCGACCTGGAGGCCTTCCGCCTGCGCGAGCGCGACCGGCGCCAGGGCGGCGCCGGCAGCCGCATGACGCTGATGGCGTTCGTCATCAAGGCCGTCACTGCGGGGCTGCGGGCCACGCCGGCGTTCAACGCCAGCCTGGACCCGTTCCGCGAGGAGATCGTCTACAAGAAGTACTACAACATCGGCTTCGCGGCGGACACCGGCCGCGGCCTGGTGGTGCCGGTCATCCACGGCACCGACACCAAGAGCATCGTGCAGCTGGCCGACGCCATCGCCGACAAGGCGATGCGCGCCCGCGACGGCACGCTGCCGGCCGACGAGATGCGCGGCGGCACGTTCACGATCACCAACGTGGGGCCGCTGGGCGGCACGGCGCTGCTGGCGACGATCAACTATCCCGAGGTGGCCATCCTCGGCATGGGCCGCGTGCAGGAAAAACCGGTGGTACGCGACGGGCAGATCGTCATCCGCAAGATCCTGCCGCTGACGCTGGCGTTTGACCACCGCGTGGCCGACGGCGCCGACGCCGCCCGCTTCGTGGCCGAGCTGGCGCGCCAGCTGTCGGACCCGAACCTGCTGCTGCTCGAGACGTGAGCCAGCAAGGAGACCGCACATGGTGATGGGAAGCCTGCGTGAAGAGACCGACGTCGTCGTCATCGGCAGCGGCCCCGGCGGCTACGTCGCGGCGCTGCGCCTGGCCGACCTCGGCGAGAACGTGCTGCTGGTCGAGAGCCGCGAGCGCCCCGGCGGCACCTGCCTGCTGGAGGGCTGCATCCCCTCGAAGGCGCTGATCCACACGGTCGAGATCCAGGAGACGGCGCGCCGCGCGGCCGAGTTCGGCCTGACGTTCGACAACGTGAAGATCGACCCGGTGAAGCTGCGCGAATGGACCGACGGCATCGTGCAGGGGCTCAGCGACGGCATCAAGGGGCTGCTCAAGCGCCGCGGCGTGACCGTGCTGCGCGGCCATGCGCGGTTCACCTCGCCCACCTCCCTGTCGCTCGAGGGCGGCGAGGTCTCGGGCGTCGACTTCAAGCAGGCCATCATCGCCACCGGATCGAGCCTGAACCGGCTGCCGGCGGGCATCGTGCAGTCGGTGTGGTCGAGCGCCGACGCGCTGAAGCTGCCCTGCGTGCCCGAAAACCTGCTCGTGGTGGGCGGCGGCTACATCGGGCTGGAGATGGGCCTGGTCTACCAGGGCCTGGGCTCGAAGGTTTCGGTGGTCGAGTTCTCCCCGCGCCTGCTGATGGGCGCCGACTTCGACCTGGTCGACGTCATGGTGGGGCAGGTCACCGAGCGCCTCGAGGAGATCATGGTCGACTCGAAGGTGCTGTCGATCACCGAGGCTCCATCCAACGGCGAGGGAGGCGGCGGCGGCTTCGACGTGCGCATCGAGCACGGCGGCCAGACGATCGACAAGCACTACGCGCAGGTGCTGGTGGCCATCGGCCGCCGACCGAACACCGACGACATCGGGCTCGAGAACACGCGGGTGAAGACCGACGACAAGGGCTTCATCCTGACGGGCCCGGACTGCCGCACCGACGAGCCGAACATCTTCGCCATCGGCGACGCCGCCACCGGTCCCATGCTGGCCCACAAGGCCAGCCGCGAGGGCAAGGTCGCGGCCGAGGTGATCGGCAAGGGCGACGCCGCCTTCGACAACCGCGCCATCCCCGCCGTCGTCTTCACCGACCCGGAGATCGCCTGGACCGGCCTGACCGAGCGCGAGGCCGAAGAGCAGGGCATCACCGTGAACATCGGTCGCTTCCCCCTGTCGGCCCTCGGCCGCGCCCGCACCCTCGGCCGCACCGACGGCCTGGTGAAGGTCATCGCCGAGCCCGACTCGGGACTGATCCTGGGCGTGGGCATCGTGGGGCCGATGGCCAGCGAGCTGATCGCCGAGGCCACGCTCGCGGTCGAGATGGGCGCCACGCTGGAGGACATCATGGTGACGATCCATCCGCACCCGACGCTGTCGGAGGCGCTCATGGAGGCGGCCGAGGTCGCGGCCGGCGAGGCGGTGCACATCAACCCGCCGCGCAAGGTCCGGTAGCGGCGTGGACGGCATCCTGTCCTACGACCGGGAAGACGACCTGGT
>CAIOLW010000267.1 GCA_903859215.1 uncultured bacterium | reverse complement strand
TGACGCTGCCCGAGCGCGTGGGCTTCTTCTACGGCGAGGACTTCGCGATCGAGCAGGCCGACTGGGACGAGCACGTGGCGCCGGCGGTGTCGCGCGAGCGGCTGGCGGCGCTGGCGACGGCGCTCGAGGCGGCGCTGCCCGCGGGCGTGGCGCAACCCGCGGCCGCGTTCGAGCAGGTTGTGCGCGCCACGGCCGAGCAGCTGGGCGTGCCGGCCGGCGACCTGATCCATCCCTGCCGCGTGGCCCTGACCGGGCAGACGCGCAGCGCGGGCATCTTCGAGGTGATGGAGCTGGTGGGCGCGCCACGCGTCCTGTTGCGACTGCGCCGGGCGGCGGCGCCCGCGGCGGGCTAGAACGAAACACAGACCGGGAGGCGGGCCGCGAAAAAGCAGGCAGGCATCCTCGGCCGGTACCTGGTCGTCTGGGCCGTGACGGTGGCGGCGCTGCTGCTGGACACGCTGATCCTGCCGGGATTCAGCCTGGACCGCACGCAGCCCCACTGGTGGGCGGGCGTGTTCGTGCTGGCGGCCGTGTTCAGCGTGGCGCTGCTGGTGCTGCGGCCGATCCTGCTGCTCTTGACCCTGCCGCTGAACTCGCTGACCCTGGGCCTGCCCTCGCTCTTCTTCAACGGCGTCATCCTCTACTTCAGCGCCATGGTGCCGCGTTCGCTGGTCATCTCCAGCTTCGGCGAGGCGCTGCTGGGCTCGGTGATCATCACCGGCGTCTCGGCCACCATCACCAGCTGGCTGGGCGTGGACGAGGCGTATCCCTTCTACCAGTCGCTCATCTTCCGGCTGGGCCGGCGGTTCGGCCCGCGCGTGGAACGCAAGCCGCTGCGCGGGCTGCTCATTTTGCAGATCGACGGCCTGTCGCGCGCGAGCCTGTGGCGCGCGCTGGCGAAGGGGCGCATGCCGTCGGTGTCGTCGATGATGGCCCGGCAGACGCACACGCTGCAGTCGTGGCACTGCGGCATCCCGTCGAACACGCCGGCGGTGCAGGCGGGCTTCTTCTACGGCGACCGCGGCAACGTGCCGGGCTACCGCTGGTTCGACCGGCAGGAGCAGCGGCTGCGCGTGGTGAGCCAGCCGGACGACCTGCGGCGGCTGGAGCGGATGGTGGCCGTCGGCAACCGGCCGCTGCTGGAGGGCGGCTCGTGCATCAACACGTTCATGTCCGGCGGCGCGGCCAAGCGGCTGATGACCGTCAGCGCGCTGGGCGAGGACGCCTCGGCGCGGCAGGCGGGCGAGCGCGCCGACTTCAACCTGTTCTTCCTGAGCCCCAATGCGTTGACGAAGGCCGTGCTGGCGTTCGTGTGGGACTACGTGGCAGGCCTGGCGTTCGCGGTGGCCGGGCGCTTCGACAAGAACCGGCCGCGGCTGCGCTTCACGGCGCGCCGCTTCGGCCAGCGCGCGCTGGCCAATGCGTTCCTGCGCGAACTGTCGTTCTTCTGGCTGAAGCAGGACATGGTGCGCGGCGTGCCCGTGATCTACTCGAACTTCGTGGGCTACGACGAGGTGGCGCACCACTCGGGGCCCGACACGGTCGAGGCGCAGCTGACGCTGTCGGCCTTCGACCGCAAGCTGCGCATCCTGGGGCGGCGCGCGCGGCGCGAGTCGCCCATCCGCTACGACATCATGCTGCTGTCGGACCACGGGCAGACGCCCAGCATCCCGTTCCGCATCCTGTACGGCAAGACGCTGGAAGAGACGCTGGGCGAGATGATGGCAGGCGGCGATGAGCCGGGCACCGTGGTGCGCCGCGCCTGGAGCCCCGACACCAGCTATACGCTGTCACTGCTGGCGGGCATGGAGGAGATCGACGAACGACAGCTGGGCTGGCTGGCGCGGCGCAGCCGGCGCACGGTGGCGTCGATCGCGCGGCGCCATACGGGCAGCGATCGACCAGGCGAGGCGCAGGCGGTGGTCTGCGTGTCGGGCTCGCTGGCGCACATCTACTTCACGGGAGGCCGCGAGCCTCTGTCACTGGAAGACGTCATCGCCTTGTACCCGGGGCTGGTGGAGAAGCTGGCGCGGCATCCGGGCATCGGGTTCGTGGCGGCGCGCCGACGGTTCGGCGATGCGGTGGCGATCTGCGAGGACGGCATCCGCAACCTGGTGACCGGCCAGCGCGGCGAGGGCAACGACCCCCTGGCCCCGTACGCGCGGCGCGAGCTGTGGGCCGGCGAGCTGAACCGGCTGCTGGGCTACCCCGACAGCGGCGACCTGGTGGTCAACGGGGCGTGGCTGAGCGACCGCGGGAAGATCGTCGTGATGGAGGAGCAGGCCAGCAGCCACGGCGGGCTGGGCGGGCGGCAGACCGAGCCGTTCGTGGTGCTGCCGGCGGCCTGGCAGGTGACGCGGAAGGACCTCGAGTCGCCCGAGGCGCTGCACCGGCTGGTGAGCCGGGAGCTGGAGGGGTATCGGCAGGGGGGCCGCCGGGGGCGGGGCTGAGGGGGGTGTTTTGGGCCGTTCCGGGGATTTGCGGGCGGTTTGCGGGGGTTGGCGGGAAGGCGCATCACATTCTTGCATCGGGCCGGGAGTCATTCTATATTTGCGGCTCGGTTGCCTGGTCGTCCAATGGTAGGACAGCTGACTCTGGCTCAGTCGATGGGGGTTCGAATCCTCCCCGGGCAACCAAACTTGCCAATGAATTCGGTCCGGATTAGATTCCGGTCGCCGATTTAGTGGCCCCTTCGTCTAGTGGCCTAGGACGCTGCCCTCTCACGGCGGTAACAGGGGTTCGAGTCCCCTAGGGGCTACCAATTAGAGA
>CAIOLW010000266.1 GCA_903859215.1 uncultured bacterium | reverse complement strand
GCCGGATCCCATGGACTTCCCGTCCACGTCCGACATCCTGATGCAGAACTTCCAGGTCGCCTACGAGACGATGAGCCCGACGGTCTTCGCGCATCTGATACACCCGCAGTCGATGATCGTCCTGCAGCAGTCGACGCAGAACACCTTTCCGGATGTGGGCGCGACGCTCGACCGCGCCGAACTGACGGACATCATCGGGCGCATGTTCTCGAAACAGGATGTCTCGGACCCGCTCGGCAGCCTGGTCCCCGGTGTGCAGACCATCCAGTTCCAGACGTTCCAGCGCCTGGGCGCCTGGTCGACAAGCCTGCCGAGCGACGTCATCCCCAATACGGAGTGCGCCCTCTATTCCGTGCAGTTCCTGTTCGACAGGGGCCAGGCCTATTCGACGCTGAAGGTGACCGGCAACATCAAGTTCTACGTCTCGCACCGCGACTCGACGGCCGCAGGCCAGACGCGCCCCTACTACCAGATCATCGGCCAGGTGGACCTGACGGATGACCCGCCGGCCGATGCCGCAGCCAAGGGCGACAATTCGGCGACGTGGGGCTCCGTCCACGCCCTGTTCCGCTGACCTGTCACCATGGATGATTGCTGAAAGGCTCGACCCGTGAACAACCGCCGCCCGCGCATCGCCCTGCTGCTCGTATCCGTGATGGCCCTCGTGATCCTCGGCCTGGCCGGCTGCTCCAGCTCGCCCACCCAGGCCCCGGACCCCGGGCCGACGACGGTGCCGTTCCCCGCAGGCTTTCCGTCGAGCCAGGACCTGCTGATGGCCCGGTTCCAGGCGGCCTACACGGCGCGCGATTCCGTTGCGCTGGCGGCGATGTTGCGCCCGGAGTTCATCACCATCCTGCAGCAGTCCACGCGGAACACGTTCCCGGACGTCGGCGAGACGCTGGACCGGCACGAACAGGTGCGGATCGCCGGGCGCATGTTCCGCGGGCAGGACGTCTTCGACCCGAACGGCTCGCCCGTGCCCGCCGTCACGACCATCAGTATCACGACGTTCCAGCGCGTCGGCGTCTGGTCACTGAGCATCCCGACAGACCAGATCCCGAACGCGTGGAGAGGCCTGTATTCGGTGCAGGTCCTGTTCAACCGCGGCCTGTCCTATGCGCCGCTCAAGGTGCTGGGGAATCTCGTGCTCTACATGACGGAGCGGGATTCGACGGCCCTCGGCGAGACGCATCCGTACTATCAGTTCGTGGGCGTGGTCGACCTGACGGACGATGTGCCGATGGGCCCTGCCGACAAGGCGAGCGAGACGTCGAGCTGGGGTTCCATCCACGCCCTGTTCCGCTGATCGCCAACTGCCGACGACTTGCGCCGGCGCAAGTGGCCGCCGAGCCGGCCCAGGGGGGCTGAGCCGCCGAAAACCGCCCTAACTTTCGTCGTGTTTTCCCGCCATGTGGCTGTTATCTTGCATCCGATGCATGCCCGAGACCCGCACTCCCGGACACACCTGCCCGAGACGGATCGCGCCGCCGCCAAGTGCCGCGGCTGGACCAATTCCGCGGCTGAACCAGTGCCGCGGCTGAAGGAGCCCTCCAGATGAAGAACGCGCCTCAATTTCCCGGCATCCGGGTCACCACGAACGGCAACCAGCTCGTCTCCTATCATACGGAGGCCCGCATCACCGACGGCGGCGTGTTCTACCCGATCACGCCCTCGACCGAGATGGGCGAGAACTACCAGCTCTCGTACGCCGAGGGGAACCTGAACGTCTTCGGCGGCAGCAAGCTGGCGTGCGAGACCGAGGGCGAGCATTCGGCGCAGGGCGGCGCCATCGCGTTCTCCGTCTGCGGCAAGCGGACGGTCAATTTCACGTCGGGGCAGGGCATCGTCTACGGCGCCGAGCAGTACTACCACGCGCCGGGCAAGTTCTCGACGATGATCCTCGAGGTGTCGGCCCGCGCGCTGACCAAGCACGCGCTGAACGTGCACTGCGGGCACGACGACATCTACGCCGTGATGGACACGGGCTGGATCATGCTGTTCGGCAAGGATTCGCAGCAGGCCGCCGACCAGGCGCTGATCATCCGCAAGGTGGCCGAGCTGTCGCTGACGCCGGGCATCAACAGCCAGGACGGCTTCCTCACCTCGCACCTCGAGCGCACCTTCATGCGGCACGAGTCCGAGCTGATGCGGCAGTACCTCGGCGCGCCCGACGACCTGATCGACTGCCCGACCGAGGCGCAGCGCCTGCTGTTCGGGCCCAAGCGCCGCCGCGTGCCGCGCATGATCGACCTGACCAACCCGATCCTGCTCGGGCCGGTGCAGAACCAGGAACACTACATGAACGGCGTCGTGGCGCACCGCACCGCGTTCTACGAATCGATCATGCCGATGCTTGAGGCCGCCTACGACGAGTTCGGCGCCCTGACCGGCCGCCACTACGGGCTCATCTCGAACTACAAGGTCGCTGACGCCGACACCGTCTTCGTGTCGCTGGGCTCGGCGGCCGAGAACATCGAGGCCGCGGTCGACTACCTGCGCGCCAAGGGCGAAAAAGTGGGCTCGATCCACGCCAACGTGCTGCGCCCGGTTCCCGAGGCCGCCTACATCAAGGCGCTCGCGGGCCGCAAGAACGTCATCATCATGGAGCGCACCGACCAGCCGCTGGCCGGCGACAACCCGCTGGCGCGCGACATCCGCACCGCCTTCACCAAGGCCGTGCAGTCGGGCGCCATCCAGGCGAGCGAGGTGCCGAAGTTCTTCTCCGGCATCTACGGCCTGGGCTCGCGCGACTTCCGGCCCGAAGGCATCCTCGGCGCCTACGGCTTTGTGACCGGCACCATCGCCCGCCAGGACGGCCACACCGCGAGTGATGGCACCACGCTGTTCACGGTCGGCATCGACCACGCCTACGCGGTGAAGTCCGAAGATCGGCCGTCGCTGCTGCCCGAGGGCGCCATCGCGGTGCGGCTGCACTCGATCGGCGGCTGGGGCATGATCACCACGGGCAAGAACCTGGGCGAGATCATCGGCGAGCTGGGCGAGCACGTCGCCCGCCGCGACGGCGCCGTCGACGAGTTCGGCCGGCAGAAGGAAGTCGTCCACATCAGCGCCAACCCGAAATACGGCTCCGAGAAGAAGGGCGCGCCCACCGAGTACTTCCTGGTGGCGGCGCCTGAGCGCATCCGCACCAACTGCGACCTGCGCCACGTGAACGTGGTGCTGTGCTGCGACCCGAAGGCCTTCACGCACACCAACCCGCTCGACGGCATGGCCGAGGGCGGCGCGTTCGTGTGGGAGTCCGAGGAGAGCCCGGCCGAGGCCTGGCTGCGCATCCCGCGCAAGTACCGCCAGACGATCCTCGAGAAGAAGATCCGCTTCTACATCCTGCCCGGCTTCGAGATCGCCCGCAAGGCGACCGACCGCGTGGAGCTGCAGCTGCGCATGCAGGGCAACGCCTTCCTGGGCGCGTTCTTCGCCGTGTCGCCGTTCCTGAACGACTTCGGCATCGCGCGCGAGCACTTCCACGAGCAGGTCGAGGCGCAGTACCGCAAGAAGTTCGGCCGCTTCGGCGACGCGGTGGTGGCCTCGAACATGGAGGTCATGCTGCAGGGCTTCTCGCGCGTGACCGAGATCACGTACGGCACGGTCGACGCGCCGGACCGCTCGAGCATGCGCGGCGACAGCGTGCTGCCGATGGCCGGCTGCGGCACGTTCTGCCTGCAGGTGCCGAAGCCCGAGTTCCAGCCCGAACGCGCGCCGATCTTCCGCCGCGCCACCTTCGACCGCGAGTTCAAGGCCGGCCTGGGCTACCACCAGCCCGCCTCGGTGCTCTCGGCCGCGGGCGTGGTGGCGGCGGCCACCGGCGACGGCGCCTCGAAGTACGTCGCGCGCCGCCAGACGCCGATCTTCATCGCCGAGAACTGCACGCAGTGCATGAACTGCATCTCGTCGTGCCCCGACACCGCGTTGCCCAACACGGCGCAGGACCTCATGACGCTGCTCAACACCGCCGCGCGCGGCTACGTGCAGGGCCAGGGCGACCGCGACGCGCTGCTGAAGGCGCTGCCCGCGGTCGAACAGCAGGTGCGCGCCGCGATGATGGCCAGCCAGCAGGCCAAGACCGGCACTCCGGTGGCCGAGCTGGTGCGCCAGGCCGTCGAACCACTGGCAGGCATTTCGGACGCGGCCAAGGACCAGTTCCTGGGCATCGTCGCCACGCTGCCCCTGGCCTACAACAAGGTCAACGCCATCTTCCAGAACCTGGAGAAGAAGAACCCCGGCCAGGGCGGCGTGTTTTCGATCTTCGTCTCGGACCTGTGCAAGGGCTGCGGCGAGTGCGTCACCGAGTGCGGCGACCACCAGGCGCTGCGGATGGTCGACGAGTCCGAGGACCTGAACGCCCGCCACACGACGGCGATCAACTTCCTGAACCTGCTCTCGGACACGCCCCGCAAGTACCTGGGCCTGTACGACCCCGAGCAGCCGCACGACTCGCGCGAGGCCACGCTGCGCAACCACCTGATGGTGCGCTCGAGCTACGACGCCATCGTCTCGGGCGACGGCGCCTGCGCCGGCTGCGGCGAGAAGACGGTGCTGCGCTCGGTGGCCACCGTCACCGAGGCCTACATGCGGCCGCTGTACCGCACCAAGGCGGCCCGCCTCAGCGCCAAGGCCGCGCAGCTGGCCGAAGTCGGCGAGAAGCAGCTGGCCGCCCTCAAGGCGAAGGATCCCGCGGCGCACGCCATGTTCGCCAAGGCCGTCGCCCACCTCCTGATGGGCCTGGGCGGCGAGAACGAGGCCGACACCGACGTCCGCCAGGCCGCGCACGGCGCCATCTCCGACAAGGAACTGGTCGAGGCGCTGGTCGCCGTCCTGAAGGTCGACGCCACCAACCACCGCGACATCCAGGCTGTCGACGGCCGGCTGGCCAACGGCATGTCGGTGATGGCGATGGGCGCGCACACGGGCTGCAACAGCGTGTTCGGCTCGACGCCGCCGAACAACCCGCACCCGTACCCGTGGATGAACTCGCTGTTCCAGGACGGCGCCACCGTCGCCTGGCTGTTCGGCGAGGCGTTCATCATGGACCACGCGCGCCGCTCGGTGATCCCCGAGCGCCTGGTCAACACGCTGCTCGAGGGCGCCGGCCTGACGAAGGACCAGTACTTCGCGCTGACGCACTTCACCGACACGCTGATGACCGACCTCGAGGTGGCCGAGCTGCCGAAGGCGTGGGGCATCGGCGGCGACGGCGGCATGGGCGACATCGGCTTCCAGAACGTGTCGAAGGCGATTCTGCAGGGCCGCCCGAACGTGAAGCTGCTGATGCTCGACACGCAGGTCTACTCGAACACCGGCGGCCAGAACTCGGACTCGTCGGTCATCACCGGCGGCTTCGACATGAACCAGATCGGCGCCGCCACGCAGGGCAAGCTGACCGAGAAGAAGAGCCTGGCCGAGATCTTCACCGCCGGCCACGGCTCGCCGTACATCGCGCAGGTCTCGATGGCCAACGCGCCGAAGCTGTACAAGGCGATCCTCGATGCGCTCGAGCACCGCGGCTCCGCCTTCATCCAGAGCTTCACGCCCTGCCAGCCCGAGCACGGCATCGGCGACGACGGCTCGACGACGCAGTCGCAGCGGGCCCGTGACTGCCGCCTGATCCCCGAGTTCACCTTCAACCCGGGCCGCGGCGAGACCTATCGCGAGGCTATCGAGCTGAAGGGCAACCCGGCGCACGAGAAGGACTGGTGGGAGACCACGCTGAAGTCGACCGGCGACAAGGTGCGCTACACCATCGCGCACTACGCCGTGACCGAGGCGCGCTTCCGGCAGCACGTGCGGAAGATTGATGTGGCGAAGGCCGAGTCGATGATCGCGCTGGACGACATCCTGGCCCTGTTGACCCAGGACGACGTCATGCACCGGCGCGTCTTCGACCCGAACAGCCCTGTCTACGTGCCCGACTTCAACGTCTGGATCAAGGCCGAGAACAACGAGGGCAAGGCGGGCCTCTACGCACTGTCGCGCCAGATGGTGCTGCTGTGCGTCGAGCGCCGCAAGGCCTGGCGCCTGCTGCAGAGCAAGGCCGGCCTCGACAGCAAGGACTACCGCGCCCAGAAGGCGCTGCTGGCGAAGCTGGCGGCGGGCGAACTGAAGCGGGACGACTTCCTGGCCGGCGGCGCCGAGCTGCTGAAGGCCGAGGTGACGAAGCTCTCGGCATAGGCGACGACTGACCGCGCAAGAAGAAGCGGACCCGGCCAACGCCGGGTCCGTTTCGTTTCCTTCGCGGCCGCCGCCTAACGTCCGGTAATCGCCGCAGGAGACGTACTGGGCGCGGTCCGCCACCCTGGCGAAACCAGACCATACCCGGGCTCGGCCCTTGCGTAGCCTGGGTTGATTCACGTCAGCAGGACGGCCGCCGCCGCTCGCCTTGCGCCGGCGCAAGTGCCCGCCGGCCTCACCACCTCCCGCCGCCGCAAGGCGTTCGGGAGCGCGCGTGCCCGCTGCGACCTGTCATTCCCCGGCGACACCTCAGGCCGCACGCGCCTACCGGCCGCGACGCCCGGCCGCCACGCTGCTGCACGAGGTGGTCCGCACCAACCTCGAGACTTGGCTAGCCGGCGCGGCCGCGCGCGATGACTACGGCCGCGGCGTGCCCCTGCACGTCGAGGCTGCGCTGCGCAACTACCTGAAGTGCGGTATCCTGGCCCACGGGTTCGCCCGCGTCTATTGCGGCAACTGCCGCCATGATTTCCTAGTCGCCTTCTCGTGCAAGGGCCGCGACCTGTGCCCGTCGTGCGCCACGCGCCGCATGGTCGATGTTTCGGCCCACATGGTCGATGCGATCCTGCCCCGCGTGCAGCACCGCCAGTGGGTGCTGTCGATGCCCAAGCGCGTGCGCTGGCACCTGCGCCACAAGCCCGAGGTGATCAGCGGCCTGCTCACGGTCTTCCTGCGCGCCGTCGAGACGACCATTCGCCAGCGCAGCCCGGGCGCCCCTCCGGATGCCCGCTTCGGCGCCGTTGCATTTGTTCATCGGTTCGGCAGCTATCTCAACAGCCATGTCCATTTCCACGTGCTGGTGACCGATGGCGTGTTCAGCGCCGGCAGCGATGGCGAGGCGGTCTTTCACCCAGCGCTGGATCTGGACCAGGCCGACTTCGCCGCCGTGCAGGCGAAGATGCGCACCCGCGGCCTGCGCTGGCTGCACCGCCACGGGCATCTCGATGACGGCGCGCTCCACGTTTTGGACAGCAGTGAACACGCCGGCGGCTGGTCAGTCGACGCGTCGGTCTCGATCCCGGGCTGGGACCGGCACGGCCTTGAGCGGCTGGTGCGTTACTGCGCTCGGCCGCCGCTCAGCCTCGAGCGCCTCGGCCGGCTCAACGAGACGACCCTGG
>CAIOLW010000265.1 GCA_903859215.1 uncultured bacterium | reverse complement strand
GGTCGTCGACAGGGCGAAGTTCGGAGCTGAACCGGACGCGGTAACCGTGCACTCGAAGCCGTTCGTGTTGCCGGTCGGGTTCATCAGAACCAGGTAGACGTTGAACGGCGTGTACACGGCGCCAGTCGTGCAGTTGTTGCTGTTGCCAGCATCAAAGTAAATCCCGAAGCTGTCCGTCTTGTCGTCATGCACCGCCAACGCCCATCCCGGCGCCAACGCCAACACGAACCCCACGAACAGCAGAATCATCCTCTTCGTCATGTCATCTCCTTGCGATGCTTGGAGCCGCCATGGCCCGCCCTGGACCTGCGCCGCCGATGACGGGCAGGGTCGCGCTGATCTGCGCGGGGGCGGGTCGATGCCTCGAAAGTCCGCTGGAACATCCGGATCGGGATCAACGACCTCCTTTGGCACGCACGCACGACGCCTGGACTACCGCGAGGGCTCCGCCGTTCAGCGCAGAAAAAACTCCAATGGAGAACCGGGGCGGCGATGGCAAAGATCAGCGCTTTCGATGCGTACCGTGACTTCATGTCATGATGCGGAAGGAGGTCCCTCCCACGGATGATAGCACTCATTCAATCAATGGATCTGGTTGCGGTCAAGCGATATGAGTGCGTCGGCGCCCGCCAAAAACCCAGTAAACGCCTGGCCGTGGACATTATCAAAAGACAAATGTCGGCCGGGACTCGCCGCCCACATCCAAAACCATTCAAAAATCGGCCAACGATGCCGGCGCCACCCGGCGCCGCGATCCGCCCCACGGAGCACGCGAGCCGGCGGAAGCGTGCACCGCATGGCCTCACCACCGCCATCGCATTGAGACAATTGCACTTTCCCCGCCCTGCCGGATCGGCCATGATAGGCGCTCAACGGCCGCAATGCCCTTCGCCACGGGCAGGCCACCCCGGAGTTGAAATGCCCTTCTCGAAGAACTCGCTGCTGCTCATCGTCAACGGCCGGATCATCCGCCTGACGTGGCTTGCCGTCGCGGTGTGGTCGGTCGCCCTGGGGGCGGCGCTGGTCATGCGCGTTCGCGAGAACCACGCGGACACCCGCCAGGCCGCGTTGACGGTCGCCCATACGCATTCCAACCGGGACCAGGTCTTCCGCATGTGGGCCGCCGAACGCGGCGGCGTCTATGTGCCGGTCGATGAGCACCTGCAACCGGGCCCGAGTCCCGGCGACGCGCCTGACCGCGGCGTCACCATCACCGGGAACCGCCGGCTGACGTTTCTGGACCCGGCCAACCTGGTCCGGCAGCTGGCGCTCGAATTCCCCGAGCTGTACGGCGTCACCGGCCACATGACGAGCCTGACGCCGCTGAGCGCCGACAACGCGCCCGATGCGTGGGAGCGCCAGGCGCTGGCGAAGATCGCCGCCGGCGCCGCCGAGGTGTCGGAGTTCGTGCCCGCCAAGGGAGACATGGTCCTGCGCCTGATGCGACCGCTGGTGACGCGCGAATCGTGCCTCAGGTGCCACCAGGACCAGGCCGGCAGCATCGACAGGTCACTGGGCGGCGTGTCGGTGACGGTGCCGATGGCGCCGCTGCTGGTGGCCGAGGACCGGGCCGACCTGCGGGCTGTGTTGCTGCTGGGGCTGTTCTGGCTGGTGGGCCTGGGCGGCATCGTGGTGATCGCGCGCGTGCTGGGACTCCAGGTGCGGGGGCGCCGGGAGGCTGTCGAGGAGCTGCAGCGCGCGCACGACCTGCTCCAGCAGGAGAGCGAAATCTACCGCGCGGGTCCCGTCGTCGTGTTCCGGTGCCGCGCCGGCGATGGCTGGCCGGTCGACCGCATCTCGGACAACGTCGAACATCTGTTGGGCTACGCCGCCGCCGACTTCGTCTCCGGCCGCGTCGACCTGGCGGCGGTCGTGCGAGGCGAGGACCTGGCCCGGCTGGTCGCCGACGCCGGCACCACCGGCCAGACATCGCGCTTCTCGGATCGTCCGTACCGTTTCGTGCACCGCGACGGGCATGAAGTCTGGGTCCTCGCCAACGTGATCGCGCAGGAACACGCGGAGCATGTCGGCGGCGGGCTGCAGGGATATTTCGTCGACATCTCCGGCCGCGAACTGGCCGAAATGGCGCTGCGCGAAAGCCAGGAGCGACTCGACCTCGCGATCCAGGCCGCCGAACTCGGCGTCTGGGACTGGGACGTTCCATCCGGCGCCGTGGTCTTCAGCGATCGTTGGGCCCGGATGCTGGGCTACGAACCCAGGGAGATCCCACCGACGCTCGACGCGTGGTCCGATCTCCTGCATCCGGACGACGTGGCGGGCGTCACCGACATCCTCGACGCGCACCTGGCCGGGCACACCGCAATCTACCAGGCAGAGCAGCGGCTGCGCGCCAAGGACGGCAACTGGATCTGGATCCTGGACACCGGCAAGGTCATCACGCGCGATGCCGATGGGCGTCCCGTCCGCGTGGTGGGCCTGCACCAGGACGTGACCGCGCGCAAGAACGCCGAGGGCGCGCGCGCGTCGGCGCTCGAGCGCTTCCGCTCGCTGATCGAGAACCTGCAGATGGGTATTTTGGTGGAGACGGCCGAGCGCCGCATCATCCAGGCGAACCGCACCTTCTGCGAACTGTTCGGCATTCCCGACCCGGCGATCCTGCTGGGCATGGACTGCGGCGAGGCCGCGAAGGGCGCCGCGCAGTTGTTCGCCGACCAGGTGGGCTTCGGCGAGCGCGTGGCCGAGATCATGGCGTGCGGCGACGTCGTCGTGAACGAGGAAATGACCCTGAAGGACGGCCGCGTCTTCGAGCGCGATTACGTGCCCATCAACCTGCAGGGCGTGTACCTGGGGAACATGTGGATCTATCGCGATGTGTCGCGGCGCAAGCGCATGGAGAAGGAGTCGGTGCAGCAGGAGCGGCTGGCGGCCGTCGGCCAGCTGTCGGCCGGCATCGCGCACGACTTCAACAACATCCTGACCAGCATCATGGGCTTCACTGAGTTGTTGCAGTCCGCGCCCGAGACGCCGCCGTCACTGCAGGCGAACCTGCAGCGCATCGCGGGTTCGAGCCGCCGCGCCGCGCTGCTGGTGCGCCAGATCCTGGACTTCAGCCAGAAGACCATCCGTCGCGTGCAGGCAGTCGACCTCGAGGCGTGCGTGCGCGAGACGGCCGGGTTCCTGCGCTCGACGTTGCCGGAGACGGTCCGCATCGACCTGGCGATCGAACCCGGCAGGTACGTGATGGAGGCCGAGCCGGCGCAGATCCACCAGATGATCACGAACCTCGCGATCAACGCGCGCGATGCGATGATCGGTGGCGGCGAACTGCGGCTGTCGCTGTCGACGGGCGCCGCGGACGAACCGGACGTGAACTGCTCGGTCTGCGGCCTGCCGGTCACCGGCCAGTGGTTCAAGCTGGAAGTGGGCGATACCGGCACGGGCATGCCCGCGGAGGTGCTGGCGCGCGTCTTCGAGCCGTTCTTCACGACGAAAGGCGTTGGCGAGGGCACGGGCCTGGGGCTGCCGCAGGCGGCGGGCATCGCGGCGCAGAGCGGCGGGCACGTGGTGGTCCGCTCGGTGGTGGGGCAGGGGACCACGTTCACCGTGTTCCTGCCGCCGGCGAAGACCGGGGAACTGGAGCCCGAGCCCGCGGCCCCGGCGCGGACGCGCGGACGCGGGCAGTTGATCCTGCTCGTGGAGGACGAGGATTCGGTGCGCGAAGCCGTTTCCGCGATGCTGGAGCACCTCGGCTACCGCGTGGTTTCGGCCAGTTCGGGCCGCGAAGCGCTCGACATCTTCGGGCGTCCCGATTTCGCGCCCGACCTGGTCCTGACCGACGTCGTGATGCCGGACCTGGACGGCGCGGGCCTGTGCGCGCAGTTGCGCACGCTGCGGCCCGGGGTGGCCATCATCGCGATGAGCGGCTACCCGCTGGGCGCGCGCGGCGCCGGGTTGATGGAACTGGGCGCGGTGACGTGGGTGCAGAAGCCGATGGCGATCGACCAGTTGGCGCAGGTGTTGGCGCAGGTCCTTGAGGGACGGCGCGGGCCGGCGAGTTAGGCGACACCCTGCGCAGTTAAGGAACGGGGCCCTCCGGCCGGATGGCGGAGGGCCCTGTTGTCATCTCGTCCTTGTCATCTCGTCCTTGTCGTCGCGCGCCGTTGTGGCGGCGCAGGAGTCGCCGCACGCGTCGCGCGCACCGTCCGTGTCGACACTGCCGCCGGCTGCGGATCGCGGCGGCTTGTTCCCACGAGCTGCTCCAGTTCGCCCACCACCTGGCGCATCGCCTCGGCCTGCGCGTTCAGTTCCTCGGCGGCGCTGGCGCTCTCTTCGGCGCCGGCCGCATTGGACTGCGTCACCAGGTCCATCCGGCCGACGGCGGTGTTCACCTGCGCGATGCCCTGGCTCTGCTGGCGTGAGGCCGTCGCCACCGCGGCCGCCAGTTCGTCCACGCCGCGCACGTGGGTGACGATCTCGGCCAGCGCCGCGGCCACCTTCGCGTTGATCTGGACGCCCAGCGTCGTGCGGCCGGCGGCGTCGCTGACCTTCGTGGCCGACTCGCGGGCCGCCTTTGCGCTGCGCTGCGCCAGGCCGCGCACCTCTTCGGCGACGACCGCGAAGCCGCGGCCCGCCTCGCCGGCGCGCGCGGCCTCGACGGCGGCGTTCAGCGCCAGGATGTTCGTCTGGAAGGCGATCTCGTCAATCGTCTTGATGATGCGGCCGATGTCATCGCTGCCGGCCTGGATGGCGATCATCGCCTCGCTCATCTGCTTCATGTCGGCGGCGCCCTTCTCGGCGGCGGCGCGCGCCTGGCGGGCCAGCGCGTTGACCTGGTCGGCGCTGTCGGCGTTGCTCAGCGTGACGCTGGACATCTCCTCGATCGACGCACTGGTCTCCTCGATGGAGGCGGCCTGCTCGCTGGCGCCCTGGGCCAGCGACTGGCTGGCGCTGGCAACCTGCGTCGCGGCGGCGACCACCTGGCGGGCGCCGTCGCCCAGCTCGGTGCTCACGTGGTTCAGGGCCTTGTTGATGGCGCGCACGATGCCGAGGCACAGCACGATGCCGAACGCCAGCGAGAGGGCCACCGCGATGATCGTGAGGATCGTCGTTTGGGCGCTGCTGGCCATGATCCGGTTCCCGTCAGCGGCGGACTCGGTCATCTCCATCTTCCAGAGCGCATTGATCGCTTCGGCATACGCCGCCACCAGCGGCTGCAGTTCGGTGCGGGCCTTGTCATAGACGAGTGCCGATGCCTCCGGTGTCGCCGCCGCGGAGCTGGCCTTCAGGATCTCCGAGCGCTTCTTGCTGTAGGCGTCGCGCCTGGCCTGCAGGTCCTTGACGAGGGCTCGGCCCTCGTCGCTCTTACAGGCCTTGTCGTAGTCCTCGAGCGCCTTGGAATTGACGGCGCGCGCGGCCTTCATCTCCTCTTCGAGCTGCTTCTTCTCCTGGGGGCTGGTCGTGCCGATGTGGCGGTAGATGATCGTCATGTTGTCGCGCGCGCCGGTCGCCAGCGTCACGACGTTCTGCAGCATTGGGCCGTTCTCGACGATGCCCGCGGCCTCCTGCCTGATCGTCAGCAGGTGCAGCGTCGTGAACGTCCCCAGCAGGGCCATGACCACGAGTACGGCGCCGAAGCCGGCGAAGATGCGCTTCCCAATGGTCCAATTCGACATGATCAACACTCCTTGGACGGCATCCTGAACCCGCGGCCGTGTGCCCCCGCGCCGCGTCCGGATGATCGGC
>CAIOLW010000264.1 GCA_903859215.1 uncultured bacterium | reverse complement strand
GGGCGTGGAGATGGTCATGCCCGGTGACAACATCAAGATCGTGGTGGACCTCCACACGCCGATCGCGATGGAAGAGGGCCTGCGTTTCGCCATCCGCGAGGGTGGTCGTACGGTGGGCGCCGGCGTCGTGGCCAAGATCCTCGCCTAAGAAGGTCCTGGCCTAAGAGGATCCTGGCCTAGCGGATCGTCTGGAAGAGTCGAGTGTAGGGCGGGGACGCGGTCCCGTTTCCGCCCGCAAAGCTGAAGGACCGGACAGCCCGCGGACGGCGGGCGTCGAGCGGAAAGCAAAGCGAATGGCGAGCAGACGCCGCGGCGGACGAAAAGTCCGGCTCGCAGCGAAGCTGGAGTAGCCGTCGCCAAGGAGAACTGAAGTGGCACGTCAGAAGATCAAGATCAGGCTCAGGGCCTACGAACCGGCCGTCCTCGACCGCTCCGCCGAGATCATCGTCTCGACGGCGCTGAAGACGGGCGCGCTGGTCCGCGGTCCGATCCCGCTGCCCACCCGGAAGTCCATCTACACGGTCCTGCGCTCGCCGCACGTGGACAAGAAGTCCCGCGAGCAGTTCGAGATGCGGATCCACAAGCGGCTCATCGAGATCGAGAACTCGACGCCGCAGACGACGGAATTCCTGAAGAAGCTGTCCCTCCCGGCCAGCGTGGACGTCGAGATCAAGGTCTGATGACCGCCTGGAGATAAGGCGGCAAGGGAGCAACGACAATGATCGGACTGATCGGCAAAAAGCTGGGTATGACGCGGACCTTCCAGGAGGATGGCCGCAGCGTGCCCGTCACGGTCATCCAGGCCGGACCGTGCGTCGTCACCCAGGTCAAGAACCTGTCGCGTGACGGCTACAGCGCCGTGCAGCTTGGCTTCGGCACCAAGAAGCCCAAGAATACGCCCATGCCCATGCAGGGGCACTTCCGCAAGGCAGGCTCCGACCCTCTGCGGACCGTCCACGAGTTCCGGCTGGATACTGGCCATGCCTACAAGCTGGGCCAGACCCTCGGCGTGTCCGAGCTGACGGAAGTGGTACGGGTCGATGTGACGGGGATCACCAAGGGCAAGGGTTTCCAGGGCGGCATCAAGCGCCATGGGCATCATCGCGGCCCGGCGGCTCACGGTTCGAAGAACGTCCGTGACCCCGGTTCGATCGGTATGCATACCTTCCCCGGCCGCGTCCTGCCTGGAAAGGCCATGTCGGGCCAGATGGGCAACAAGCAACAGACCAAGAAGAACCTGACGGTCGTCGCGATCGACCAGGAGCGGAACCTGCTGCTGGTCAAGGGCAGTGTGCCCGGCGCCACGAACGGAATCGTTTTCATCCGGCCCAGCCGTTAGACGCGGAACGGGTCCGGCGGACCGGACAAGAGAAACGGACGAGGTGACACATGGCAACGGCAAGACTCTTCGACGGTGACGGCAAGCAGAAGGGGACGGTGGATCTCCCCGACTCGCTGTTTGCGCAGCCCGTTCACAAGCAGTCCCTGTACGAGGTGGTGCGCAACTACCTGGCCAACCAGCGCCAGGGTACGCACGACACCAAGACCCGCGCCGAGGTCGACTACTCGGGCAAGAAGCTGTACAAGCAGAAGGGCACGGGCCGCGCCCGCGTCGGCGATGCCAAGAGCCCGACCCGCGTTGGCGGCGGCGTGGCCTTCGGCCCGCACCCGCGCGACTACGGCTACAAGGTGCAGCGCAAGGTCAAGCGCAAGGCGCTGACCAGCGCCCTGAGCGACCGCGCCGTCGCCGAGCGCATCACGGTGCTTGAGGACATGCGCCTCGAAGCTCCGAAGACGGCCAGGATGGCTTCCGTGTTCTCGGCCATGCAGCTGCCCGGCCGGCACACGCTGTTCGTTGTCGACGCAGAGGGCGACAACCTCTGGAAGTCGACCCGCAACCTGCAGGGCGTGCGCGTCCTGCGGTCGAACGAACTGAACGCCTACACGATCCTTTGGGCCGACAATGTGGTCTTCACGCAGAAGGCCCTCGCGGGCGCCGAGGAGGTCTTCGGGAAATGAAGGACCTGAGTAAAGTCATCGTCCGGCCCCTGATCACCGAGCGGGGCACGGACAACCGCGAGGCGCACAACCAGTACACCTTTCAGGTCGCCGTTGCGGCCAACAAGCTGGAGATCCGCCAGGCGGTGGAGCACTTCTTCGGCGTGAAGGTCACGGCTGTGCGGACCATGAATTACCGCGGCAAGATCAAGCGGATGGGACGTCACGAAGGCAAGCGGGCGGACTGGAAGAAGGCCGTCGTGACGCTTGCCAAGGATGACACCATCGACCTCTTCGAGATCGTCTAAAGAGGAGCGCAGAGAATGGCCATCAGGAAACTCAAGCCCGTGACGCCGACCCAGCGGTTCAGGACAGTCGCGGACTTTGCGGAAATCACGCGCAGCACGCCCGAGAAGTCGCTGCTCGAGCCGCTGCCGCGCACCGGCGGCCGCAACAACTTCGGCCGCATCACGGTGCGGCACAGGGGTGGCGGCCACAAGCGGCAGTACCGCAAGATCGATTTCAAGCGCAGCAAGCACGAAGTGCCGGCGAAGGTGTTCAGCATCGAGTACGATCCGAACCGGAGCGCCCGCATCTGCCTGCTGCACTATCTGGACGGAGACAAGCGCTATATCCTGTGGCCGAAGGGCCTCGAGGTCGGCGCGATGGTCGTCGCCGGGCCGGATGCGTCCTTCAACACGGGCAACGCCCTGCCGCTGGAGCGCATCCCCCTGGGCACGATGGTGCACAACATCGAACTGAACCTGGGCAAGGGCGGGCAGTTGGCCCGCAGCGCCGGTTCGTTCGCCCAGGTCATGGCGAAGGAAGGCGAGTACGTCACGCTGCGCCTGCCGAGCGGCGAGGTGCGCATGGTGCACAAGCGCTGCTACGCCACGATCGGTGAAGTCGGCAACGCCGAGCACGAGAACGTGGTCAGCGGCAAGGCCGGACGTACGCGCTGGCTGGGCATCCGCCCGACGGTTCGCGGCGTCGCCATGAACCCGGTCGACCACCCGCACGGCGGCGGCGAAGGCCGCACCAGCGGTGGTCGCCACCCGGTCACGCCCTGGGGCATGCCGACCAAGGGTTACAAGACGCGCAAGAAGAAGCCTTCGGACAACTTCATCGTCCGGCGTCGCAAGGCCAAGGGCTAGTCAAAGGAAGGTGTCGTAGTTATGGCGCGATCTATCAAGAAGGGTCCCTACATCCAGGACGCCCTTTTGGCCAAGGTCGAGACCTTGAACAGCCGCAGCGAGAAGCGGGTCGTCAAGACCTGGTCGCGGCGCTCGACGATCACCCCCGAGTTCCTCGGGCACACGATCGCCGTACACAATGGCAAGCAGTTCGTGCCGGTTTACGTGCAGGAGAACATGGTCGGGCACAAGTTGGGCGAGTTCGCGCCGACGCGCACGTACCGCGGGCACACCAGCAAGAAGAAGTAGCGGAGGTATCACGATGGAAGCACGCGCCTCAGCGCATCACATTCGGATCTCGGCCCGCAAAGCGCGGCTCGTGGCCGATTTGATCCGCGGCAAGAGCGTGGAGGAAGCCCTGAGCATCCTCGCCCTGACGCAGAAGAAGGCTTCGCCGATCCTGCGCAAGGTGATGCTGTCGGCCTCTGCCAACGTCCGCTTCATGGACGACGGCGAGCACACGCTGCCGGATGCCCGGATCTACGTGAAGCAGATCCTGATCAACGAGGGCCCGACGATGAAGCGGATCCGTCCGCGCTCGCAGGGCCGTGCGTTCAGCATTTTCAAGCGGACCGCCCACATCGACATCACGGTGGCGGCCGACGTTTGATCGATTGACTGGGGGGCGGCCCGGCCGCCACTCAAGAGCCTATGATCGCGCGGCGGCCTGGCCGCCACAGGGAAGCCGAGTCGGCCAGCCCCGCCCCAGAGGGCGACGAGCGAAGCCGGCGCTGAGGAAGGAAGACCATGGGTCAGAAGACACATCCGATCGGGTTCCGGCTGGGAATCGTCAAGGACTGGAATGCCACCTGGTTCAGTGACCGGCATTTCGCCGATTGGCTGAACGAGGATCTCCTGATTCGCAAGTACGTCCAGGCGCGCGTCGGCGCGGCGGGCGTCGAGTCGATCAAGATCAAGCGCTTCCGGGAGAAGGTCATCATCATCGTGGCGACCAGCCGTCCCGGCGTCGTGATCGGCAAGAAGGGCACCAAGGCCGACCAGCTGCGCGCCGAGCTGCAGAAGATGATCGGCAAGGCCGTCAAGCTGGACGTCGAAGAGGTCAAGAAGCCCGAGCTGAGCGCTCCGCTGGTGGCCGACCACATCGCGCAGCAGCTGGAGGGCCGCGTCGCCTTCCGCCGCGCGATGAAGAAGTCGATCGCCACGGCGATGCGCATGGGCGCCAAGGGCATCAAGATCCGCTGCGCGGGTCGCCTCGGCGGCGCTGAGATCGCCCGTGTCGAGACCTACCACGACGGCAGCGTGCCCCTGCATACCCTGCGGGCGGACATCGACTACGGCGTGGCCACCGCGCGTACGCCCTACGGCGCGATCGGCGTGAAGGTCTGGATCTGCAAGGGCGAGATCTTCCCGGCCGAGTACAAGGAGTCCCTGCGCAAGCAGGTCGTGGAGCAGCGCGCCTAGAGGCGATCGCGCCCCCGGTCAACCGAGCACAGGTAGCGGCGGCGCCCGGCGCCATCCCGCGGAAGAAGAGGTCGACGAGCCATGTTGATGCCGAAGCGCACAAAGTACCGGAAGATGTTCAAGGGACGCATCCGCGGTGTTGCCACCCGCGGGGCCACGGTTGCCTTCGGCGACTACGGCCTGCAGGCCCTGGGCTCGGGCTGGATCACCAGCCGGCAGCTCGAGGCCACCCGTATCGCCATCACGCGTCACATGAAGCGTGCCGGCCAGGTGTGGCTCCGGGTGTACCCGGACAAGCCCATTACGCTGAAGCCGGCCGAGACCCGCATGGGCAAGGGCAAGGGCGCGCCCGAGTACTGGGTGGCCGTTGTCCGGCCGGGCCGGGTGCTCATCGAGATCAACGGCGTGGACCTCGCGGTGGCCAAGGAAGCCCTGGCTCTCGGCGCGGCGAAGCTTCCGTTCAAGACGCGGGTCATCAGCCGCGCGGGAGAGTAAGTCATGAAGAAGGCGCACGATCTGCGTGACCTGCCGCTCGAGGAACTCGAGGTCCAGGTCAAGGAAAAGTCCGAAGAGCTGATGAATCTGCGGATCCAGCTCAACATGCGGGCGCTGGACAACCCCCTGCGGGTCCGCCATGCGCGTCGGGAAATCGCGGTCCTCAAGACCGTCATCAACCAGAAGAAGGGCGCCCGGTAGGCGCGGAATCCGGGGCCCGGCGCTGCCGGAGCCAGGGAGATGAACGATGACGAACTCTGAACGTAATCTGAGGGCCGTCCGCATCGGTCAGGTCGTGTCCAGCAAGATGGACAAGACCGTGGTCGTGACGGTCAGCCGCCGGTTCCCGCATCCGCTGTACAAGCGGATCATCACCCGCACGACCCGGTTGGTGGCCCATGACGAGGCCAACGAATGCCGGGAAGGCGATGTGGTGAAGGTCATGGCCGTCCGCCCGCTCTCCAAGACGAAGCGCTGGCGCGTCGCGGAGATCATGGAAAAGGCCAAGTAGGTCTGAGCGGCCAAGTAGGTCTGAGCGGCCAGGGTGCTCTGAACGGCCAACTGGGGACTGGAAGCGGCCAAGCAGGGCCGAACGACCCGTCAACGTCGAAGGAATGGTGACATGATTCAGGAATCCACAAGGCTGATCGTCGCGGACAACTCCGGCGCCAAGGTCGTCGAGTGCTTCCGCGTGCTCGGCGGCTCGAAGCGGCGTTACGCGCGGGTGGGCGACATCATCGTCGCCGCGGTCAAGACGGCCATTCCCAACGGCAACGTCAAGAAGGGCCAGGTCGTCAAGTGCGTGATCGTGCGCACGCGCAAGGAGACCGGCCGCAAGGACGGCAGCTGGATCCGCTTCGGCGACAACGCGGCCGTCATCCTGTCCGGGGACACGCAGGAGCCTGTGGGCACCCGCATCTTCGGGCCGGTCGCGCGCGAACTGCGCGACAAGAAGTTCATGAAGATCGTTTCGCTGGCGCCGGAGGTGCTGTAGTGCGCATCAAGAAGAATGATACCGTGCGCGTGATCACCGGCGAGGACCGGGGCAAAGAGGGCCGGGTCCTCAAGGTGTTTCCGGACAAGCACCGCCTGATCGTCGAGAAGGTCAACCTGATCAAGCGGCACACCCGCCCCTCGAAGGCCGTGCCCCAGGGCGGGATCATCGAGAAGGAAGCGCCGATCAACGAGACCAACGTCATGCTGCTGTGCCCGAAGACGGGCAAGCCCACGCGCATCGGCATGGAAGTCGCGGCCGACGGCAGCCGCACCCGTACGAGCAAGAAGAGCGGCACCCCGCTGAACGACTGAACGGCCGGACCGCGGACATGGTGAACGACCAGCGCCCCGAAGGCGGGCGCTGCGGAAGGAAAGAGAAATGGCTGCTGCTGCGAAGCCCAACCTGAGGATCAAGTTCGAGTCGACCGTCGTGCCGGCTCTGCAGGAGAAGTTCGAGTACTCGAGCTCCATGCAGGTCCCGCGCCCGGTCAAGGTCGTGATCAACATGGGCCTGGGGCGCGCGCCCAACAACCCGAAGCTGCTCGACGCGGCGTGCGCCGACCTCGAGGCGATCACGGGCCAGAAGGCCGTCAAGACCCAGGCGCGCCAGTCGGTGTCGAACTTCAAGCTCCGGCAGGGCATGCAGATCGGCGTCCGCGTCACGTTGCGCGACCGCCGCATGTGGGAGTTCCTCGACCGCTTCCTCAATGTCTCGCTGCCGCGCATCCGCGACTTCCGCGGGCTGTCGGCCCGGTTGAGCGGTTCGGGCGACTACACGCTGGGCCTCAAGGACCAGTTGATCTTCCCGGAGATCGAATACGACAAGGTCGACGAACCGCGCGGCATGAACGTGACGATCGTGACCACCGCCGTTAACGACGAAGAGGGCCGTGAGCTGCTGCGTCTGCTGGGCATGCCCTTCAGGCGCTAAGGAGGAACGAGTTTTGGCCAAGAAATCGCTGATCGCCAAGTCACAGCGCACGCCCAAGTTCAAGGTGCGGGCCTACAATCGCTGCCGTCGTTGCGGACGGCCGCGGGCCTTCATCCGTCGCTTTGGCCTGTGCCGGCTGTGCTTCCGGCAACTCGCGTTGAACGGCGACATCCCGGGTGTCGTCAAGGCTAGCTGGTAACGGCAGTCCAGGAGCAGGTGAACATGAGCATGACCGATCCCATCGCGGATATGTTGACCCGGGTCCGGAACGCCACGCAGGCGGGCCACCGACGGGTCGAGATCCCTGCGTCCAACCAGAAGAAGGCCGTGGCCGACGTTCTGGTCCAGCAGGGTTACGTCGAGAGGTACGAGGTGCTGGACGACAACGCCCAGGGCACGCTGCGCGTCTTCCTGAAGTACCAGCTTCGTGAAGGACAACGCATCGGCGTGATCGAGGGCATCCGGCGCGTAAGCCGCCCGGGTCGTCGCATCTTCGCGGGCAAGGACAGCATCCCGAAGGTTTGCGGCGGATACGGCATCTCGATCCTGTCGACGAACCAGGGGATCCTGACGGGGCACCAGTGCCGGATGCGTGGCATCGGCGGCGAAGTGCTCTGCGAGATCTGGTAGCAATCGGCACCGCTTCAGCCGACTCGGCTGTGGCAGTTTGCGGAGGAAGAGAAACATGTCGCGCATTGGCAAGAACCCGATCGCGCTCCCTGCCGGGGTGACGGTGTCCATCGAGGGCACCACTTCGGTAGTCAAGGGCCCGAAGGGTGAGCACCGGCAACACGTTCCTGCCGGCCTGGCTTTCGAGCAGAAGGACGGCAAGCTGTTCGTCATGCGGCCGGACGACTCGAAGTCCATGCGGGCCCGGCACGGCCTGGTCCGCGCCCTGATTGCGAATCAGGTGACGGGCGTCACGGAGGGGTTCAAGAAGCAGCTCGAGATCGTGGGCGTCGGTTACCGCGCCGCGGTCAAGGGTAGTGTGCTGGACCTGCAGTTGCAGTTCAGCCACCCGCTGGAATACCCCATCCCCGCCGACATCCAGATTGTCTGCCCCGACCAGACGCATATTGACGTCTCGGGCATGGACAAGCAGCGGGTGGGTCAGGTTGCCTCGGAGATCCGCGCGTTCCGCAAGCCCGAGCCTTACAAGGGCAAGGGCATCCGGTACACGGGCGAGGACATCATCCGCAAGGCCGGCAAGGCCGCTGGCAAGTAGCGGACGGCCGTAGCAGGGCGGGGGCCGACGGTCCCGGGGCCCAGAGGTGAAGGACGATGATCAGCACGAGCAAGAAGCGGCGTGACATCCGCGCGAAGCGCAAGGTCAGCATCCGTAAAAAGGTCGCCGGCAGCGCCGAGCGCCCGAGGGTGTCGATCCTGCGCAGCCACAAGAACATCTACGCCCAGGTGGTCGACGACACCGTCGGTCATACGCTGGTTGCCTGCGACGGCAAGAAGGCTGCGGTCGTTGCCGCGCCTGAAGAAATCAAGGGCGCCAAGTGCACGCTGGCCTACAGCGTGGGCCGTGCGCTGGCCGAGATGGCCAAGGCCAAGGGGATCGACCGCGTGGTCTTCGACCGCAGCGGATATCTGTACCACGGTCGGGTGGCCGCCCTGGCCCGCGGGCTCAGGGACGGCGGCCTCGAGGTCTAGTCCTTGTCGGCTACGGCCGGCGAGCATGACAGGAGCAGTCAGATGGCGGGATTCGAAAATCAGAGCAGCGGTGAGAGCACTCGCATCGGTCGCGGTCCTGGTGGCCCCGGTGGTCCCGGCGGCCCCGGTCGCGGTGGTCCTGGTGGCCCCGGTCGTGGTGGTCCCGGCGGCGGTGGTCGTGGCGGCTTCAGCGGGCCCGGCGGCCCCGGTCGCGGTGGCCCTGGCGGCCCCGGTGGCCCCGGCGGCAACCGTGGCGGTCGCGACGGTGGCCCTGGCGGCGACCGGTCGCGTTCGGGCTCGCCCCGCGATGGCGACGGCGGCTCGGAGATGCACGAGAACGTGATCAACATCAACCGTGTGGCCAAGGTCGTCAAGGGCGGCCGGCGCTTCAGCTTCTCCGCGATCGTCGCCGTGGGCGACGGCAAGGGCAAGGTTGGCGTGGCCATGGGCAAGGCCAATGAAATCGCCGACGCCATCCGCAAGGGCGGCGAGGGGGCGCGGGCCAACCAGATCATGGTCTCGATCCAGAAGGACACGATCGCCTACGAGGTGATCGGTCGCTTCGGCGCCAGCCGCGTGCTCCTGAAGCCCGCCTCGCCCGGTACCGGCGTCATCGCCGCGGGCGGCGTGCGCGCCATCCTGGAAGCCGCCGGCGTCAAGAACATCCTGACCAAGCAGCTCGGGTCGCGTAACCCGAACAACGTGGTCAAGGCGACGATGGACGGCCTGAAGCAGCTGCGCACGGTCGAGGAATTCGCCGCCAAGCGCGGCCTGACGGTGCCCGAAGTGCTCGGTTTCGAGCGTCGCAACGCCGCGGCCGGCAACGGCCCCAAGGAGGCGTAGGAGATGGCCAAGATCAAGATCACCCAGGTGCGCAGCATCATCGGGCGCCCCGAGAAGCACCGCCGGATCATCGAGGCCCTCGGTCTCCGGCACCACCAGACTTCGGTGATCCACAACGACACTCCCCAGATCCGGGGCATGACGTTCAAGGTTCGCCACCTCGTGACTGTTGAAGAGGTGAAGTAACGATGCTCAAGCTGAATACTCTCGGCGCCCCGCAGGGGATGAACCGCGACAAGAAGCGGCTCGGCCGTGGTCCCGGCTCCGGCACGGGCAAGACCGCCGGCAAGGGCCACAAGGGCCAGAAGGCCCGGTCCGGCGGCGGCATCCCGGCCTGGTTCGAAGGCGGCCAGATGCCCCTGAACCGCCGGCTGCCCAAGCGCGGCTTCACGAACATTTTCAAGAAGAGCTTCCAGCTCGTGAACCTGGAGACCCTGGACGCGCACTTCGAGGTGGGCGCCACCGTCGACGCGCAGGCCCTGGCCCTGGCCGGCCTGATCAAGTACGTCGATCGCCCGGTGAAGCTGCTGGCCCGCGGCAAGTGCGAAAAGGCGCTGCAGATCCACGTGACGAAGGCCAGCGAGGCCGCCGTCGCGGCGGTTGCGGCCGCCGGCGGATCGGTCACCGTCAAGGGTTAGGGCCGAGGCCCACGCGAGTACGGGTACGTCTCAACCGAAGGAAGCGTTCTCTTGAACATCACCGGCAGTTACCAGAGCATGTTCAGGATCCCGGAGCTGAAGCGCCGGATCCTGTTCACCGCCATGATCCTGCTCGTGTACCGGCTGGGCGGGCACATCCCGACGCCGGGCATCAACCGCGAGGCCCTGCGCGCGTTCTTCGACGCGCAGTCGGGCACCCTCATGGGCCTGTACGACATGTTCTCGGGCGGCGGCCTTCGCAATGCGACGGTGTTCGCGCTCGGCATCATGCCCTACATCAGCGCGTCGATCATCCTGCAGCTGTTGCAGACGGTCGTGCCCTACTTCGAGAAGATGGCGAAGGACGGCGAGGCGGGCCGCAAGAAGATCAACGAGCTCACCCGGTACGGCACGGTCTTCCTGGCCCTCATCCAGTCGTTCGGCATGGCGGCCGGCCTGGAGCAGATGTCGGGCGGCATCGTGCTGAACCCGGGCTTCGCGTTCAAGATCATGACCGCGATCACGCTCACCGCCGGCACCGTCTTCGTGATGTGGCTGGGCGAACAGATTACAGAGCGGGGCATCGGCAACGGCATCTCGCTGATCATCTTCATCGGCATCGTGGCGCGCTACCCGGCGGACATCCTCAATACGTTCCAGCAGCTGCGCAGCGGTGAGATGCACATCATCAAGGGCCTGATCATCGGCGTCTTCATGCTGGCTGTCGTCGCGGGGATCATCGCGATCACGCAGGGGCAGCGGAAGATCCCGGTGCAGTACGCCAAGAAGATCGTGGGTCGCCGCTCGTACGGCGGGGCCAACACGCACATCCCGCTGAAGGTCAACACCGCGGGCGTGATCCCCATCATCTTCGCGCAGTCGATCATCATGTTCCCGGCGACCCTGACGCACCTGTTCCCGGGCAACGGGTTCTTCGAGACCCTCGGGCGCATCTTCAACTCGCCGCACCCGGTGTACGTGATCTCGTACTCGGCGCTGATCATCCTGTTCGCCTACTTCTACACCGCGGTCATCCTGAACCCGGTGGACCTGGCGGACAACATGAAGAAGAACAGCGGCTTCATCCCGGGCGTGCGCCCGGGCAAGAAGACCGCCGAATACATCGACCGCGTGCTGTCGCGGGTGACGCTGCCGGGCGCCGTGTTCCTGGCCGTCATCGCCGTGCTGCCCGACCTCCTGATCAAGGTCTTCAACGTACCGTTCTACTTCGGCGGCACGGGCCTTCTGATCGTCGTCGGTGTGGCGCTCGATACGCTGCAGCAGATCGAATCGCACCTGGTCATGCGCCACTACGACGGCTTCATGACCAAGGGCCGGTTGAGGGCGCGGAGGTAACGACGTGAACGTCGTCATCATGGGGCCGCCGGGAGTCGGCAAGGGCACGCAGTCGCACGGCATCGTCAATACGAAGGGCACGGTCCACATCTCGACCGGGGACATCCTTCGCATGGCGATCCGCAGCGGCAGCGAACTGGGCCTCAAGGTGCAGGCGATCATGAATGCCGGGGACCTGGTCTCCGACGAGTTGATGATGGACCTGGCGCGCGATCGCCTGTCGCAGGACGACGCGAAGAAGGGCTGGCTGCTGGACGGGTTCCCCCGCACCGCAGTCCAGGCCGGGGGGTTCATCGCCCTGCTGGACGAGATCGGCCAGAAGGTGGACGCCGTGCTGGTGCTGAACGCTCCGGCAGAGGAGATCGTCCGCCGCCTCGAGGGCCGGGTCACGTGCCGGGCCTGCAACGAGGTCATGAACCTGACGGGGTTCGGCCCTGTCGAAGTGAAGTTCTGCCCGTTCTGCGGATCCGCCGAGGATCCCCAGCGGCCGGGCAAGTCGGCCCTCTACCAGAGGGCGGACGACAAGGAAGAGACGATTCGGCATAGGCTTACGGTCTTCCGCAAGAAGACCCTGCCGGCCGCCTGGGCTCTCGAGGAGAGGTATCCCCTCTTCGAAATCGACGGGCTGGGCACGCCGGAACAGGTGGCCGCGCGCATCGCGGCCGCCCTGGGCTAAGCCGTTGTCGCGGGGTGCGTTGCGCATGGAGCTGAAGTCGACCGAGCAGGTTGACAAGATGCAGGCCAGCGCCGAGATTTTGGCTTCTGTCTTTCTCGAGGTCCGCAAGCTGGTGGCGCCCGGGGTCACCACCGCCGAACTCGACGAAGTCATCGAAGCCAGGATCCGGGAAGCCGGCTGTATCCCCAGCTTCAAGGGATACCACGGGTTCCCTGCGTCTGCCTGCATCTCGGTGAACGAGGAAGTGGTGCACGGCATCCCTTCGTCGCGGGCCCTGGCTGATGGCGACATCGTCGGCATCGACATCGGGTTGATCCGGGACGACTGGCATGCCGACTCCGCCGAGACGATCCCCGTCGGACGGGTGAGCGACGAGGCGGCGCGGTTGATCGACGTGACTCGCGAGTGCCTCGCGCGCGGCATGGCCGCGATCGCGCCGGGCCGGCGGATCTCGGCGATCGGCATCGAGATCGAGAAGCACGCGCGGGCGGCCGGGTTCTCCGTCGTGGAGTCGCTGGTCGGGCACGGGATCGGGCGGAACCTGCACGAGGACCCGCAGGTGCCCAACTTCCGGTGCTACACGATGCCGGACCCGGTGATGGAAGTCGGCCTGGTCCTGGCGATCGAGCCGATGATCAACGCCGGGACCAAGCGGGTGATCACGGCCCGCGACGAGTGGACCATCGTGACAGCGGACCGCCGTCTGTCGGCCCACTTCGAGCACACGGTGGCCGTCACGGCGGACGGCCCACGGATCCTGACGCGACGCGGTGACGGCACGGCCGCGTTCTGAAGGTGAGGCGGATGGCCAAGGAAGAGGGCATCAGCGTCGAGGGAACGGTGGTCGAGGCCCTGCCCAACGCCATGTTCCGCGTCGAGCTGGAGAACCAGCACGTAGTGCTGGCACATGTTTCGGGCAAGATGCGCATGCACTTCATCCGCATCCTGCCGGGCGACAAGGTGACGGTCGAACTGTCGCCGTACGATTTGACGCGCGGGCGGATTACGTACCGCTACAAGTAGCCGCGAGGCTGCAGGCAACCATCGGCGGGTCCGGCCCGCCCGGGAGGCACAGGCCATGAAGGTGCGCAGTTCGGTGAAGAAGATCTGCCCGAAGTGCAAGGTGATCCGGCGCAAGGGCGTCGTGCGCGTGATCTGCATCACGCGGCGGCACAACCAGCGCCAGGGCTGATTCAGGTTTTTGGGTTTGGACGGTTTGATTTAGGCCCCGCCGGCCGTCGCGTCGAGAACGCGCGGGCGACGGAAGCCGGGACAGAGCGAAAGGAGCCGTGGTGGCACGCATTGCCGGCGTCGATATTCCTGCCAACAAGAGGGTCCGGACTTCGCTGACGTATATCTACGGCGTCGGTGACCACCGCGCCGTGGAGATCTGCTCGAAGGCGAAGATCGATCCTGAGACGAAGACGCGAGATCTGACGGAGGAACAGACCCGTTCGATCATCGGTATCCTCGACAAGGAATATCAGGTGGAAGGTACCCTGCGTACCGAACACGCGATGAACATCCAGCGTCTGATGGACATCGGCAGCTATCGTGGTCTGCGGCACCGGCGCAAACTGCCTTGCCGGGGCCAGAACACGAAGAACAATGCCCGGACCCGCAAGGGACCCAAGTCCCGTCCCGGCGCCAAGAAGAAGTGAGGTACTAGATCATGGCGACTGCCAAGGACAAGCGGGGCAAGGCGCGGAAGGCCAAGAAGAAGCTGGACTCCGTCGGCGTGGCCCACGTGAAGTCGAGCTTCAACAACACCATCATCACCATGACCGACCTGCAGGGCAACGTCATCACGTGGTCCAGCGGCGGGCACCAGGGCCGGTACAAGGGCAGTCGCAAGTCGACCGCTTTTGCCGCCCAGCTGGCTGCCCGTTTCTGCGCGCAGGAAGTCATCGGCCAGGGCATGCGCAAGGTCGAGGTGTGGGTGAAGGGCCCCGGGTCCGGCCGCGAAGCCGCGGTCCGCAGCCTGAAGGCCGAGGGCCTCGAAGTAACTCGGATCAAGGACTGCACCGCGATCCCGCACAACGGCTGCCGGCCCAAGAAGCGCCGTCGGCTGTAGCTTTCCACGAGGTCGGCCCGCCTGAGAAACGTGGTCGTCCAGGAGGTTTCAAGGAATGGCCAGGTATACCGACGCAAAGTGCAAACTTTGCCGCCGTGAGGGGATGAAGCTCTTTCTCAAGGGCGAGCGCTGCTTCAGCGCCTCGTGTGCCATGGAGCGCCGGCCGTATGCGCCGGGCGAGCATGGCCGTCGCCGTGGGCGTAAACCCTCGGACTACAAGCTTCAGCTCCGTGAGAAGCAGAAGGTCCGTTCGATTTATGGCGTCCTGGAACGGCAGTTCCGCCTGTACTTCGCGGAAGCGAACCGGCGGCAAGGCGCGACGGGTGAGAACCTGTTCAACCTGCTCGAGAAGCGTCTCGACAGCGTCGTCTACCGGATGGGCTTCGCGCCCAGCCGCGCGGCCGCGCGCCAGCTGATCCGTCACAAGCACGTGGTGGTCGAGAATGTCGTGTGCGACATCCCCAGCCGTCAGGTGCGCGTGGGTCAGACCATCGCGATCCGCGCCAAGAGCCAGAACATCCCGCAGATCGTCATCTCCATCAAGGACAACGCCAAGCGTGACCGGCTGCCCTTCGTCGAGGCGGACGTGAAGAAGCTCGAGGGTCGGCTCCTGTCCGAGCCCCAGCTGAGCGACCTGCCGATCCCGATCCAGGAGAACCTGATCGTGGAGCTCTACTCGAAGTAAGCCCCGGCCTGAGCCGCTGGCGTGGAGGAGACACATGAAGTGGGTCAACATGATGATGCCCGAGGGGGTTCGCGTGAACAAGGCGACGCAGTCGCCGCTGTTCGCCGAGGTCGAGATCGCGCCGCTTGAGCGCGGCTTCGGCCACACCCTGGGCAACGCACTTCGGCGAACCCTGCTGTCGTCGATGCACGGCCACGGGATCACCGCGGTGCATTTCGAAGGCGTCAGGCACGAGCTGAGCACCATGCCCGGCGTGCTCGAGGACGTGACCGACATCGTCCTGAACCTGAAGAACGTCGTGTTCGGCATGTCGGATGCGCCTTCGCACTGGGCGCACATCGAGGTCACCGGCCCCGGGCCGGTCACCGCGGGCATGATCAACGGCAATCCCGACCTCGTGATCGGGAACCCGGACTACGTGATCTGCACGCTGACCGAGGCCGAGAAGTTCACTGCGCGGATGTTCATCGATCTCGGTCGCGGCTACGTCGACCGGGAGCAGCACAACATCCCGGACGAGAAGATCGGCGTGATCCGCATGGACACGAACTACTCGCCGGTGCGCAAGGTCAGCTTCCGGGTCGAGGACACGCGTGTCGGCCAGCGGACCGACTACGACAAGCTGATCATCGGGATCACCACGAACGGCGCTGTGCGTCCTGAGGACTCCATCGCGTTCGCGGCCAAGCTCCTGAAGGACCAGTTGCAGCTGTTCATCAACTTCGACGAGGCGCCGATCGACGCCCAGGAAACCGAAGTCAATGAAGAGCAGGAGCGCCTGGTCGAACTGCTGTCGCGCAATGTGGAAGAGCTGGAGCTGTCGGTCCGTTCGGCCAACTGCCTCAAGTCCGGCCACATCAAGACGCTGTACGACCTGGTCACGAAGCCCGAGCAGGAAATGCTGAAGTTCCGCAACTTCGGGCGCAAGAGCCTCAACGAGATCGGTGAGATTCTCGAAGGCATGGAGCTGAACTTCGGCATGTCGTTCCCGCCCGAGATCGCCGAGCGCGTCCGGGAGATTTCCGGCTCGTAGTAGGCGACGGGCAGACCACGACCCCTGAGCGGCCGGCGTGCCGCCGGATCGTTCGACAGAAGGATGGATTCGAGTCATGCGTCACAATCGCACCCTGCGGAAGCTCGGCCGGACCCAGGCGCACCGGAACATGATGTACCGGAACCTGGTGACGTCGCTGTTCAAGCACGAGCGCATCCAGACCACGGCGCCGAAGGCCAAGGAGGCCCGCGCGGTGGCCGAGCGGCTGATCACCTTCGCGAAGAAGGGTGACCTGCATTCGCGCCGGATCGCCGCTCGCAAGGTGAACGAGCCGGTCGTCTTGCAGAAGCTGTTCGCCGAGATCGGTCCCCGGTACGCCGAGCGCGCCGGCGGCTACACGCGCATCATGCGCATCGGGCCGCGGCACGGCGACAACGCCGAGCTCGTGATCCTGGAACTGGTCGACGGCACCGCCCGCCCGAAGGTGAAGGACACGCGCAAGCGCGCCCGCGCCCGCAAGGTCATGGCGGCCGAGCAGAAGAAGGAAGCCATTGCCACCTTCACCGAACAGGCGGTCGAGGCCGGCTACAAGGAGAAGGAAAAGCGCGATGCGGACGAGGAGAAGAAGCAGGACTAACGTCCCGCTTCGCCGTCCGCCGCCTCCGGGGTGCCTGCGCAGCCGTGCGAGCATCCGACCGAAACCGGCTTCGGCTCTCGTCCACTCACTGAGCCCCCGCGGCCCCGGCCGACGGGGGCTCGGCTTTTCCGGCAGGGGCCCCGGCGCTGCGGACCGCCGGCGCCCCGGCGCAATCGACGGTTGCCCGCCCGCCGGGAATCGCCTAACTTCACCGGATTGGACACCATTGCCGCAGCAGGCTGCCCCCGGGAATCGTCCCGAGGCCGGCGCCCGCTGACGGCGACTTCTCGCCCTCAGGCGAAACATTGGCGCCCGCCCGCGGCGCCGCCTTCCGCTCCGGGACACCCAGGGAGGACCGCATGGCCGCAAGGACGCTGTACACCGCCGGGATCACCGGGGTGGGCATGAGCTTTCCCGAGCGCGTGCTGACCAACGCCGAGCTCGAGAAGATGGTGGAAACCGACGACGCGTGGATCGTCGAGCGGACCGGCATCCGCGAACGTCGCCTGGTCAAGCCTGGCACGGGCGCCTCGGTCCACGGGGCGCTCGCCGCGCGCCAGGCCATCGAGCACGCCGGCATCACCGCCCTGGATGTCGACCACATCATCGTCCCGACCGTCACGCCCGACATGGTCTTCCCCGCGACCGCCTGCCTGATCGCCCACGAACTGGGCGCGACCAACGCCTGGGGCTACGACCTCGAGGGCGCGTGCAGCGGCTTCATCTTCGCGCTGCAGAACGCGCGCGCGCAGGTCGAGGCCGGCCACGCCAGGCGCGTCCTGGTCATCGGCAGCGAGGTCATGTCGACGATCACGAACTGGGAAGACCGCAACAGCTGCATCCTGTTCGGCGACGGCGCCGGCGCCGTGCTGGTCGAGCGGATCGATCCCGAGCGCGTGGGCATCATCGACGCCATCAACCGGGTCGACGGCGTCGGCATCCCGTACCTGCACCAGAAGGCCGGCGGCAGCACCATGCGCGCCTCGCACGCAACGGTGGACGGCAACCTGCACACGGTCTACCAGGAAGGCCGCGAGGTCTACAAGTACGCCGTCAAGGGCATGGCCGGCGTCACGGCCGAAGTCGTCGAGCGCAACGGATTGACCGGCGCCGACATCGACCTGTTCGTGCCGCACCAGGCGAACATCCGCATCATCCAGGCCGCCCAGCAGCGCCTCGGCATGCCGGACAGCAAGGTGATGATCACGATCGACCGCTTCGGCAACACGACATCCGCCAGCATTCCTTCGGCCCTGCGCGTGGCCGTGGACGAAGGACGCCTGAAGGAAGGCGACACCATCGTGCTGTGCGCCTTCGGCGCCGGCTTCACCTGGGGCGCCTGCCTGATGCGCTGGACGGCGCGCTAGGCGGCAGCCATGACCGGCGACAGGCGGCGGGCCTGATCCCCGCGAGGCGGCAACCATGATCGAGGCCACCGGCTTGACGAGACGCTACGGCGCGGTGACCGCGCTGGACGGCGTCTCGTTCCGCGTGGAGACGGGCCAGATCGCCGGCCTGCTCGGGCCCAACGGCGCCGGCAAGTCCACCGTGATGAAGATCCTGACGGGCTCGCTGGCCGCCTCGGGCGGCAGCGCCGTCGTGGCCGGCCGCGACCTCGTGAAGGAACCATTGGCCGCGCGCCGCGCCGTGGGCTTCATGCCCGAGCACGTGGCGCTGCCGGGCGACCAGTCGGTCTGGTCGACGCTGGAGTTCGTCGCCGACCTCAAGGGCGTGCCCCGCGAAGGGCGCACCGCCCGGCTCGAGACCCTGCTCGAACAGACCGGCCTCATGGACGTGCGGCACCGCCTGAGCGGGCGGCTGTCGCACGGCTTCCGCAAGCGGCTGGGCCTGGCGCAGGCGCTGGTCGGCGATCCGCCCGTGATCGTGCTCGACGAGCCGACCAGCGGGCTGGACCCGAACCAGATCGTCGGCATCCGCGAACTGATCCGCGGCTTCCGTGGCGAGCGCACGGTGCTGATGAGCTCGCACATCCTGAGCGAAGTGGCGGCCCTCTGCGAGCGCGTGGTCATCCTGGACCGGGGCCGTGTCGTTGCCGAGCGCAGCGGCGAGGGACTGGGCGAGGGCGATGCGTCGGTGGCCGGAGCCGGCGCGCGCAAGGTCGTGCTGTCCTGGGACGGCGACCGTGCGCTGGTTGCCGCGGCGCTGGCCCGCGTAACCGGCGTCGATGACGTCGTCATCACCGAGACCGGCGCCGAGGTGAGCATCGCGGGCAACGCGGTGGAAATCCGCCCGCGCCTGGTGGAATCGGTGCTGCAGGCCGGCGGCCAGCTGCAGAACATCCACGACAAGGGCCCCAGCCTGGAGGACCTGTTCCTGAGCCTGACGGGCGCGAAAGGACAGACGGCCTCGTCGCCTGCAGCCGCGGACCGTGACACGGGCGCCGGGCCGCAGGGCGGGACCGCCGCCGCCGCCGATGACGACGACGACGCGGGAGGTCGCCCCGCATGACCGCGCTCTGGGCCATCACGCGCCGCGAGCTGGCGTCGTTCTTCCACAGCGTCGTGGCGCCCGTCGTGCTGACGGGGTTCCTCGTCTCGGTGGGCCTGTTCTTCACGATCTACCTCTTCGGCTACAGCGAGATGTCGCTGACGGCGCTGCAGGCGCCCGCCAGCGGCAGCTACCTGAACCTGGCCGAGGGCCTGTTCCGTCCGCTCGTTTCGATCACGGTGTTCTTCCTGCTCTTCCTGCTGCCGGCCCTGTCGATGCGGCTGATGGCGCCCGACCTGCGCGCCGGCCGCCGCGAACTGGTGGCCAGCTGGCCCGTGGGCGACGGCACCTGGATCCTGGGCAAGTGGCTGGGCGGCTCGCTGGCCGCGCTGGCGCTGATCGCCGCCGGCGCCGCATACATCCTGGCCGGCTGGACCTTCGGCCACCCCGAGGCCGGCCCGGCCTTCACGGCGGTGCTGGGCCAGGCGCTGATCGCGTCCTGCCTGGTGGCGTGGGGGCTGCTGGCCTCGTGCCTGGTCTCGCACCAGATCGTCGCCTACTTCCTGGCCTTCATGTTCTCGCTGACGCTGTTCATCATCGGGACCTTCGACAGGCTGGTCGGCGGCGCGGCGGGGCGCCTGGCCAGTGAGCTGTCACTGCTGACCCACTTCGAGCGCTTCAGCCGCGGCGTCATCGCGCTGCAGGACCTGCTGTACTTCGCGGGCATGACCGCGATCGCCCTGGCGATCGCCTGGGCCGTGCACGCCGGCCGCCGCCTGGCTCCGGGCCGTCGCCTGGGCCCGTGGATGCCCGCGCTGCTGACCATCGTCGTCGCCGTCCTGGTCTACCTGGTCGGCGCGCAGTTCCCGCGCAGCTGGGACCTGACCGGCAATCATCGCTACAGCCTGGCGCCGCAGAGCCTGCAGGTGCTCGACCAGCTGGGCGACCTGCTCGACGGCAAGGGCGCAGGCGCGGCCGCGGCCGTCGCCGGCGGCGAGGGCCCGACCGGCGCCGACCACGTGCAGGTCTACGCGTTCTACCAGAAGCTGGACCCCGCGCGCGACGAGACCGAGGCGCTGCTGACGAGCTGCCGCCAGCGTTCGCACCGCTTCCGTTTCGAGGTCATCGACCCCGAGGTGGACCTCGACCTGTTCCGCAAGTACGACCTCGGCTCGTCGCGTTCGGTCGTCGTCACCGTCGGCGATCGCTTCACCACGCTGATGCAGCCGGAGGAGAGCGCGCTGCTGAGCGCCGTTTACCGGCTGGCCTCGGGCCGCCTGAGCCGCGTGATGTTCCTGACCGGCCACGGCGAGCACCTGCTGGACAACAACGAACGCCCCGGCTACGTCAGCTGCGCGCTGGCCCTGACCGACCAGGGCTACGACGTGCAGCCGCTGCTGCTGCCAGGCGGCGCGCGCGTGCCCGACGCCTGCGATGTGCTCGTGATCGCCGGTCCGCGCCTGGATCCCGAGCCGGGCGAGACCGCGGCCATCGACGCCTTCATCGCGCGCGGCGGCGCGGTGCTCGCCATGGTGGACCCGCCCACGCCGGCGGGCTGGGTGACGTGGCTGGAGCGGTGGCACCTGGTGCCGACGGGCGAGGTCCTGATCGACGCCGGCCGCGTGGCCGTCGAGCAGGGGCTCGGGCCGCGCACCGTGGCGATCGTCGACTCGTACAGCCATCATGCCATCGTGCACAGTCTGCACGGCCTGGTGACGACCTTCGCGCTGGCGCAGCCGCTGATGCGCACGACCGCCAACGACTCTTTGCTGCTGGGCAGCCCGCTGCTGACCACGGGCGAAACCAGCTGGGCCGAATCCGATCCCGCGACGCTGTTCACCGGCCGTCCCGAGTTCGACCCGCAAACCGACCACCGCGGGCCGCTGCCGTTCGGCTGGGTCCTCGAATCGCGCCACGTCACGGGCACGCGTCCCGGACGGCTGGTCGCCATCGGCAACTCCGAGTTCCTGAACAACGCGATGATCAACCGTGGCGCCAACCGCGACCTGCTGCTCAATGCGGTCGGCTGGCTGGCCCGCGAGGACGCCCTGATCCAGGTGCGCGGCCGTGACCCGCTCAGCCAGCCGGTCGTGCTGACGGCGCGCCAGAAGAACGTCTACGCGTGCGGCGCCCTGGCCGGCTGGCCGCTGCTGGTGGGCAGCCTGGCGGTGGGCCTCATGCTGCGGAGCCGCCGCGAGCTGAAAGGACGCCCGTGAAGCGCTACCGGCCGGGCAACACGACCTGGGCGACGCTGGCGCTGCTGGGTGTGGCGGTCGCCGCCGGCGCCTTCCTGCTGGCGACGCGGGCGGGGCGGACGGGCGGCGATGTGACGCTGGGCGGCCCGCTGCTGAAGCCTTCGGCGGCGCCCGTCGATGCACTGCTGTTCAGTCGCCAGGGGCGCCAGTACCGCCTCGATCGCCTGCCTGCCGGCGGCTGGACCCTGGGCGGCGACCTGGGGGACGACGTCGACCCGCGGGCGATGGCGGCCCTGCTCGACACGCTGGCCGCGGCGAAGGCCGGGCCGCTGCTGCCGGGCACCGAGCCGGGCGACCGGCGCTACGAGTTCAATGGGCCCGAGGGGCTCCACCTGATGGTGCACCGGTCCGACGGCAGCCGCGAGGAACTGTCCCTCGGCACGTTGAACCCGGTGACGGGCACGCGCTACGCCACGGGCGCCGGGCGGGATTTCTGCTTCACGGTGAAGGCGACGCTGCGCGACCGGTTGGCGGCGCTGCCGGAGCTCGTGCGCGCGCACAGCCTGCTGCCGGCCGTCGATCCGGCGAACCTCGAACGCATCGAGATCGTGCGCGACGGCGCAACCTGGGCGCTGGCCCGGAGCCAGGGGCGCTGGTGGGTGCTGGCGCCGGGTGGCGTCGCGTCCTTCGGCGCATCCTTCGGTGATCTGGCCGCCGCCTATCACGGGCGCTACGACGACCGCCAGCGGCGCGATGGCGAAGGCCTGTGGCTGCAGGCCTCGGCCGGCGCGGTGCGCACGCTCGTCTACGAGTTGACCGCGATCGTCGTCCGCGATATGGCGCCCGTCGAGCGCACCGCCGACCTGTCCGCGACATGGGGCCTGGACAAGCCCTGGCGTCGCGTGACGCTGGCCGGCGCGAACCTGCGGCCGACGCTGGCCGGCGCGACGGGCGAGGCCGGCGCCTCCCCGGTGCTCGCCTTCGGTCCGCCCCTGGACGAACGCAACGTGCCGGTGCTTCGCCGCGGCAACGTCCTTGTTGTCGACCGCGAGGCCACCCACACGCTCGAACAGCCGGTGGCGACCCTGCTCGACCTCGGTGCGCTGCCGTTCACGGCGATGACCGCCGATGCCCTGGAAGTCTCGTACGAGGGCCGTGTCGTGCTGCGCGGCTCGCGGCGGGGCGAGGTCGGCACCAGCGACGGCCGTGCCGCCTGGCTGACCGATGCGCCGGCCGGCGCGGCCTGGACCGGGGATGAGGCAGCCCGCAACGGGCTGACCCGCGACCTCGTGGTCAACCTGGACCGCCAGCTGCTGCTGGCCGTCCTGCCGCCGGCCCCGGGCCCGGATCCGCTGCGCGACGACGGCCGCGTGCGCGTGACGTTGACGCGGGGCGCCGGTGGTCCCGCCGAGTCCTGTGAACTGGGCTGGCTGCGCGCCCCGGTCGCGGGGGCAAAGGCCGGCCTGTGGTCGCCGGCGACCGGCCGCCTGGTCGGCATCGGCGACGACGTGCTGGTCAGCGTGCGCAACCTGGCGGGACTCGTGGGGGCGCCGACACCGTAGGAACGCCGCGGACCGGCAGGGAAAAGCGAAGCGCGCCCGGTGGGGCGCGCTTCAGTCTTTGTCTGCAGCCCGGACGTTCCCGGCGCCGCCGTGGTCAGTCGACGGCGCGGATGACGGCCGGCAGGTCGGCGACCGCCAGGGCCCCGTTCATGCGGGCCGGCGGGGTGCTCGCGTACAGGGTCGGCACCTCGATCGACTGCTGCATCGGCAGCGACTTGAGCGTCAGCGCCAGCTGCTCGGCGTGCTCGCGGAACTGCAGGCGGCGCGCGCCGGCCAGCGGCGCGATCGACGGTGCGTTCAGCGTGCGCGGATTGATGAACTTGCCGTTCTGCTTGACGCGGTAGTCCAGGTGCGGCCCGGTGGCGTAGCCGGTGGCGCCCACGTAGCCGATGATGTCGCCCTGCGCCACGCGGGTGCCCGAGTGGATCCCCTTG
>CAIOLW010000263.1 GCA_903859215.1 uncultured bacterium | reverse complement strand
GCGGCTGTCCGGTTCAGGCGTGGCGGTCGACCGCGGACGGCAGCGTCTCCGCGTCGCGCCCCGCGTGGGGGCGGCTGCCCGTGGCGATGCTGAGGTCGAAAGCGGCGCCGGCGGCGGCCAGGGCGCTCTGCGCTTCGGTCTGCAGGCGGCGGTCAGCGTCGACCAGGGAGTGGAGGCGCGTTTGGAGTCGGGAGGACCCTGCGGGGTCCGCGGCCGTCGCGCCGGCCAGGGCGGCCAGGGCGTCGCCCCGCGCCGCCAGGAGTTCCAGGCACGCCGGATCGTCGCCGGCCGCCAGGGCGGCGCCCAGCGCGGCCGTCAGCTTTTCAGCGCGATCGATGTGCTCCAGCAGATCCATGCGCGGGTCCCCATTACGCTGACACCGAGAGCAGGCCGGTACGTCCCGCCAGTGCCTCGGGAGTTGCCGTTGCCGGGCTGACGACCTGGTTGCCGTCATTGCCCGTGCGTGGCGATGCAGGATCCGCGCCACCGCCCGCCGCGGTGCGCGCCCGCGCCCGCAGTTCGTTTTCGCCGGTCCCGTTCGGGATCTGGCGCCAGGCGTCCAGCAGCGGACGCAGGACGTCCATGCAGGCCCTGGCCCGGCGCGGCTCGCGGTCCAGCAGAAGGCTCAGGTGCTCGCGGAACAGGAAGTCGTAGATCGCGTCGAGGTTGCCGGCGATCTCGCCGCCGGTCTTGTGGTCCAGGGCCTGGCGCAGCTCGGACACGATCCGCTGCGAGTGGGTCACGCGCTTGGTGAACGTCGCGCGGTCGCCGGCCTCGATGGCCGCGATCGCTTCCTCGAGGTCGCTGGTCATCTTCTCGTAGAGAAGGACGATCATCCGTTCCCGGGACATGGTCCCCAGGTCGGTCTCCCGGTATCGCAGAACGCCCTGATTGCCGTACATGTGTTTGCCTTCCCGGTTTCCCGTGTCCGCTACCGGATGCTGCTGAGATAGTTGCCCTGCGCCTGCAGCTGCGAGACCATCTGCTCCATGGCGGTGAAGCGCCTCTGGAGCGTGGTCTGGTACGATTCGATGCCGCGTTCATAGCGCGCGATGCTGTCGTCCGCGTTCTCGATGCGCTTGTTCAGGGCCGTGGTGGACGACTTGAACACGCCGTCGGTGCTGGCGGTCAGCTTCGTGATCAGGGTATCGAGCTGCGAGGCCTTGCCGATGTTGCCCTCGCGCTTGACGAAGAAATCGCGCACCGAGCCGAACTCGGCGGCCAGCACGTCCTTGAACTTGGAGGCGTCGAACTCGACCTGGCGGTTCGAGCCGCGTTTGACGCCCATCTGGGCCAACATGGTGATTTCGCCGAGGCCGCCTGTGAGCGAACCGCTGAACATGTTCTCGATCGTGCTCGCGACGGTGCGCAGCGCCGTGTTGTCCCGCAGGCTGCCGCCCGAGGCGGTCTCCTTCGAGATGAAGGTGAACAGGTCGTTGTAGGCGTCGGTCATGCCCTTGACCTTGTCCGAGATGCCGTCGGTGTCGCGGGCGACGGTGACGGTGATGTCCTTGCCGATGTCCGACTGCATCAGGTGCAGCGTCAGGCCCGAGATCACGTCGTCGGGCGTGTTGCTGTCGGCCGTGATGGGGATGTCGTCGATCGTGAGGGCGGCGTCGGCCGCGGTCGACTTCGTGGTCATGACGGGGGGCACGCCGCCCGTCAGGCCGCTCACGTCGAGTGTGAAGGCATTGGCGGTCCCGGCTTCGGTGCCGTTGACGACCAGCGTGTAGCCGCCGGTCGCTGCGCCCGAATTGACGATCGCCGCGGAGACGCCCTCGACGTTGTCGTTGATCAGGTTGGCCAGGCCCTGCAGCGTGCTGGCGCCGACCAGGGACAGTTCCCGGGTCTTGCCGCCGACCGTGATGACGACCTTGCCGGAGCCGACGGTGTCGAGCTTGCTGTTGTAACCCTGCGACTGGACCTTCTGCGCCGTTGCGAGCGAGGTGATCCTGACCTTGTACTGCCCGGGAGCGGCGGTGCCGCCGGCCGAAACGCTGAGCGCATCGGTATCGCTGCTGGTGGCCTTGGCGGTGGAGAATTCGGAGGCCGTGTCGAGCTTCTTGGCGGCGGTCTGCAGCGCCACGAGCTTGGACTTCAGCGTCGTCAGGGAGCTGATCTGGTCCTGGAAGGACTGCTTGTCCTTCTGGAGGCGGTAGACCGGGGCGCGCTTGAGCTCCACCAGCTGGGAGATGATGGATCCGGTGTCCAGCCCCGTGGCCAGGCCGGAGAACGAAACTGACGACATGATCGGCTCCCCCGTGACAGACAGCTAGTCGATCCGTCGACCCGCCCGCGCTCCGTCAAGTCATCTCGTCGATGACCATGCCGGACAGTTCGTCCAGTTTGCGGCGGAGGTTTAGCAATTTCTCGGGGGGATATTGACGAACCAGCGAGCCGTCCGGGTTGCGGACCTCGATGACGAAATTCTTTGTCGTTTCGTCCTGCCTGAAGGTGATTTTGTGCGGTTGCGGCACCGCGCTGTCGAGGACCTCCTGGACGTGCCGGACGTATTCCTGCGCCTGCTGCGGGTCAAGGGCCGGGATGTCCCCTGCGGGCAGGGAGGACCCGCTCCCGGGAAGGCCCGGGCCGGCGGCCGCCTCGGCGCGGCCGGTACCGGCGGCTGCGGCTGCCTGCCGCGGAGCGACGACCGAAGGGATGACCTGGATCGTACTCATGACGCATATCTCCCTTCCCCATCTGCGGATGGGGATGGGGCCCCGCCGAAGCGGGGCCCCGGGTCCAACTAGCGCAGCAGAGCCATCGCCAGGCTGGTGCTCGTGTTGGCCTGGGCCAGCATCGAGACGCCCGCCTGCTGGAGGATCTGGTAACTGGTCATGCGCGAGGTTTCCTTCGCGATGTCCACGTCACGGATACGGCTGTTGGCAGCCGCCAGGTTCTCCGAGGTCATGTTGATGTTGCGGATCGAGCTCTCCAGACGGTTCTGGATGGCGCCGAAGTCCGAACGAGCGCTGGTCACGGTCGAGATCGCAGCGTCGATCTGGCCCATGGCAGTGCCGGCAGCCGAAGCGCTGTCGATCGTGGCCGACAGGCCCAGGGTGGCGGTGTCACGCGCGGTAGCCAGGTTGACGTCGACCTTGTCGGAGGTGTTCGTGCCGATGCCGACCTGGATGGAGATCGTGCCGCCGTTGCCGTCAAGGAGCTTGACGCCGTTGAACTCGGTCGCATCCGAGATGCGGTTGATTTCACTGCTGAGCGCGCCGAATTCACTGTTCAGGTAGCCGCGGTCGGTGTTCGACAGCGTGCCGTTCAGGGACTGCTCGGCCAGTTCCTTCATGCGCAGCAGGATCGAGGACACCTCGTCCAGCGAGCCTTCACCCGTCTGCACGAGCGAGATGCCGTCGGCCGCGTTCCGGGACGCCTGGTCCAGGGCGCGGATGTCGGACTTCAAGCCCTCGCTGATGGCCAGGCCGGCCGCGTCGTCACCGGCGCGGTTGATCCGGAGACCCGAGCTCAGCTTCTCCATCGACTTCTGGAACTCGGTGGAGCTGCGGGACAGGTGGCGCTGCGTGTTCAACGAACTGATGTTGGTGTTGATCCGGATTCCCATGACATTCCTCCTTGAAATGCGTGCGGGACTTCCTTGCCCTCAGCCGGGCTCGCGGCCCGGGTCACATGCGGTGGTCTGAGAGGCCCTCATTCTTCCGGGTGGCAGATATTTGTCCTCCGGTACGGAAATGATCGACATCAGCCGTTTGCACTTTAGGAGTGTTTTTTGTCTTACAGATATTTTCTGAGCTTTGGGCCGGGATAAAAAGTAGCGGGGTGCCCGAAGGCACCCCGCACCCCGCCGGCCCCGGCCGGTCAGCGAAGGATTGACTAGCCGCGCAGCAGGTTCATCGCCAGGCCCGTCGTGGTGTTGGCCTGCGCCAACATGGCCACGCCGGCCTGCTGCAGGATCTGGTACGACGTCATGTTCGACGTCTCCTGGGCCACATCCACGTCGCGGATGCGGCTGTTGGCGGCTGCCAGATTCTCAGAGGTCATGTTGATGTTGCGGATCGAGCTCTCCAGGCGGTTCTGGATGGCGCCGAAGTCCGAACGCGCGCTGGTCACGGTCGAGATCGCAGCGTCGATCTGGCTCATGGCCGTGCCCGCGCCCGAAGCGCTGTCGATGGTAGCCGACAGGCCGAGGGTACCGGTGTCGCGCGCCGTGGCCAGGTTGATGTCGACCTTGTCCGACGTGTTCGTGCCGATGCCGACCTGGATGGAGATCGTGCCGCCGTTGCCGTCGAGCAGCTTGACGCCGTTGAAATCGGTCGCATCCGAGATGCGGTTGATTTCACTGGAGAGCGCGCCGAATTCACTGTTCAGGTAGCCGCGGTCGGTGTTCGACAGCGTACCGTTCAGCGACTGCTCGGCCAGCTCCTTCATGCGCAGCAGGATCGACGACACTTCGTCCAGCGAACCTTCACCCGTCTGCACCAGCGAGATGCCGTCGGCAGCGTTGCGCGACGCCTGGTCCAGGGCCCGGATGTCCGACTTCAAGCTCTCGCTGATGGCCAGGCCCGCCGCGTCGTCGCCGGCGCGGTTGATCCGGAGACCCGAAGAGAGCTTTTCCATCGACTTGTTGAAGGCGTTCGTCGAGGTTGCCAGGTGCCGGCGAGTGTTGATCGACGACACGTTCGTGTTGATGCGGATACCCATGGTTCAGTTCCTCCCTGATCGTTCCCCTCGCGGGCGTCCTTGCCCGCTTCACTTCCGCCGGACCCGCAACCGATAGCCGGTCCGGCTTCCATCAGCTGCCCAGCTACGGCTGGCCGGCGGCGCGCAAGCGTCCGCCCGCGTCCGCCGCCTAGCCGCGCAGCAGATTCATCGCCAGGCCCGTCGTGGTGTTGGCCTGCGCCAACATGGCCACGCCGGCCTGCTGCAGGATCTGGTACGACGTCATGTTCGACGTCTCCTGGGCCACATCCACGTCGCGGATGCGGCTGTTGGCGGCCGCCAGATTCTCAGAGGTCATGTTGATGTTGCGGATCGAGCTCTCCAGGCGGTTCTGGATGGCGCCGAAGCCGCCGCGGGCGCTGACGACCTGCGACACGGCGGCGTCGACCTGGTCCATCGCGATCGCAGCGTTGCTGTAGGTGTCGACGCTGGAGCTCAGGCCCATGTGCGCGGTGTCGAGGTCGGTGCCGAGATCGATGGCCACGCTGTCGGCGCCGGTAGTGCCGATGCCCACCTGGATGCCCACGGTGCCGCCCGTGCCGTCGAGCAGCTTCACGTTGTTGAAGTCGACGCTGTCGCTGATGCGGTCGATCTCGCTCCTGAGCGCGGTGAATTCCGAGTTGAGGTAGCCGCGGTCGGTGTTCGACAGCGTGCCGTTCAGGGACTGCTCGGCGAGTTCCTTCATGCGCAGCAGGATGTTGCTGACCTCGTCCAGGGAGCCTTCCGCCGTCTGGATCAGCGAGATGCCGTCGGCAGCGTTGCGCGCAGCCTGGTCGAGGGCGCGGATGTCCGACTTGAGGCTTTCGCTGATGGCGAGTCCGGCCGCGTCATCACCGGCGCGGTTGATCCGCAGGCCGGAGCTGAGCTTTTCCATCGACTTGTTGAAAGCGGTCGTGGAGCCCTGGAGGTGGCGGCGCGTGTTGATCGACGAAACGTTGGTATTGATGCGGATGCCCATGGTTTTCCTCCTTGAAAACGCTGGGTGGATTTGCCGTACGCCCCGCTCGGGGCCCGGATGTTCGTCCCGCTCCGGCTGCGTGCAGCGAGTCCTTTCGCTGCCCGACCATCATTGCGTGACACGAGGGGTATCGTCGGCGGGGGAGGGGGCTTGAGCGGGAAATGAAAAAAAATTCCGGCGGCCGCCCACGAAGGGGAAGGACCGCCGGAATTGTCGCCGGGAAGGCGGGCGCGCCCGCCGCCGGACTAGCCCTGCAGCAGCTTGAGCGCCAGCTGCGAGGTCATGTTGGCCTGGCTCAGGATCGACACGCCGGCCTGCTGCAGGATCTGCAGCGAGGTCATCGTCGACGTCTCGAGGGCCACGTCCACGTCGCGGATACGGCTGTTCGCGGCCGCGAGGTTTTCCGCCGTCATGCCGATGTTGCGGATCGAGGTCTCGAACCGGTTCTGCGCCGCGCCGAAGTTGGCGCGCATGGAACTCACGCGGCCGGTGGCGGCGGTGATGCTGCCGATCGCGTTTCGCGCGGCGATGCCGTTGGTGCCGGTGATGACCAGCACGCCGGCCGTCAGGTCCAGCGCGGAGGCGCTCATCGCCTGCGTGAGGTCGATCGACACGGCGCTCGTCGTGGCGTCGGTGCCGATGCCCACCTGCACGCGCAGCGTCTGCGCGGTGCCGTCCAGCAACTTGATGCCGTTGAACTCGGCCGTGCTGCTGATGCGGTTGACCTCGTCGAGCAGTTCCTGGAACTCGTTGTTCAGGTAGACACGCTCATCGGCGCCCAGGGTTTCCGTCGCAGCCTGTTCCGCCAGTTCACGCAGGCGCAGCAGGATGCTGTTCACTTCGTCCAGTGAACCTTCCGCCGTCTGCACCAGCGAGACGCCGTCGGCAGCGTTGCGGGACGCCTGTTGCAGCGCGCGGATGTCGGACTTGAGGCTCTCGCTGATGGCGAGGCCGGCCGCGTCATCGCCCGAACGGTTGATCCGCAGGCCGGAACTCAGGCGCTCCATCGACTTGCCGAAGCGGGAGGTCGTGTCGTACAGGTGCCGCTGAGCATTCAGCGACGCGACGTTAGTATTGACTCTGAGTCCCATGTCTTCCTCCGTGACTCGCTGTGCGCTTTGGCGGATCCGGATCCGCGGACAGGATTGCCGCTGGTTCCACCGCGCCCGTTTATCAGCCTTCAGACCACTGCCCGAAACAAATGGCGCTTGCCGGTTCGTTGAGCGTGCCCGTAGTCTGACCCGGTTCCGCCCTGCAGACCCCTCAGCGGGAGCCGCCATGGAGATCGCCGGTCTGACCGTCACCCAGCACGCCGAGTATCTTGAACTCGTTAATGCAGAGATCAGGCCACAGGGCTCCGGCACGCGGGCGCTGGACGATTTCCCGCTCGCGCTGGGCGCGGGAAACCTGGCCTGGCAAATGGGGGCGTTCGACGAACGCGGCCGGCTGGCCGGCGGCATCGCGACGCTAGTCCGTAGCTTTACAACCAGTTGCGGGGAAATCGCAGTCGGCGCGATCGGCAGCGTGGTCACGCGGCCCGATTGTCGCGGGCGCGGGCTGAGCGCGCATCTGCAGGCTGCGGCGGTGGCGGCGCTGCGCCGGAACGACGTGCCGCTGGCGGCACTCTGGACCGATCGGCCGGAAATTTATGCCGGGCGGGGGTTCGTTCCGGCCGGGATCGAATGGCATGTCGGGCTGGATTCGGCCTCCCTGCCGTCCGGGGCGTCGGCGGAGGTGACGGTGCGCGCATGGGAGCCCCGCGACGCGGCCGCAACACAGCGCCTCTATGAACAGCACCGCTGGCGGACGGTGCGCCACGCGGGCGATGCGGAGCAGCTGTACGGGATGCCCGGGACGGCCGGCCTGGTCGCCGAAGCGGCGGGCGAGGTCCGGGCCGCCGTCTTCTGCGGCAAGGGCGCCGACTTTCCCGGGTACGTCACGGAGTGGGACGGCGACCTCGACCTTGCGCTTAGGTTGCTGGCCGCGGCGCGGGAGCGGGGGCTCGCCGGCGCGGTGCTGGTTCCGCGCGGCGAGGAGGATTTTGTCGCGCGACTGGCCGCGCTCGGCACCGTGCCGGTAGCGCTGACGGCCGGCTGCTGGGCCGTGATCCGGCCGGAACTGCTGGTCGCCGCGGCGGCGGCGGCGGGGATCGCCCCGCCGGACGACCCGACCTCGCCCCGCGCCTGGCTGGGCGGCGTGGCCGACGACGGCGCCGTGGAGCCGGGACCGCTGGCGGTGGCCGTGTGGGGGTTCGACTCGGTATGACGCGACTGTCGCTCGTGATGATCGTCAGGGATGCGGCGGCGCTGCTGCCGGGGTTCCTCGCGCACCACGCCGGTCTGTGGGACGAGGCCGTGGTCGTGGACACGGGTTCGGTGGACGGGACCGCTGGAATCGCGGCCGCGGCCGGCGCGCGCGTGCTCAGCGCTCCGTGGGAAGACGACTTCTCGGCCGCCCGCAACGCGGGACTGGCCGTCGCGACCGGCGACCGTGCCCTGCTGCTGGATGCCGACGAGAGGATCGCCGGGCGCGACTTCGAACGGCTGCGGGCGGCAGCGCTCGAGCCGTGCGCGTGGTTGCAGGAGACCATCAACTACACCGACCAGCGCTCGCACCTCGAATGGCGACCGGTTCGCGGGCGCTACCTGGAAGAGGAAGCCGGGCACGCCGGCTGCTTCGTCGCGCGGCGCGTGGGGCTGTTCCCGTTGCGCGACGACGTCCGCTTCAGCGGGCGCATCCACGAGTCGGTGCTGCCGGCGTGCGAAGCCGCCGGCGTGGCCGTGCGGCCGCTGGAGGTTCCGGTGCACCACTACGGTTACGTGCTGTCGGCCGGAGTCGACGAACGGCGGCGGCTCCTGTACGAGACGCTCGCGGCCCGCAAGCTGGCGGACGCGCCCGGAGACCCGGGTGCGCGCCTGGAGTACGCGACGGCGCTGCTGGAGGGCGGGCGGGTCGCCGCCGCCGCCGCCGAACTCGAGGTCCTGGTGCAGGGATCCGGCTGCCTGAGGCCGGTGGCGCGAGGTCGCTTTCTTCTGGGACGCCTGCGGTGCGAGGAAGGGCGGCTGGAGGAAGCCGGCCATCTGTTCGCGGCCGCCGTGCGCGACGATCCCGCGTTCGTGTTCGGCTGGGTCGAACACGTGCGATGGCTGGCCGCGCGCGAACGCTGGCGCGAGGTGTCCACCGCGCTCGCCGCGGCGCGCACGGCCTGCGGCGACGACGAACCGCTGCTGGACCGCGAGGAACTCGTGGCCCTGGTGCGCACCGGCCAGTTGGACGCCGCGCGCAACGTGGCGGCGCGACTGGTGGCGACATGCCCGGGCTGGGAAGACATCCGCGCGCTGCACGAGCGGCTCTCGCGCCCTCCCGGCGCCTGAAGCCGGCGGCGGCGCTGCTACCATCGGCACTCGCGAACCTGGAGGACCCGTGCCCCGCGAACCCCTCATCAGCCTGGCAGTCATCGTCCGCGACGAGGCCGCGGCGCTGCCGCGCCTGCTGGACGGCCACCGCGAGCTGTGGGACGAGGCTGTCGTCGTCGACACCGGGTCGTCCGACGACTCGGCAGCGCTCGCCCGCGGCCTGGGCGCCCGGGTCGAAGCCTTCGCCTGGTGTGACGATTTCAGCGCCGCCCGCAACGCCGCCCTCGCGCTGTGCCGCGGGCCCTGGGTGCTGGTCCTGGACGCCGACGAACACATTGCTCCCGGCGACCAGGCGCCGTTGCGGGAACGGATCGCGGCCTCGGAGCCGGCCGGCCTGGTCCTGCCGCAGTGGAACTACACCGACGACGCCGGCCTGTCGGGCTGGCACCCCGTCGCCCCGGAGTCGGCGGCCGAAGCTAACGGCGCGAGCGGCTATGTCGTGTCGCACCAGGTGCGCGTGTTCCCGGCGGGGCCCGGTGCCCGCTACAGCGGTCGCGTCCACGAGACGGTCGAGCCGGCCCTCGTGGCGGCCGGCCTGCCGGTCGCCCGCCTCGGGACCCCGGTCCACCACGCGGGACACTGCGGCAACCCGGCCCGCGAGGCGGCGCGGCGCGCGCGCGATGGCCGACTGCTGCGGTTGAAACTCCAGGAGGACCCCGCCAACCCGCGGGCCCGCTACGAAATGGCCGCCCAACTGCTGGGGGAAGAGCGGCCCGACCTCGCGCAGCGACTCCTGGAGGCCCTCGTCGCCGAGTCCCCCGACGGGCCGCGAAGTGCCGATGCCTGGAGCCTGCTCGGAAGGCTGGCCCTGGCCGAAGGGAAGGCGGCGCGGGCCCTCGAGGCGTTCACGCGGGCCATCGCCCTGCGGCCCGACTTGCCGGAGACCTGGCTGGATCTTGTCCGCGTCCGCTGGCTGACCGGCGACCAGCCCGGCGCCCAGGCAGCCCTGGGCGAAGTCTCCCGGCTGTTCCCCCGGGACCCGAGGGTGGCGGCTCTGGCGGCTCAAGTTCAAGCCCTGCCTGCCGATAACAACTTCAAGGGCGGCAGTGGCACCTGACGGCACCGGGTTTGCATATAGAGAGACGCAACGCGAACGGCAACCACAGCTTTCATCCGGTCAACCAGGCAGGTTCGTGATGGCCATGGACAAGATCAACGGGTCGCCGCTGCTGCGGCAGGGGATTCTGGACCGATTCCGCGGCGCCGAGCGCGGCGCGAACCAGGCCGGAGCCGACCCCGGTTCGGTCGCAGACCCGAACCTCGGGACCACCGCGGACAAGGCGGACATCAGTGATGCCGCCCGTCGCCTGATCGACCTGAGGCAGGCCGTGGATGCCGGGCGCCGCGCACTGGCGGACCTGCCCGACGTGCGACCGGAAAAGGTCTCGGCCGCACGGGAACGACTGGCCACCGGTTTCTACAACTCGGTCGAGGTGCGCGAGGCGGTTGCTGATCGCGTGGCTGGCGTCGTGGCCGGCCTCGACAGCCTCTAAGCCGGGATTTCAGCGGCGGGCGCCCTGGCGTCGCCGCCATCGGAAGAGGGATTCCGCTCCGCGGGGTCCCTTTTCTTGTTGCATAGGCTGGTAAATAACTTTACAGTTGCCCAACGTTGTCGCGCGCCAAACCCTACCGGACGGCTGCCTAGCGATGATCGACGGCAAGCTCTTCGATGTTCCGCGACCCTGGCCGGCCGATGCGGTGTGGCTGGGCCCCTCGGGATGGCCCGGCGCTGATCCCGCGCCGGCCCCCGGCGGCGCCGCGCACACCGACCCGGCCGCAGCCCTGGGATGGCTCCGCACTGCGGTGGCCGCCGACCTGACCCGTTCCCGCCTTGTCATCATCCACCAGGACGCCTTCGCCGGGCATGACGGCGCCGACCGGTTCGCCGATTGGCTCGATGCGGTGTCCGCCCTGCGCGCGCCGCTCTTGCCCGTGCTGCTGCACGGCGACCTGCCGGCCCCTCAACTGGTGGATTTCTTCCGCGCCGGACTTTTCGATGCGATGGCCGTGCCGGTCGCGCGCGCCGCGTGGGTGAACATGCTCATCCGCGCCGAAAAACAGATCGAAAAGCGGCACCAGGGGCGGTTGCTGCTGGCCTCGGCCGGCCACACGCGCGAGACACTGCGCAAGCTGCAGAAGGAACTTGCGCAGGAACAGGAAACGCCGGCCGAGTTGCTCCAGGCGCGCGACAGCCTGCAGACCGCCAATCGCCAACTGAGCGATGCGATGGCCGAACTCTCGTTGCTGTACCGCTTCGGTCGCGAACTGAGCGCCGCGAGCAACTGGGACGCCGTGCTGCGGGAGATCCTCAGCAGCCTGACCGGCTTCATCGGCGCCGGCGGCGCGGCGCTCGTGCTCCGCGCGGCGGCCGGCGGCACGTATTCGCCGCGGCAGACCTGGCAGTGGGAGGAGAGCGCCTGGGACAAGGTGCTGGTCAACCTGCAGGACCAGGTGGACGCGGCCGTCGCCGAGAGCATCCTGGCGCCGGGCGTGTTCCGCGTCGAACCCGGCCAGGGGCCGGGCGGGTCGACCGGGCAGCGGTTGATCGCGCTGCCGCTCGAGCACAATGACGTTCGCCTGGGCTACCTGCTGCTGCTGTTCGTCAGCCCCGAGGCGCGCGACGCCGTTTCGCGCCGCTACCTGCCCTTCCTGCAGACGGTGCGCGTGGTGCTGGCCGAGGAGATCGCCGGTGCGCAGCATTCCGACCGCGTGCGCGAGGTGGGGGCGTTCAACGCCCGCGTGCTGCAGACCGTCAGCAGCGCCATCTGGGTGACCGACGAGCGCGGGCGCACCGTCTACTGCAACCGGGCCGGCCAGGAGATGCTGACCGGGCAGGTTTTCGACGAGACCACCCCCGAGGAGTTCCTCTTCCGCGTCGGTCGCGGTCGCGGCGCCACTCCCGACCCGGCCCCGGGCCTGCCCGAGCTGTTCCTGGACGCGCGACTGGCGCTGCCGGGCGAGGGCGGCCCAGTGCTGACGCTGTTGCGCGAGGCGAGCGACGGCGGTTTCCAGGGCGAAGGCGAGATCCGGCGCGACGACGGCGCGGCCATCCCGGTGCAGTTGCAGACGTCGTTCATGCCCGGCCGCCTGCCGGGCGAGCAGTGGCTGGTGGTCGTGGCCGAGGACCTGCGCCCGGCGCGCCGGCTGGAGAGCGAGCGCCTGCGCGCCGGCCGCCTGCAGACGCTGGTCGAGATGTCCGCGACGCTGGCGCACGAGATCCGCAATCCGCTCGCGGGCCTCAGCGCGCAGGCCGAATTGCTGGCGGCGCAATTGCCCGACGGCGATCCGCGCGGGCGCTACCTCGACGTGATCACGCGCGAGGTCGAGCGCATCAACGAGACCATCACGCGCATGCTCAACTACGTTCGCCCGTACGAGCCGGCCCTCGGCGAATGCCGGCTCTGGGAGGCCGCGCGCGATGCGATCGACCTCGTGCGCCCGCGCGCTGCCGCCGCGACCGTTGCCCTGGCGCTCGACGCCGGCGACGCTGCGGATCCCGACACCGCCTTCGCGCTGAAGGCGGATGCCGGCCAGCTCAAGCAGGTGCTCCTGAACCTGCTGCTCAACGCCATCGACGCCGCGCCGTCAGGCGGCCACGTCACGCTCGCGCTCGAACGCCACGAGCAGTGCGACCTGCCGGACGCGCGCTCGGGCAGCCATCGCTGGGGTGCCGGCGTCAGCCTGGAGGTGCGGGACGACGGGCCCGGCTTCCGGGAAGGCGACGCGGCGCGGCTTTTCCAGCCGTTCTTCACGACCAAGAGCTCGGGCACCGGCCTGGGCCTGTCGCTGTGCCAGAAGATCGTCGACGCGCATGGCGGCGAGATCCGCGCCGAGCGCCGTGAAAACCAGACCGTATTCCGTGTGATCCTGCCGGCGGATCCGTCCGCCGTGCTGCGCCAGAAGCAAGAGGAGGCCTCATGAACCACCGGATCCTGATCGTCGACGACGAGGCGACCATCCGCGCGTCGCTGCTGGAAGCCCTGGCGGCCGACGGGTACGATACCGATGCCGCCGAATCCGGCGAGGAAGCGCTGGCCCGCTGCCACGCCACCGCCTACGACCTGGTCATCACCGACCTGAAGCTGCCGGGCGTCAGCGGGCTCGAGATCCTGCAGGCCCTGCGCAACCAGGGCAAGCAGACGCCGGTGATCATGATGACCGCCTACGGCGACGTCGACACCGCCGTCAGCGCGATGCGCCTCGGGGCCTACGACTTCATCCCCAAGCCGTTCAAGCTGACGTTGCTGCGCAAGCAGGTGCGCGCCGCGTTGCGGGCGACGGCCGAGCCGACGGGCCTTTCCGATTCCGTCGAAACGCCTGCCGCCGCCGCGCCCCCGGCCGCCGCGGCCAACCTCGATGGCCAGTACATGCGCATGATCCGCTCGTGCCCGGGCCTCGAGAAGGTGGCCCGCGTGCTGGAGAAGATCGGCCACAGCCGCAGCGGCAACGATACGTCGATCCTGATCGGCGGCGAGTCCGGCTCGGGCAAGGAGATCGTCGCGCGGGCCATCCATGAAGTCTCGTCGGCCCGCAGCGAGCGGTTCATGGAGATCAACTGCGCGGCCGTGCCCGAGACGCTGCTCGAGAGCGAGCTCTTCGGGCACGCGAAGGGCGCCTTCACCGACGCGAAGACCGCGAAGGAGGGCCTGTTCGAACTGGCCGGCGCCGGGACCATCTTCCTGGACGAGATCGGCGAGATGGGCATCCTGCTCCAGAGTCGCCTGCTGCGCGTGCTGGAAAACCGCCGCTGCCGGCGCGTGGGGGGCAAGGACGACTACGAGGTGCGCGCGCGCATCGTCGCGGCCACCAACCGCAAGCTGAGCGAGGCGATCGAGGCCGGCACGTTCCGCAACGACCTCTACTACCGTCTGCAGGTGGTGGAGATCGACGTGCCGCCCCTGCGCGAGCGGCCCCAGGACCTGGAGATCCTGGTCAACGCCTTCCTGCGCGAGCTGAACACGCAACTGGGCCTGCACACCGAGCCGATCGACGCGGCGCTGCTGGAGACCCTGCAGCGGTACCCGTGGCCGGGCAATGTCCGCGAACTGAAGAACGTGCTCAAGCGGATCATGATCCTCGAGGAGCCCGAGCGCCTGAGCGAAAGCCACTTTCCGCCGCACGTCCTGGACGGGCGGAACCCGCGCTCGGCCGGTCGGGCCAGCAGCGCGGGCCTGACCGGTCTGCAGCCGCTGGCCGAGGTGGAGCGGACGCAGATCCTCTACACGCTCGAGATGACCGAAAACAACAAGTCGAAGGCGGCGCGCATCCTCGGCATCAGCCGGCAGACCCTGCGCGAGAAGCTCCGCCAATACGGCGAGGTCGACGACGGCGACCTCAAGAGCGCCGAAGCGGAAGGCTGAGGCCGGCTCCAGACGCCATCCGGAAGCGCGGGCAGGGGCTGGCAAGTGATTGTCCAGCCCCTGCCCGGTGTTGTCCAACCACCGGCCGCAGGCCCCGATCCGGGCCCGCTGGCAGGTTCGGCCCTACCGCCAGCCGCCGATTGCCCCATCCAGATTCCACTTCAATGACGACGCATAACTCCTTGTGGATAAATCTCCTGTGGGTTTCACGAGAGATGATTGCCCAGGTCCACCGAACGGGACCGGCATGAATTGCCGTGATCGACGGTGTCGGCACGCCGCTTGCGCTTGGGCCCCCGGACAGGACGATTGTGCCCAGCAGGGGGAAAAAGGAAGCCATGCGGAGCCACGAGAGAATCGGGATCATCAGCGGCCTGGTGCTGGCCCTCGGGACGGGGGCGGCGCTCGGTGCGGGAACATCGACGCCGGCGCACGGCGCCGCTGTGCCCGCGACGCGGGCCACGGCCGGCGCGGGTGAAGGTGCGCCTGCCGTGCACGAGCCCGGTTTCGACGAGATCGGCCTGCCGCTCGGCGGCGACCTGGTGGCGACCATCCCGGACACCCTGGCGGGCGCGGGCGGCTGGACGCTGTGGCTGACAGCGCTCGAAGCAACGATGGCCGGCCGGGTTGCCGGCACCCCGCCAGAGACCGGCCTGCTGTACCCCATGGACAACAATGCGCCGGCCATTGGCGCCGGTGCGCAGCCTTACCGGCACCTGGCAATCGCCAAGGCCGTCGGCCAGCTCGAGGAAGGCGCCACCGCGAAGGCCGAGACGGGCCGCGGGCGCCGCCGCGAGGAACCGACCGAGGTCACGCGCGCCGGGTCGCCGCTGCTGGCCCTGGCCAACGCCCGCAACTACCTGAACCTCAGTGAATACGACAAGGCCCTCGAGTGGTACGCGCAGGCCGCCTCGCGCGACGCCGGCGGCGACTTCCGTCGCGAGACCGGCCGCGAGAAGCTGGCCGCCGCGATCTGCGCCCGCGACACCGTGGCCGCCGGCCTTGCCGTCGCGTCCACGTTGCAGGCGCCCGAGCTGGTCGGCCGCGAAGGCGAGGTCGTTCTGGCTTTCCGCTGGCTGCTCAACCGCAACGACACGGCGGGCCTGGGCTGGCTGCTCCAGCGCACGGAGGCGCCCGAACTGACCGCCGACGCGCGGGTGGCTTTCTGGCGCGCCTACGCGCTGTCGGCCCTCGACCGCCGCCCGGAGTGCCTGGCGCAACTCGACGCGCTGCTGGCCCTCGGCGGCAACGGACGCGTGCTGGGTGAGCGCGAGCGCTGCTGGGTGCTGACCGCGACCGCGGACCTCCTGCTGCTGCAGGGCGCGACGCCGACCGCAACCGCGCTCTACACGCGCCTGGCCACGAGCACGGTGCCGACGCTGCGCCAGTGGGGGCAGTTGCAGGCCGCCGGGCTCGCCTTCGTGGGCCACCGCTACGGGGAGGCCGGCGCCGGATACCGTGAGATCTGCCAGAACGACAAACAGGGCCTGTGGGGCCCGCACGCCTGCGCGATGGCCGACATCGCGGCTCGTCTGGATCGCCTGATGACTGAAGGGGAGCGCTATGGCGCTGACGCAAACTTCCGTCGCTGAGCCCCGCGTGGCCGGCGAGAACGAACTGCTGGGGCGGCTGCTGAGCCTCTACGACGAGGAGGCCCGCGTGTATACGCGCGTGCTCGAGTTGTCGAAGCGGCAGGGCGATGCCGTGCGCCAGGGCGCGCCGTTCGGCGAGGTCAGGCGACTGGTGGAACAGAAGAAGGGCTGCCTGGACCTGATCGCCCGCCTTGAGCGCGCCGAGGCCGCCACGAAACGGGAATGGGAGAGCCGCCGGCACGGCATGTCCGCGCCCAGCCGCGTGCGCCTGCGGGCCGCCCTCGACCGCGTCGGCGGCCTGATCGAAAGCATCATCGCCTGCGAGGAAGCCAACGACCTGGATCTCTTCGCGATGACGGGTGTGTCTTGAGCGCCGCCCTCCAGGAAGCGGCCACCGTCGCCGCGCCGGCATTGCCGGCGGCCGGGGCCGAGCGCCTGTTGCGCTCGTACCTGCACAAGACCAGCAACAGCCTGTGCGGGATCAAGGGCTATGCAAGCCTCATCGCCTCGCCCGACCAGGACATCGCCAAGCGCGCCGCCTGGGCCCAGAAGATCATCCGCGAGGTCGAGAGCATGGAGGCCATCTACCGCTCCGTGCACGACCTGACGGCCCCGCGCCGGCATCCCGACATCGGGGTCGACCTGCCGCACCTGCTGGACGACGTGTTCGCGGTCTGCGAGCGCCGCTGCCCGGGCCTGCAGGTGATGTGCGGTCGCATGCAGCCGGGCCGCATCCTGTTGCCGAAGGGCGACCTCTGCCTGGTGCTGACGGAACTGCTGATGAACAGCTTCGAGGGCGCCGATGGGGCGCCGCGCCCGGTTCGGGTCGAGGTCACGGCCGCCCTGCAGCCGACCGGTCGGCTGGCGTTGCGGCTGCGCGACGAAGGCGACGGGATCGGCGGCGCCCTGCTGGCGCAGGCCTGCGACCCGTTCGTGACGACGAAGGACGGACACCTGGGCGTGGGGCTGACCCGCGTCCAGACACTGATGGAGATGTACGGACTGGCCTGGACGCTGGTGTCCACGCCGGGACAGGGGACGACGGTCACGCTCGAGGTGGCCGAGGTCACGGGCTGAGCCCGCTTCACGGAGGAATGGTGGACGATGGCGAACAAGCGCAACCTGCTGGTGGTGGATGACGAGCAGACGATGCGGGAATTCCTGGCGTCGTCGCTTGGCGGTCGATTCAACGTCCGCACGGCAAACAACGGCGTCGCCGCGCTGGCGGAATTGAAGAAGCAGCGTTTCGACCTGGTGTTGTCGGACGTGCAGATGCCCGGCCGCGGCGGGCTCGAACTGCTGGAAGACATTACGGCGCAGCTCGACTACCGCCCCCTGGTGGTCATGATGACGGCGTTCGGCTCGATCGCGCAGGCGGTCGAGGCCACGCGGCGCGGCGCCATCGACTACCTGACCAAGCCCTTCGGCCTGGACCAGCTGGACCACGTGCTGAACCGCGCGTTCGAGTTCGAGCAGCTGCGCACCGAGAACCGCTCCCTGCGCACGACCGTGGCCAGCAAGCACGACACGAACGGCCTGCTCGGGAGCAACCCGGCGATCGTCCAGCTGCGCGAGAAGATCGCCATGATCGCCGATGCCCGCGGCACGGTCCTCCTGCAGGGCGAGAGCGGCACCGGCAAGGAAGTCGTCGCCCGCGCCATCCACGATACCGGCTCGCGGCGCGACGGTCCGTTCATCCGCATCAACTGCGCCGCCATCCCCGAGACGCTGCTCGAGTCGGAGTTGTTCGGCTACGAGCGGGGCGCCTTCACCGGGGCCGTCTCCATGCGCAAGGGCAAGTTCGAGCTGGCCGACGGCGGCACCCTGCTGCTGGACGAGATCAGCGAGATGCCGTACGCGATGCAGGCGAAGCTGCTCCGCGTGCTGCAGGAGCGCGAGTTCACCCGTCTGGGCGCCAAGTACGCGACCAAGGCCGACGTGCGCATCATCGCGACCAGCAACCGCAACCTGAAGGACGAGATCAAGGCGCGCACGTTCCGCGAAGACCTGTACTTCCGGCTGAACGTGATCCCGCTGCGCATCGTGCCGCTGCGGCTGCGCAAGGACGACATCCCCATGCTGGCGACCCATTTCTGCCAGGTTTTCTGCGCGGAGAACGGGCGCCCGCTGCTGAAGATCAGCGAGCCGGCCATGCGCTGCCTCTGCGCGATGGACTGGCCGGGCAACGTGCGCCAGTTGCAGAACGTGCTCGAGCGCGCGGTCATCCTGTGCACGGGCGATGAACTCGACCGCGAGATCCTCGGCCTGTCGGAAGAGATGGACACCACCGAGAAGACCCGCGAGATGACGGGCGACCTCACGCTGAGGGACATGGAGCGCGAACTGATCCTGCGGAAACTGACCACGACACGCGGTAATCGGACGAAGGCGGCGCAGGAGCTGGGCATCAGTGTCCGCACCCTGCGCAACAAATTGAACATCTACACTGATCTCGGCGTCGAGATCCCGGGGTAGGGTCATGATCCAAACCGGACTGTTCAACAACGATCACCTGGACTCGCTGAAGAAGGCGCTCGACGTCTACGCGAAGCGCCACGAGGTGACGGTCCAGAACATCAGCAACGTCGAGACGACGGGCTACCGGGCGCAGAAGGTCAATTTCGAGGACATGCTCTCCGGCGAGAACATGCGCCTGCGCGGGTACCAGACGCAGCCCGACCACATGCGGATCGGCAACGACGACCCGACCCACGTCCAGGAGCGCGTCGAGGACGCGAACACCGACTTCGACAACGGGATCAACAACGTGGACATCGACAACGAGATGACCACGCTGGCGACCAACGACCTGAGTTACCGCCTGGCCACGCGGCTCCTGAGCGGGCGCTACAACACGCTGCGCGGCGCCATCCGCGGGCGCATGGCCTAGTCAGGCTGAGGAGGGGACATGAGCGACGGATTGTTCGGAGCGATCAAGGCGAGCGCCACGGGCCTCAAGGGGCAGCGCCTCAAGATGGACGTGGTCGCGCGCAACCTGGCGAATGCGGAGACGACGCAAACGGCCGAGGGAACGCCCTACCGGCGCCAGCGCGCCGTCTTCCAGGAGGTGCTGGGTGAAAAGGTGCGCGAGCACCAGACGCTTCTCGGCCGCGAGCAGGAGAGCCGCCTGGCGCGGACGAACCCGGCCCACATGCTCGAGACGTCCAGCAGCGTGATGACCGACGGCGGCGGCGTCTCCAGCGAAGTGAGCGTGGCGCCGGACGCCTCGGACTTCCGGGTCGTCTACGACCCGGGGCACCCGGACGCCGACGAGTCGGGTTACGTCCTGATGCCGAACATCAACCCGATCAGCGAAATGGTGGACATGATCACGGCCAGCAGGGCCTACGAGGCCAATGTGAGCGCCGTGCAGTCGTCCAAGGACATGTTCAGCGACGCCCTCAAGATCTAGGGCGTCCGGCGGAAGGTACCGGTCATGGCGTTGGACACGATCAAGGCACTCGGTTCGATCGACCCCAGGGCGGCCTACGGCTCCCTGCCGGCTGCGACCGGACCCGCCCCGACGGGCTTCTCGGACCAGCTGATGCGGGCCTTCGAGAAGGTCGACAGCCTGCAGAAGAACAGCGACCAGCTGGCCGACGGCATGGTCGCCGGGAAGGTCACCGAAGCCCACGATGTGCTGATTGCGGCCCGTGAATCGCAACTGGCCTTCGAAATGCTTTTGGAGATCCGCAACAAGCTCCTGGAAGCGTATCAGGAGATCATGCGGGTGCAGGTTTAGGCCCACATTACAGCGACGGAGCCGAGGTAGAGCGTGGATAGCTTCAAGACACTGACTGACAACCTTAGAGCCAGGCTTGGTGAACTTTCGTTCAACCAGAAGGTCCTGCTCGGGGTCGTGGCGGTCGCCAGCATCATCAGCGTGGCGGTCTTCAGCCTGTGGCTCCAGAAAGAGGACATGGCGGTCCTGTATTCGAACCTGAGCCCGGAGGACGCCTCGGCGACCCTCGAGGAACTGGCGAAGCAGGACGTCCCGACCGAACTGAAGAACGGCGGCGGGACCATCATGGTCCCCGAGAGCATGGTTGCGCGCCTGCGCATCGACCTGGCCGGCAAGGGCGTCGTCTCGAACGGCCCGATCGGTTTCGAGATCTTCGACGGCAAGCAGTACGGGCTGACCGAGTTCCTGCAGAACGTCAACTTCAAGCGCGCCCTCGAGGGCGAGCTCACCAAATCCATCCTGTCGCTCCAGGGGATCCAGCAGGCGCGCGTGCACCTGGTGCTGCCGCAGCCGTCGATCTTCAAGAAGGAGGACGCCGGCGCCACCGCCAGCGTCGTGCTGCGGCTTGGCCGCGGCGCCAAGCTCAGCGAGAGCCAGATCGCCGGCATCCAGGCGCTGGTCTCGGGCAGCGTCGAGAACCTCGCGATCGAGCGCGTCACGGTTATCGACCAGACCGGCCGGGTGCTCTCGCCCGCGCCCCAGGACGGCGACACCGGCCGCTCCGAGAGCCAACTGGCGCTCCGGAAAGAGGTCGAGGACTACATGACCGAGAAGGCCACCAGCATGCTGGACAAGGTGCTGGGCGCCGGCCGCTCGATCGTGCGCGTGGACGCCACGCTGAACTTCGAGAAGATCGACCGCGAACGCGAGATCTACGATCCCGCCTCGACCGTCGTGCGCAGCGAGGTCCGCGAGGAGGAGACCAATCCCCAGACCGGGCTGCAGCGCGAGAACAGCACGACCAACTACGAGGTCAACCGCACGGTCGAGCACATCGTCGGCCAGACCGGTGGCGTGAACACTCTTTCGGTGGCCGTGTTCGTCGACGGGCACTACACGCCGGGCGCGAAGGGCGCCGAGCCCACCTACACCCCGCTGACCGAGGACGAGCTGGGCCAGTTGCGCCGCGTCGTGCAGACCGCCGTCGGCTTGAACCAGGTGCGCGGCGACCAGATCGAAGTCGTGAACATGCAGTTCCGCACGGTCGAGGAGCCCCTGACGGCCAGCCCGATGAGCGACTGGATGGGCATGGTCACCGAATACGGCGGCAAGGTGCTGCTGGTGATCGTCCTCGCCGTGATGGCCCTGACCCTGCGCCGCAGCCTCGGCAAGATGGTCGCCAGCGGCGGTAGCAGCCAGCCCGCGACCGCGGCCGGACGTTCGGCGGCCGGCGGGCGCGCGGCAGCGGCCATGCCCGAGGACACCGAGCACTTCGACGGCATCCCGGAATTGAACGACCAGGTCGTCGGCGATATCCGCGACTACGCGGCCGAGAACCCGGAGCGTGTGGCCGAAGTCATCCAGAGCTGGATTCGCGAGATCGACATGAACGGCGCCGGGCGCGAAACGGTGGAGAACTGACATGAAGGAGCAGTCGGTACGCAAGGCCGCGGTGTTCCTGATGTCGCTGGGGCCTGACGTGGCGGGACTCGTCATGTCGAAGCTGCCCGAGTCGATGGTCGAGGAACTGACGCACAACATCGCTTCCATCGGCCATGTGACGTACCAGGAGAAGCGCAAGGTCCTGACCGAGTTCATCGCCAAGAGCGGGCAGATCTCGGGCATCGCGTTCGGCGGCGAGGAGACGGCCAAGCAGATCCTCGAGGCCGGTTTCGGCACGCACAAGGCTTCGTCGCTGCTGAGCCGCGTCACCAGCTACAGCGAGATCAAGAACTTCGAGAGCCTGCGGACCGTCGATCCGCTGACCATCGCCAACTACCTGAAGAACGAGCATCCGCAGACGATCGCCGTCGTCTTGGCCCACATGGATCCCCGCAGCAGCGGTCCGATCCTCCAGCTGCTCCCCGCCGAGATGCAGGGGACCGTCGCGCACCGGATGGCCGTCCTCGAGGCGCCGCACCCGGAAACGCTGCGCGCCGTGGAAAAGGTGCTCGCCGGGCAGCTCCAGGGCGAGGTCGCGGCCAAGGACAGCAAGTACGGCGGCAAGAAACAGGTCGCCGAGATCCTCAACGAGATCGAGCGCGAGGTCTGGCAGGAGATCCTCGACGAGATGCGCGAGATCGACGACGAGGTCGCCAACGAGGTCAACAACCTGATGTTCGTGTTCGAGGACATCGTCCTGCTGAGCGACCAGCACATCCAGGAAGTGCTGAAGGAGATCGACAGCAAGGAACTGACGATGGCCCTCAAGGGCGCCACGGACGAGATCCGGCGCAAGGTCTTCAAGAACATGTCCAAGCGGGCCGGCGAAGGCATCCAGGAAGACATGGAACTCATGGGCGCGGTCAAGCTGTCGGAGGTCGAGGAGGCGCAGCAGCGCGTCGTCGAGGTCATCCGCAGCCTGGAGGAAGCCGGCACCATCACCCTCGGCAAGGGCGGCAAGGATGCAGAAATGGTGTCCTGAGCCGTTCACGACCACGGCGACTTTCGAGTCGCCTGAGGTCGCGACGGTATTCCGGGGAGTGGGCGGGCCCGGTTGCGCCGGGGCCGCCGAGGTGGCTTCGCCCGACGAAACGCAGCAGTTCCGACGCGAGACCGGCTACACGGACCCGCGGTCGCTGCTGGCGACGCTCACCCGCCAGGAACGGACCGATCTCTACGAACTGGCGGAACTGGACGTGGCCGGCGCCTACGAGGCGCGTCAGGCCGAACAGGTGTCGCAGTTCGAGGCCAACCTGGCCGAGACCCGGCGGGAGACCGAGGCCCGCCTAGCGGAATGGACCGCCGGGATGGAGGAGATCGTGCGCGAGGACCTGGCGCTTGCGGCGGCCGGCGCGGCGCGCCTGGCCATCCAGATCGCCGGCAAGCTCGTGCGCGAGGTCGTCGCCATCGACCATGGCGTGCTGACGCGCGCGCTCGAGACCGTGCTGCACCGGCAGCAGGGCGCTTCTCCGCTGCAGGTGTGGGTCAGCCCGGCGGATGCGGAGTGGCTGAACGGGAACACCGAGATGCGGGCGCGCCTCAACATCGAGGCCGTGGCAGCCGACCGGCGCCTCGGCAACGGCGACTGCCGCGTGCGTTCGGACGGCCGCGAGTGGGACCTGACCATCGACGGCCAGCTCGAGACGCTCGGAGAGATCATCGCCGAAGCGCTGGCTACCCGCAAGCGCGGCGAGGCCTCCGGTTCGGAGCCGGAACCCGCATGAGCCTGGACTGGAACGCCCTCGAAACGCGCCTGCGTTACGCCGATCCCGGTCGCGCGATTGGCCGTGTCTCGAACCTGGTCGGCATGATCGTCGAGGTCGCCGACCTGGGCGCGCCGGTGGGTTCGCTGTGCCGCATCGAGACCGGGCGCAACGACCCGCCGGTGATGTGCGAGGTCGTCGGCTTCCGCGAGGACCGCCTGCTGGTCATGCCCTACCACGAGGCCCGCGGCATCGCCCCGGGCTGCCGCGCCACGGTCCTGGCCAGCCAGTTGACCGCTCCCGCGGGACCGGCGCTGCTCGGCCGTGTGCTGGACGGCCTCGGGCGCCCCATCGACAACGGCCCGCCGCTGGGCAACGTCCCGCGCGTGCGGCTGGGGGGTTCACCCCCGAACGCCATGAAGCGGAAGCGCGTCACCGACGCCGTGTCCACCGGCATCCGCTCCCTCGACAGCATGATCACGACGGCCCGCGGGCAGCGCATGGGGATCTTCGCCGGTTCGGGTGTCGGCAAGTCCGTGCTGATGGGCATGCTCGCGAGGCAGGCGCGCGTCGACGTGAACGTGCTGGCGCTGATCGGCGAACGCGGCCGCGAGGTCCGCGAGTTCATCGAGCGCGACCTCGGCCCCGAGGGCCTGGCCCGCAGCGTCGTGGTCGTCGTCACGTCCGACGAGAGCGCCGTGATGCGCGCCAAGGGCGCCGATACGGCCATGAGCATCGCCGAGCATTTCCGCGACACCGACCACGAAGTGCTCTTCATGATGGATTCGGCCACGCGTTACGCGATGGCCCTGCGCGAGATCGGCCTGGCGGCCGGCGAGCCCCCGACCACGAAGGGCTACCCGCCGTCCACTTTCGCCGCGCTGCCGCGCCTGTGCGAGCGGGCCGGATGGTCCGAAATCAACGCGATGACCGCCTTCTTCACCGTCCTGATCGAAGGCGACGACATCCACGACCCCGTGGGCGACGCCATGCGCTCGATCCTCGACGGCCACGTCATGCTCAGTCGCGACCTGGCGCGCCAGCACCACTATCCGGCCGTCGACGTGCTCGGCAGCATCAGCCGCCTGCGCAGCGACATCGTCGAGAAGGGCGACCGCGAGGCCGGCGCCCGCCTGATGCGCTGGCTGAAGACGCTCGAGGACAACCGCGACCTGGTGAATATCGGCGCCTACGTGCCCGGGGCCGATCCCGTGCTGGACGAGGCGCTGGCGCGCGAAAACGACATCAAGGCCTTCCTGCGCCAGGACGTGCAGGAATCCACCAACGTCGAGGCCAGCCTGGCCGGCCTGCGCCGCCTGACCGGGGTCGACTGACATGCCGTTCCGCTTCCGTCTCGCCAAGGTCCTGAAGGTGCGCCAGCGCGTGCTGGACCAGCGCGGTCGCGAGGTTGCCGCCGCCGACCGCGCGCGCCAGCGCTGCGTCGAGCGCGAGCAGCAGCTGGCCGCGACGTACACGAAGCTGGCCGGCGCCGCGCCGGCGGCTACCGGTTCGGCTGTCGACGTGCGCGACCTGGCCGAGCAGGCCCTGCGCCTGCGCCGGCTCGGCGAACTGCGGGCCGAGGCCGCGCGCGACACGAAGCTGGCGAGCCTGGCCCTGGATCGCGAGCGCGCCCGACTGACCGAGGCCTGGCGCGACGTCGAGGTGCTCAGGAAGCTGGAGGACCGGCGCCGCGAGCAGTGGGACGAGGAGCAGCGGCGCGTCGAGGGCCGTCAACTGGACGAGGTCGGCGGCATCCGGGCCGACCGGCTGAAGCGGTCAAGGATTTCCGCCTGAGCGGCACGAGTTGCCTCCGGGGCCGGGTCGCGGCGGGGTTCGCCGGCGGCGCGAACCGCCGACGGGGCATCAGGATGGGCCGCTGCGGGGTGATTGGCGACGAAAGCGGCCCGATCGGCCGGGACCCGGCCCGATGGGAACAGAGGTTGCGTCCGGAGCGTGGGCGGTCGGCAGGTGCGACCGGAACTTGAGGGGAAAGTTGGCATGAAGAGCGTCCTGATCATCTCGGCCCTGACCTTCGCGCTGATCTTCGGCGGCGTCGTGTTGCTGAGTACCCAGATCAAGCAGGCCGCCCCTCCCGCCGCCGGTCCCCAGCTGACCGCGACCGACTACGAGGGCGCCGAGCGCGTCTTCCGGGACATGGCCGTCGAACGCGACCGCATCCAGCAGGAGCGCGAGGAACTGACCGCCATGAAGCAGTCCACCGCCGCCCAGCAGGCCATCCTGACCCAGGAGCGCGAGCAGTTGCTGCTGGTCATCACGAAGCTGGAGGAGCGTTCGAAGGTCTACGCCACCGAGCGCGACGCCTCCGCCGCGAAGCTGGCCAAGATGTACGAGGCGATGAAGCCGACGGCTGCCGCGCCCATCATCAGCGCGATGGATATCGAGATCATCCTCGACATCATGGGCCGCATGAAGGAACGCCCGGCGGCGAAGATCCTCGCCTGCATGGATGCTTCCCTGGCGGCGCAGGTCAGCACGCGCATGAGCCTGAAGGGCGGCAGCTGATGGACGCCATGCTGGGCAACCTGCTGCCGGTCGCGCCGGCCCGGGGCCTCGGCGCCGCGGCCCGCGTCAGCGGTGCGGCCGAAGCCGAGGCCGCCGCCGGGTTCGCGGGCGTCCTCGCCGCCGTGCCGGCCGTGCCTGCCGTGGCGGCGCCTGCAGGCGCCAGGTCCGTCGCTGCGTCGGGGTACGCCGTGGCCGCGGACGCAGCAGCTGTCGCGACGCCGACCGCCCAGGTCGAGGCTGCCGCGACGCAGGCCGACGCCTCCGGCGCGACGAACGCGACGACCTCAACGAGCGCGACGGCCCCGGCGGCCGCGACGGTCCCGACGACCCCGACGACCGCGGTGACCGCCGTGACCGCGACGGCGGCTGTCGTTCCCGCGACCGACATCGCAGCCACACCGGCCACACCGGATCCGACCGGCCTTGCCACCGCCGGGCAGCCGAATGCGCCGACGACCACGACGCCGGCAGCTGCCTCGCCCACCGTGCCGGCAGGCCCGCAGGTCGCAGATGCTGCCGCCACCGCCACGGCCGTGGTCGCGCCGACCTTGACAACCGCGACCACGCCGGCGTCGGCCACACCCGCCTTGAACGTGTCGACGACGCCGGGTCCCGACGCAATCGCCGCGCCGGCCACGGTCGTCAGCGAAGACATCGGCGCGGCGTCAGGCAGCGCCGCCAGCCCCGCGGATCCTGCAGCGACGGAGGCCAGGCCGGCAGATGGCGCCACCGGCCAGGCCCAGGATCCCGCCGCCGCGGACGGGCGGGCCCCGGCCACGGCAACGCTGGATCCCGCAGCCGTGCAGGCGCTGCTCAAGGCCGCGCACACGGGCGTGGCGCGCCCCGCGACGCCCGTGACCTCTGCCGAACCGGATCGCGCGCAGCCCGCGCAGCCGGACTCCGAAGTCCCGGCCCTGGCCGCCGCGCCCCTGAGCGTCGCCGCGGCGCTGCAGGCCGCCGTGGCGGCCGGTGAGGAACCGGCGGCCGAAGCCGTCGCCGCGGACGCGGTGCCCGCCGACAAGCCCGTCGCCACGGACGAGGCGGCCGCTGGTGAGCCTGCCGAGGCCGCGGCCCGGCAACCGCACGCGCCCGCAGGACCGACTGCCGCCGAACAGGCGCTGCTGGGTGTCGGCCTGCACACCTACCTGAAGACCGCCGGCCTGTCGGCGCCGCGCGCCGCCATGGCCGAGCCTGCGCCAGCCGAATCGACCGGCGAGCCGGCTGTCGCGCCGGGCCGGACGGCCGTGTTCTCGGCGCTCGTGAATGAGTTCCTGGCTGCCGACGACGCCGCGGGCGCCGGCGAAGGCACCGGCTCGCGGCTGCCGGGCGAATTGGCGGATCCGACCGCTGCGGCCCGGATCCGCGCCCAGGTTGCCGGGCCCAACGCCGCCTCGATCCGCGCTCAGGTGGCCGAGCAGGTCTCGCGCGGCCTGCAGGCCGGCAAGGGCGAGGAGAAGCTCACGATCCGGCTGACGCCGGAGGACCTCGGCCAGGTGGACGTCGATTTCCGCGCAAGCAACGACCGCCTCGTCATTACCATGCGCGCCGCGACGCCCGAGGCGGAGCAGGCGCTGCGCCTGGGCGCGCGTGAACTGACCGACAGCATCATGGAACGTTCGGGGCGGTTCCAGCACGTGGAAGTGCGCGTCGAGTCCCGTGACGGCGGTCCCCTGCGGACCGACCGCCAGGAGGACCGCCACCAGGACCAGAAGCAGGACGGTCGGCAGCAGGACGGTCGTCGCGAAGGCCGCGACGAAGCCCGCGGCCGGCGGACGGAGAATACGGACGGCGCGCACGAAGCATGGGTCCGCGCCTTCACCGACCTTTCGCAACCCTCGCAGGAGGTCTGACCATGTCCATCGCCGGAATCACTGACGGGACCGGGCCTTCGCTGGGCCAGCCCACCCGCGACATCTCGCAGGTCAGCAAGCTCGACTTCATGGCGCTGCTGGTCGCCCAGATCAAGAACCAGGACCCGACCAGTCCCATGGACAACGCGGCGTTCACGAGCCAGATCACGCAATTCTCCATGCTGGACCAGCTCGAGACGATGTCCAAGAGCATGCAGGACAATGTGGCGGTCGGCACCGCCATCAACAATACCGCCATGCTCGCGCTCGTCGGCCGCAACGCGACGGTCGAGGGCAACAACCTGACGATGAGCAACGGCGCGGCGAGCGAGAACGGCATTGCCGCGACCGCGGGCGGCACCGCCACCGTGAGCATCACCGACGCCACCGGCCATGTCGTCCGCACGTTCCCGGTGCCTGTCACCAAGGGCCTCAACACGGTCAAGTGGGACGGGAAGCTGGAGGACGGCACGGTCGCAGTGGACGGCAAGTACACGATCTCCGCGTCCATCAAGGACCGGAGCGGCGCGGACGTTTCGTTCAAGACCCTGATGACCGGGGCCGTGTCCGGCCTGCGGTACAGTGATAACCAGGCCGTGGTCATGATCAACGGCCAGGAATTCTTCGTTTCGGAGATCTACAAGGTCAGCTGACGTGGCGCCCCGAACAGGGGCAGAACGGGAACCCGGGAGGAATCCATGTTCAAGTCTCTCTACTCCGGTGTGTCGGGCCTCGGTGCCAACCTGACGAACCTCGACGTCATCGGCAACAACATCGCCAACAGCAACACCGTGGGGTTCAAGTCGGGCCGCGTCACCTTCAACGAGATGCTCACGCAGACCATCAAGTCGGCGAGCCGGCCGGTCAGCGGCGGCCTCGGCGGCACCAATGCCGCGCAGATCGGCCTCGGCACGATGGTGGGCAGCATCGACACCAACTTCAACCAGGGCAACTTCCAGACGACCGGCAAGAAGACCGACATCGCCATCCAGGGCCCCGGGTTCTTCGTGCTCAGCGACGGCACCAGCCGCGTCTACACGCGCGCCGGCGTCTTCGGCCTGGACAGCGAGAACCAGCTCGTCAACCCGACCACCGGCCTGCGCGTGCAGGGCCTGATGGCGGATTCGTCGGGCAACGTCGTCAACGGCCCGTTGACCGACCTCTTCATCGACCCGTCGCTGGTCGTGCCGGCGCAGCCGTCGAGCAGCGTCGCGCTGATGGGCAACCTGGACTCGAACAGCGACGCCAAGGGCACGGTGCGCGAAAGCACGCGGTTCCTTGTGGCGGCCGACGGCACCGACCTCCTGTCCGGCCTCACGCGGGGCGCGACGGGCTCGTACGGGCTGAATGCCGGCGACGTCATCAAGATCAACGGCAACGCCGGCGGCACCCCGTTCAACGCGGCGTCGGTGACGGTGACCGACGGCATGACCTACCAGGACATGGTGGACCAGATCAACGCTTCGCTGACGGCCAACGCCCAGAGCGTGACCCTGTCGATTGGCGCGGACGGCTCCCTGACGGCCGCCAACGCCGGCGCCGACGTCAACGGCCTGGCCCTGTCGGTGGACAATTCCACCGTGTTCTCGTTCAGCGGCACGATCGCCAACGGCGGTACCGGGTCGTCGGCCGCGGCCCTGGCCGCAGCGACGTCCACGGACCTGCTGACCGACCTGCGCAACTACGCCGGTACGTCCCTGGGGCTCGACCCCGCCGCAGGGCCCATCAACCTGACCCTGGGCGGCGACGTGGGCGGCACGCCGACGGCCGACAGCACCCTCGCGGTGACGGCCACGACGACGCTGGCCGACCTGATGCAGCAGATCCAGTACACGCTCGGCGCGAACTCGACCCCCGTCGAAGTCAATTCCGACGGCCAGATCGTCGTGAGCGGCGAGGTCGGCACGGCTGCGGCCATCGGCGACGTTTCGGTCGATCAGGCCGGCGTCACGAACCAGGTACTTGCCAAGGCCTTCACGTTCACCGAGACGCAGCAGGCCACCGACAAGAAGACGTTCTCGATGGCCACGACGACCTACGACTCGCTGGGCGGCGAGCACACGGTGAACTTCCAGTTCGAGAAGGTGCCCGGCCAGAACGAGTGGCTCTGGAACGCCACGATGGAAGGCGGCGAGACCATCGTTGCGGGCGAGTCGGGCCGCATGCGGTTCAGCGAGACCGGCGCCATCAGCAGTTTCTCGTTCGACGACGGCAGCAGCGGCCTGGAATTCCGCCCGCAGTCCGCCAACCAGGACGGCGCCGCCAACGTCACGCTGGCCCTGGATTACGGCGACATCGGCGCCCTGAACGGCCTCACGCAGTTCGAGGGCAGCGGCACGCTCAAGTCGGTGGCCGACGGTTACGGCACGGGCTCGCTGGTCGATTTCAACATCGACCAGAGCGGCCTGATCACCGGCGTCTTCTCGAACGACACCTCGCAGGCGATCGGCCAGATCGCGCTGGCGACGTTCTCGAACCGTGACGGCCTGACGCGGGAAGCCAACAACACGTACCGCCGCAGCGGCAACTCCGGCGAGGCGATGGAGATGTTCGCCGGGGCGGGCAACGGCATCTCGCTGGTCACGGGCGCGCTCGAGACCAGCAATGTCGACCTGGCGCGCGAATTCACGAACCTGGTCGTCGCCCAGCGCGCCTTCCAGGCCAACAGCCGCGTGATCACCACGGCCGACCAGGTCATGCAGGAACTCGTGAACCTGGTCCGGTAGGTCGCCGGTAGGAACAGGGCGTCGCCGCGGGTCCCGATGGGGGCCCGCGGCGGGCGCGGTCCCGGGAGCGCATCCGCATGATCCGACTCACCAAGCTCGACGGCCAGGAAATCGTGGTCAACGCCGAGCTCATCGAATACATCCACGCCGGCCCCGACACGCTCATTTCACTGACGACCGACCGGAAGATCATGGTGCGGGAGAGTCCCGACGAGGTCATCCGGCGGACCATGGAGTTCAAGGCCCGCGCTGCGCGATCGCTGCTGGTGCCCATGCAGGTCGAGCCGGCCTGAGGCCGGGACAGGCCGGCTGGCACGATACTTTCAACGTGCCGGGTTGACCCCGGCCGCCGCGCGCGGCGGCCCGGCCCGGCGGCGCCCCAAACGGCGCTCCCGGGCGGATCCGGTGGGACCGGAGGTCCGGCGGGTGCCTGAAATACCGGCGGGGCGGCCAAATACCGGCCTGCCCGCCGATGGCTGACGGGCGGCGGGACGGCCGCCGATCAAGGCAAGGAGCCCAAGATGGCCGACAAGAAGACGGATGCGGAACAGGAGAAGCCGGCCCCCAAGGCCAAGGCGAAGCCGAACCTGTTCGAGAACAAGGCGATCGTTCTGGGAGTGATCGTGGTGGCGCAGGCCGCCATCGCGATCGGCTTGACCCAGTTCGTCATCGTGCCCCGCCTGCAGGCCGGCAAGGGCGAGGCGGCCGTGGTCGCCGGCGCCGAGAGCGGCGGCATCCCGGGGGCCAAGGTCGAGGGCAAGGGCGGGGAAAAGAAGCCCGAGAAGAAGAGCGAGAAGAAGGCGGAGAAGAAGGGCGAGAAGAAGGGCGAGGGCGAAGGCGCCGGGGGCACGCTGGTGGACCTCCAGGAGATCGTCGTCACCCTGGCCGGCGATTCGGCCCGCCCACGCTACCTGCGCCTGGGCGTCAACATCGAGACAGCCGACCCCGAGACCAAGACGCTGCTCGAGGAAAAGCGCCCGCAGCTGCGGGACGCCGTGATCATGGCCCTCTCGGACAAGACCGCGGCGATGCTGGCCACGCCCGACGGTAAGAAACGGCTGCGCGAGGAGATCTTCAACCGCGCCACCGAACTCAGCCCCGAGGGCGGAGTCCTGAACGTGTATTTCACCGACCTCGTCGTCCAGTAGCAGTCCGCGGAGAAAACGATGGCGCGTCCGGGCAACACCAACGACGACAACCAGGGCCTCGAAGCGGCCATCGACGCCGCCGAGGACATGGCCGGCATGGTCGACGGCGCCGGCGGCATGGACCTGGAGGAGGTCCTGCGCGCCGGTCCCGACGACGACGCGGGCTCGTCGCTGCGCCGTTACGATTTCTACCGCCCGCACAACATCTCCCGTACGTTCGAGCACAACCTGCAGGCCGTGGCCGACGGTTTCGCCAAGACCGGTTCCATCGACTTCACCAGCCTGCTGCGCATGAGCGTGCAGATCGACTACAAGGGCCTGCGCCAGTGCACGTTCGGCGAGTACGTGCAGGACCTGCCGAACCCGACCTGCGTCGCGATGGTCACGCTGCCGCCGCTCAAGGGCTACGCCCTCTGCCACGTGGATCTGGGCCTCGGCTTCGTCTTCATGAAGAAGCTGATGGGAGGCATCCCTGACGCCGAGGATGTGGTGCGCGAATTCACGGAGATCGAGCGCGGCATCGTCGCCGGCATGATCGAGCGTTTCCTGGACATCTTCCGGCGCTCGGCCCAGAAACTGGTCAAGCTGGAGCCGGCGTTCTCCTCGCTGGAGAACAACGCCAACTACCTGAGCGGCATCAACGACGGCGAGTCGCTGATCATCATGAAATTCCAGATCCGCATGGACACGGTCGAGGGGCCGGTCCATCTGGCGATCCCGCAGTCGGCCTTCGGCCCGGTGCGCGACATCTTCGACCCGCGCGACGCGATCGAGATGCGCACGGCTCCCGAGCTGCGGGACGACCGCCGGAAGATCCTGGATATGGTGCGCGCCACCAGCAGCGAACTGGTGGTCGTCCTGGGCGAGATCGAGATGAACCTCGAGGAAGTCATGAAGCTGGCCCCCGGTGACGTCCTCCACCTGCCGCAGGCCGTGAACGGCCCGCTGCGGGTCAGGATCGAGGGCCAGAACGCGTGGTTGGGCGAGGCGGGGCGCCTCGGCCAGAAGCGCGCGGTGAAACTGATCCAGCAGCTGAGCAAGGAGTAGCGCGGCATGAGCAACGACGACAACGCCCGGCGTGGCGGCAACGGCGCCACGGGTCTGGCCGACGACGAATCCGGGGCCCTGATCGCCGACCTGGGCGAGGACCTGGTGGGCGCCGCCAACCTGGACCTGCTGCTCGACGTCAACCTGGAGATCTCGGTGGAACTGGGCCGCGCGCGCCTGAAGTTCCGCGACGTGCTGAACCTGTCGTCCGGCTCGGTCGTGGAACTGGGCCGCCAGACGAGCGAGCCGGTGGACATCATGGTGAACGGGGCCCTGCTCGCCAGCGGCGAGGTCGTGGTCGTCGACGACCACTTCGCCGTCCGCATCACCAAGCTCCTGAACCGCGTCGAGCGGCTCAAGCGGGCGCTGTGATGGGCGGCGGGCTCTTTCTGGCGGCCGTGAACACGGTGACGCTCGACCCCGCCAGCCTCGGCGCCGGCAGCTGGTGGCGAACGATCGGCGGCCTGGCCGTGGTCTTCGGGCTGCTGTTCCTGTGCCTGAAGCTGCTGGCCCGGTTCGGGCGCCGCGGCGCCGCCGCGCAGGCCCGCATGGTGGCCGTCTGGCACCTGGGGCCGCGCCGGGAGATCCAGATCCTGCGCCTGGGCGAGGAGGTCTCCTACGTCTACAAGCACGAGAACGCGATGGTCCTGCTGCGCCAGGAGGAATGGGAAGCCTACCGCCGGCAGTATGGCGAGACGGTGGCCGCCGGCCCCGCGGGCAGCCTGACCCTGCCGGCTTCGGTGACCCGCTGGTTCAAATCCTCGGCGCTCCGACCGGCCGGCTTGCGGGACTGACCAGAATATGGCCGCCTGGCTGACGGCGCCCCGCAGGCGCGGGCCGGTGGGCCCCCGGAAGGCCCAGGCACGATTCTGCAACTGATGCAATAATAACCACTTGCGCTCCATCAGGCCCAAACGGCCGTGCCCCTTCGGTGGCACGGCCGTTGCGTTACCCGCCCGGCAGTCGCCGCCATGGGGGCGGGACCACGCCTGAAACGGGGAATCGCTTGTCAGACCAGCTTGTCATCCGCACCACCGCCCGCCCGCATGGGCGCGCCACGCGCCTGGCCTTCCTGGCGCTCGTCGCCTTCCTGCTGGCCGGGATCGCCCTGCCGGCGTTCGCCGCGTCGCCGCCGGCCCCGATCCGGCCGATCAGCCCGCTCAAGACGGCGCCCGCGGCCTCGCCGAAGCTGACGCTCGAGATCCAGGGCGCCGATGGCCCGAAGGCCATGGGCTCGGCCCTGAAGATCGTCATCCTGATGACCGTGCTGTCGCTGGCGCCGGCCATCCTGATGCTGATGACGAGCTTCACGCGCATCGTCATCGTGCTGGGCTTCCTCAGGCAGGCCATCGGCGCCAACCAGGCGCCCGCCAACCAGATCCTGATCGGCCTGGCCGTCTTCCTGACCATGGTGATCATGGCCCCGACCTTCACGCGCATCAACAACGAGGCCGTACAGCCCCTGCTGACCGAGACCATCAGCCAGCGCGAGGCGTTCACGCGCGCGCAGGTGCCCCTGAAGGAATTCATGCTGCGCCAGGTGCGCGAGAAGGACATCGCGCTGTTCCTGGACCTGACCAAGACGCCGGTGCCGGGATCGCCCGAAGAGCTGCCGATGCTGGTCGTCGTGCCCGCCTTCGTGATCGGCGAACTCAAGACCGCGTTCCAGATGGGATTCGTGCTCTTCATGCCGTTCCTGATCATCGACATGGTGGTGGCCTCGGTCCTGATGTCCATGGGCATGATGATGCTGCCACCGGTCCTGATCAGCCTCCCCTTCAAGATCCTCCTGTTCGTCCTCGTGGACGGGTGGTTCCTGGTCGTCAAATCGCTCGTCCAGGCCTTCCAGTAGGGCCGGGAAAGGACTCCGATGACTCCCGAAAGCGTGGTCGAGATCGGCCAGTACGCGATGCGCACCGTGGTGATGGTGGCGGGCCCCATGCTGATCACCGGCATGATCGTCGGCCTGGTGATCTCCATCTTCCAGGCAGCGACCCAGATCAACGAGATGACGATGACCTTCGTGCCGAAGATCCTCGCCGTGTTCGTCGTCCTGATCATCACCCTGCCCCGGACCATCAAGCAGCTGACGGCCTTCACCGAGGCGATGTTCACACGCGTCGCGAACATGTAGGGACGTCGTGAACTTCGAGATCGACATCACCCTGCTCGGCGTCATCATGGCCCTGACCATCCGCTTCGGCGTGCTGGCGGCCACGCTGCCGATGCTGGATGTCCGGGCCGTGCCGGCGCTCTGGCGACTGGCGCTTGCCGGGACGATGGCCGTCGCGCTGGCGCCGGCCATCATGCCCGCCGTCCCGGTCGGCGCCGTGACGCTGGCCTGGCAGCCGCTCGTCACCGAGGCGGCCCGGTCGCTGGTCATCGGCATGATGATGGGCTTCACGATCAACCTCGTCTTCGTGGCGGTGCGCTTCGCCGGCGACGTGGCCGGCATGCAGATCGGCTTCTCGATCGTCAATGCCTTCGACCCCATGAGCAACAGCCAGATCTCCATCATCTCGCAGCTCTACCACCTGCTGGCGGTGCTGCTGTTCTTCGTGACCAACGCGCACACCGTGCTGATCTCGGCGATGTTCCAGTCGTGCCTGATACTGCCGCCGTTCGGGACCAGCATGCTGACCGGCGGCGCCTGGCACCTGCTGCAGGAGTTCAGCACGGTCTTCCAGGTGGGCCTGCGCATCGCGGCGCCCATCATCATCGTGCTGCTGCTGGTCAGCGCCGCGATGGGCGTCATCGTCAAGACCATCCCGCAGCTCAACGTGCTGGTGGTCGGTTTCCCGGTGAAGATCGGCGTCGGCCTGGTGACGCTGGGCGCTTCGCTGGTCTTCTTCCGCCAGGTCGTGATGGGCATGTACGCGGCGCTGCCGGACCAGTTGGCCCGCACGCTCTCGGCAATGCAGTAGGGGCCCCAACCAGCGGACGCACCGCGCGGGAGGTGAGTGATGGCCGACAACGGAACGGGCGAGCGCACAGAAACTGCGACAGGTAAACGGCGCGAGGAAGCGCGCGACGAGGGCACCGTCGCCCGGAGTACCGAGGTCAGCAGCGCCGTCGTGCTCATCGCCGGCATGACGCTCCTGGTCGCGAGCTCCGGCTTCATGTCCCGCAAACTCTGCGAAAACACCAGCTACCTGCTCGGCCAGGCGCACATCCTGGCCCCGATCAACGTCTACGCCGCCCGCGAGCTGCTCGAGGGCTCGTTCTGGCCCGTCGCCATCGCCATGACGCCGCTCTTGATCGGCGTCATGATCGCCTCGGTCTGGGGCAACGTCGCCCAGTTCGGCTTCAAGATCTCGCCCAAGGCGATGGGACTGAAGTTCGACCGCATGAACCCCGTCTCCGGCATGCAGAAGTTCTTCAAGGCCCAGGCCGCCTTCGACGTGCTGAAGAACCTGTTCAAGATCATCCTCGTCTCGCTGCTGGCCTGGAAGACCATCGACGGGCTGATGGACACGATCATCGGCAGCTCGCTGCTGACGCTGCCCGCGGTCGTCGCCACCGGCAAGGCCGCCTTCATCAAGCTGGTGGCCAAGCTGCTGGCGTTCTGCGTGGTCCTGGCCCTGGGCGACTGGTTCTGGCAGAAGTGGCGCTACGAAGAGAACCTCAAGATGTCCAAGTACGAGATCAAGCAGGAGCACAAGGACTACGAGGGCGATCCGCAGATCAAGGCGAGGATCAGGGGCCTGCAGTTCGAGGCGATCCGCAAGCGGATGCTCCAGGCGGTGCCCACGGCCGACGTCGTGGTGACCAACCCGACCCACTTCGCCGTGGCGCTGAAGTACGAGAAGGGCTCGCCGGCCCCGAAAGTCGTCGCCAAGGGCGCGGACCACCTGGCGGGCATCATCCGGAAGCTGGCGCGCGAGAACCGCGTGCCGGTCATCGAGAACAAGCCTTTGGCACGGGCGCTGCATGCACAGGTGGAGGTGGGCAACTATGTGCCCGAGAGCCTCTTCCAGGCCGTGGCTGAAGTACTGGCCTATGTCTACCGCCTGAAGCGGTCGTGACCCTGAAGGGATTGGGATAGCGAGTGGATCAGGAACAGGTCATCAACCGGGATCTCGTGCTGGCAAACAGCAACATCCTGAGCGCCGTAGCGGTGCTTTTGGTGCTGGGCCTCATGATCGTCCCGGTGCCCCCGATCCTGCTGGACCTGATGCTGACCTTCAGCATCGCGTTCTCGGTGACGGTGCTCCTGGTCGCCCTGTACCTCAAGGAACCGCTCCAATTCAACAGTTTCCCGTCGCTGCTGCTGATCCTGACCCTGCTCAGGCTGTCGCTCAATGTCGCGTCAACCCGGATGATTCTCAGCCGGGGCGAAGCCGGCCAGGTGATCAGTGCTTTCGGTCACTTCGTGATCGGCGGCAATTATGTCATCGGCGTGATCGTGTTCATCATCCTGGTGATCATCAACTTCATGGTCATCACCAAGGGTTCGGGCCGCATCGCCGAAGTTGCCGCCCGCTTCACCCTGGACGCCATGCCCGGCAAGCAGATGGCGATCGACGCCGACCTGAACGCCGGCATGATCACCGAGAAGCAGGCCCGCGAGCGGCGCAGCGAGGTGGCCCGCGAGGCCGAGTTCTTCGGGGCCATGGACGGCGCCAGCAAGTTCGTCAAGGGCGACGCCACCGCCGGCATCATCATCACGGTCATCAACATCGTGGGCGGCTTCGCCATCGGCATGCTGCAGATGCACCTGCCGGCGGGCGAGGCGCTCTCGCGGTTCACCATGCTGACCGTCGGCGACGGTCTCGTCAGCCAGGTCCCGGCCCTGCTGGTCTCGACCGCGGCCGGCCTGGTCGTCACGCGCACCTCCGGCGAACTGAACCTGGGCCAGTCGATCACGGTCCAGGTCTTCCGCCAGACGAAGGCGCTCTACCTCAGTTCGGCCGCGCTGGCCGTGCTGGGCCTGATTCCCGGCCTGCCCACGGTGCCGTTCCTCCTGTTCGCCGCCGGCACGGCCATCACCGGCAAGCTGATGGGCGCCCGCGTGAAGAAGTTCGACGCCGACATGGAGATCGAGCGGGAGTCGACATCCCCGGCCGAGGCCCATGGCAAGGCCGCCGACGAACGTCCCGGACCGCGCAACGAGGAGCTCTTCGTGCTGGACAAGCTGGAACTCGAGATCGGCTACGGGCTGATCACCCTGGTGGACGAGGCCCGCGGCGGCGACCTGCTGCACCGCATCGGCAGCATCCGCCGCCAGGTGGGCGCCGAGTTGGGCATCTTCATCCACCCGATCCGCGTGCGCGACAACCTGCAACTGGGGGCGCACGAGTACGTCATCAAGCTGAAGGGCGTGGAGGTGGCGCGGGCCGAACTGAGCCCCGGCCGCCTGCTCGCGATGAGCACGCGCCCCGACTGCGGCCACATCGACGGCGTGGCGACGACCGAGCCGGCGTTCAACCTGCCGGCGGTCTGGATCGATCCCGAAGGCCGCACGCGCGCCGAGCGCGAGGGCTACACGGTGGTCGAGCCGGCGGCCGTCCTGGCGACGCACCTGTCGGAGATCGTGCGCAGCCACTCGGACGAGCTGCTCAGCCGCCAGGACATCAAGGACATGTGCGAGTCCGTGCGCGAGTTCGCGCCCTCGCTGGTCGAGGACCTGGTCCCCGATCGCGTGCCGGTGAACACGCTGCACAACGTCCTGAAGTCCCTGCTCCACGAGCGCGTGCCGGTCAAGGACATCGTCACCATCCTCGAGACGCTGGGCAACCACAGCGGCGGCGGGCACGGGCCGGACTACCTGGTCGCCCGGGTGCGCGAGGCCCTGTCGCGCTCGATCACCGCCCTCTACAGCGAGGCCGGCAACAAGCTGCACGTCGTGGCGCTGCACCCCGAATGCGAGCAGATCCTCGTCTCGGCGGCGCGCGACTCCGAGAGCAGCGGCGGTGTGGCCATCGCGCCGGGCTTCACGCGCGAATTCCTGGGGCGCCTCGAGACGGTGCTCCGGTCGGCCTACGCCAGCGGCACGCCGCCGGTGCTGCTGGTGCCGACCCCCATCCGGATGTTCGTCAAGCGGCTCGTGGAGCCGACCTATCCCAACCTTGCGGTGATGGGCTACACCGAGGTCGCATCCTCGGCGTCCATTGTGTCCGCCGGAACGGTGGTGACCAGTGGCTCGAAGCTCGAACAGCAGGCCGTCGGTTGATAACGGCCCGGTGGTGATCTCGGCGCCTTCGCTGCAGACCGCCCACCGACGCATCCGCGAACGCTTCGGCGACGACGCGGTGATCATCAGCACGCGCACGGTGACCCGGCGCCATGAGCTCGGCCTCGGCCAGGAGCGTGGCGTGGAGGTGGTCGTGCAGCCGCCGGGCACGGGTGCGGCGCGGTACAACGCGGCATCCGCCCGCCTGGGGCTCGAGTCGCCGACCGAGGCTGCGGTGCCCGCCGAGCTGCTCCGCGAGATCGAACGCATCGAGTCGCTGGTCGAGCAGGTCTCGGCCGAGTACGACCGCCGCCGCGCCGACGGGGCCTGGGCGGCGGCGGACCCGGTGACCGAACTGCTCGTGGCCGCGGGCGCCTCGCCGGCGGTGTCCCGACGCGTTGCGGCCCGCCACGGCGCCACCGGGCGCGGCGCTGCCGATCCCGCCGAGATGCGCGGCTGGCTGGCCACCCAACTGCGCGCGAGCAACTGCGGGTGGGAAGGTTTCTACGGCTGCCATGCGTTCCTGGGCGACAGCGGCTGCGGGCGCTCGGACCTGGTGCTCGCCACGGCCGCGCAACTGCAGGCGCAGGGGCGCCGCACGCTCGTGCTGGCCGTCATGCCGGCCGACCCGGGCTACACGCACCGGCTGCAGGACGCCGCGGCGGCGGGCGGCTACGACGCCGCCGTCGTGACCGGCGCGCAGAACCTGGCCGATGCCGAACCGCATTTCGCCACCTACGACGCCGTGCTCGTCGAACTGCCGCGCCTGGACGCCCCGGCGATGGCCGTGGGCGGGCAGTTGCACGCCTGGCTGGCCGCGAATCCCGGCTTCCACCGGCACCTCGTCGTGGCGGCCGACCGCGACCTCGCCGACCAGCCCGGCCTGGCCGGCGCCACGCGCGATTGGAACTGCGACTGGGTGGCATTCACGCGCCTGGACCGCACGCGCCGCACCGGCAAGCTGCTCGACGTGCTCGAGTCCGTGCCCCTGGCCGTCTCCCTGCTGGGTCGCGACCCGCTGCACGGCGGCGAACTGACCGTCGCTTCGTCGGCCACCGTGGCCGCATTGGTGCTGCCGCCTGCGGCGCCCGCGACCGGCGCCGGCCGGCTGGACCGTGAGGTCCTGCGGTGATGGCGCAGATCATCCAGACCGTGGCTGTCGGCGCGGCGAGCGCCGTGCTGGCCGTGGGCCTCTGGCGGGACTGGGGCACCATGGCGGTGCTCAAGCGCGCCGGCATCGCCTACCTGGGCTTCTTCATCCTGGGCTCCCTGCTGCTGTTAATGGTGCGCTCGGGGGCCCTGCAATCCCGGGAGAACCGGCCGTGAACACTAGCCGTCACCCGTGGCATGGATTCTGCAACCCGGTATCCGGACGCTTCTCCAGAAAGGTACCAGCATGACCGAGACCGTGCTCCCGATCCAGCATCTTGAAGTGTGGCGCAAGTATCGGCGGGAGAACTGCCAGGATTGCCGCCGCCAGCTGGTCGATCTTCATGCCCGGATCGTCAAGTATGTGGCCGGCCGGATGGCGATCGGCCTGCCGCATTACGTCGAGTTCAACGACCTGATCTCCGCCGGCCTGCTTGGTTTGCTGCAGGCTGTCGACAATTTCGATCCCGAACGGGGGATCAAGTTCGAAACCTACGCCATCCCGCGCATCCGCGGCGCCATCCTCGACGAGTTGCGCAGCCAGGACTGGTTCCCGCGCTCACTCCGGCGCAAGGCGAAGATGCTGGAGGAGGCCTACGGCACCCTCGAGGTCCAGCTGGGCCGGCCGGCGACCGACGCCGAGGTGGCCAAGCGCCTGTCCATCGACATCAACGAGCTGGACGGTATCCTGGGCGAGGTCGCCGTGGCGACCATCGTCTCGCTGGATGCCGACACCTCGGGTGACGACAGCGAGAACTCGACCAGCCTGGGCGACTACCTGGCCGACTCGCGCACCGAAGACATCGAGAAGGTCATCGCGCGCCAGGAGATGAAGGACCTGATCGCCGCGCGCATGGCCGAGCTGCCCGAGAAGGAGCAGCTGGTGCTGGTGCTCTACTACTACGAGGAACTGACGCTGAAGGAGATCGGCGAGATCCTCGACGTGACCGAGAGCCGCGTCTGCCAGATCCACACGCGCGCGATCATGCGCCTGAAGGGCAAGATCGACCGCAACGAGGGCCGCAGTTCCATCGGCCAGATCACGAAGCAGATCCGCCGCCGTCAGGAAGAGACGGAACGGGTCGATACGGAAGAGCCGGTCGTCGCCGGTGTCAAGACGGGCCGGCGCGAGTTCGAACCGGTCAACGTGATGGCGTGCCTGTCGCTGTTCCAAGTCGCGTCCTGCCTGGCCTGGCTGGCGCGCAGCGGCAACTGGCCGACCTAGCGCCCGTGTAGCGAGCGGGTGGCGCAACGGAGGCGCCCATGGCTGGTGACGGAGTATCCATGCCCACGACGCTTGCCCAGATGGGCGACGTCGCCAAGGTACAGGTCAGGGCGACCAGCCACCCCCAGCCGGGGACGGCGTTCGCCGACCGCCTGGAGGAGAAGGGCGAGCTCCAGGCCCACCGCGTCCAGGAGACGGCCGAGAAACAGGCCCAGAAGCGCGTTGACCCGGAAGAGGGCAACCTCGACAAGCGCCAGCGCCGGCGGCAACGGCGGCAGGAGCAGCAGGACGGCGGGGTCGACCTCGAGGACGACGGCGATGACAACGAGGGCGATCCGGCCGAGGACGCCTCGCCCCTGGGCCATCTGGTCGACTTGCGGGCCTGAGCCCGTGAAAGGACGGATCCGATGTTGACCGCGCTCCAGAACCTCGCCAACGGGCAGGGCCCCCTGTTCTGGGGATCGGCGGCCGCGGCCGCCCTCGGCGCGTCCCTGCTGGTGGCGGCCCTCCTGATGCAGGCCCGCCGCTGGCGGCTGCGAATCCGGTTTCCGCGCTTCGGCAGATTCTCATTCCACCGGCCCCGGCGCCACGGCGCCACCCCGGCCCCCGGCCTGGCCCGCGCCGTGCCCGGCGGCTACGCCCCGGCGGCCCGCCAGGCCGTCCAGAGCCTGCCCAGCGCCTCCGCGCCGGCGGCCGACCTCGGCCCGGCCCTGGCCCGCCTGCGCCGCGCCAGCGACCGCCTGGCCGAACTCCGCGAGGCCACTTCCGATTCCCGGCTAAAGGGGACCCCCGGCGGGGTCGATCTCAAGGTTCGCCGGGGCGTCGGTTAGGGGCCGGGGGAGCGCTCCGGCCCGTGACCGCCGATCGTCACCGACGATCGTCGCCTCGCCCGGATACAGCGTTCTCCAGGAGTCGGGATGACCACATCGGTCGACGTCGAGGGAAGCGTAGCCCTGCTGGCGCCGGAGACTGCCGAGCGCCTCCAGGGCATCGTCATGACCACCCGCGACCTGCCCGCGATGCCGCAGGTGGCCGCCAAGGTCATCGAACTCGCCTCCGACCCCGACACTTCCGCCGCGCAGTTGCAGCAGGTCATCTCCGACGACCAGGCCATGACCGGTCGCATCCTCAAGATCGCCAACAGCGCCATGTACTCGTGCAGCCGCCGCATCAAGACGCTGAACGAGGCGATCGTGATGCTGGGCTTCAATTCGATCCGCTCGCTCGTGGTCACGAGTGCGGCGCGCAACCTCTACAATACGCGCAAGAGCCGCACGGGGCTGAAGGAACGCCTGTTGTGGGAGCATTCGATCGGCGGCGCCATCGCCTGCCGGCTGCTCGCGGCCGAACGCGCGCCTCTGCTGGCCGAGGAGGCCTTCCTGGCGGGACTGATGCACGACATCGGCAAGCTCGTGCTGAACCTGCGCGTGCCCGAGAAGTTCGACCAGATCGTCCAGATCGTCTACAACGAGAACCAGCCGTTCCACCTGACCGAGGTCGAGATCCTCGGCTTCGACCACACGCAGGTCGGGGCGCTGCTGGTCAACAAGTGGAAGCTGTCGCCGGCGCTGGAGGAGTCCATCCTCAACCACCACAATCCCGAGGCGCTGACGGCCGACAACCCGCTGCTGCTGTACCTGGACCTGGGCAACAAGCTGTGCAAGAAGATGGGCATCGGGTTCATCGACGATCCCGAGCTGGACATCCTCGACTGCCCGGCCAACCGCATCCTGCAACTGCCGCGCTCGTCGTTCGAGCAGGCGGCCGAGGTTCTCCAGACCACGCTGGAGAACGAGATGGAAATCTACGTTTGAGGAGACCATGGCCACGGCAACCGGCACGACGATGCACGCGACAGCGACCCACCCGGTCGACCTGCGCCAGATGCTCGCCGAAGTCGACGACCTGCCGTCGATCCCCGAGACGCTCATCCGCATCCTGAAGGTCCTCGACGACCCGGCCAGCGGGCCCGCCGACCTGACGCGCGTCGTGCGCATGGACGCGCCGGTCATGACCAAGGTGCTGCGGCTGGCCAACTCCCCGTACTATTCCAGCCGCGCCGACCTGGCCGACATCAATCGCTGCGTGGCGGTGCTCGGCTACCGTACGGTGCGCCAGGTGGCCATCTGCATCACGGTGGCCTCGAGCCTGATGAGCGCCGTGGAAAACGCGGGCGGCCGGCTGGACTACCGCGAACTGTGGCGACACTCGGTGGTCACCGGCGCCATCTCGCGCCACCTCGCGCGCCTGGTCGGCTACCCGGACCCGGAGGAGGCGTTCACCGCCGGCCTGCTGCACGACCTGGGCAAGTTCGTGCTCGAGGTGTACGCACCCCAGATGTACGGGCGATTGATCGCCGACCGCCACGCGCGCAGCCTGTCCCTGACGGAGATGGAGCGCGCGACCTTCGGCTTCGACCATGCCGAACTCGGTGCCGCCTTCGCGGAATCGTGGCGGTTCCCGCCCATCCTCGTGCAGGCCTTCGGCGAGCACCACACGGCGATGATCGGACGGGCGACGACGCGCGACGCCATGGCCACCGCGATCGTGGGCCTGGCCGACCTGGTGGCCAATACCATCGACCCGCCGCGCGGCGACCTGGGCTTTGACGCGGACGCGTCCGACGCGGCCCGCCTGCACGCCGCCACGGGGCTGACGCCCGAAGAGGTGACCGCCGAACACGACGCCATCCGCGAGGACATCGCCCGCGCAGCTGCCTTCCTGTCCATCTAAGCCGCTTTGACACAAGATCTTGCGCTTGGCCTTGCACCGCGCGTCCGCCCGCGCTATCCTGCCACAATGACAGTATCCGGTCAGGAGGCCGACATGCGCATGGTAGTCCTGCTGAGCCGTCGCCACCGGCTCTATGCCGCGGCCGCGGGCTGGCAGATGCCCGGGGTGGAGCTCTTCCTGTTCGATTCGCCGTCCGAGGCGCTGGCCAAGCTCTCGCTGGGCAAGACGGCGGTCTTCGTCTTCGACACCCGCGACTACCCGCGGCATCGCCACGTCGTGCGGAAGTTCCTCTCGATGCGCGTCGATGCCGACCTTGTCCTGGTCGGCACCGAGGGCGACGGCGAAGACGCGCACGAGCCGGCCGTCACCGCGACCGGCGCGGTCACAAGCCTGCCGGACACTTCCGAGCCGCAGGAGATCTTCCAGACCATCGAGCGCCACCTGCGCCTGCGCCGCGTGCGCGAGAGCAGCGGCATCGTCGGCCGCAGCCAGGCAATCCAGGAGGTGCTCTCGCTGGTGGCCCACGCCGCGCCGCTGGACGTCAACATCCTGATCCTGGGCGAGAGCGGCACGGGCAAGGAACTCGTCGCGCGCGCCATCCACGACAACTCGCGCCGCGCGAACGGACCGTTCGTCAGCCTCAACTGCGGGGCGATGAGCGAGGGCGTGCTCGAGAGCGAACTGTTCGGCCACGCGCGCGGCTCGTTCACCGGCGCGGTGGCCGACCACGACGGCGTCTTCAAGCGCGCCGACGGCGGCACGCTGTTCCTGGACGAGGTGGCCGAGATGCCCCTCGGCATGCAGACGCGCTTTTTGCGCGCGCTGGAAACCGGCGAGTTCACGCCCGTCGGCGGCCGAGCGCCGCGCACCAGCAACATCCGCCTGGTGGCCGCCACCCATAGCAACCTGGCCGACGACGTCGCGCGCGGCCGCTTCCGGCAGGACCTGTACTACCGGCTGCGCGTGGTCGTCATCCAGACGCCGCCCCTGCGCGTCCACCCCGAGGACATCCCGATCCTGACCGATACGTTCCTGCGTGCCGAAAACGGGAAGCACCACCTGCATGTGCGCGGCCTGACGCGCGCGGCCGAGCAGGCGCTGCTCGAGCACGACTGGCCCGGCAACGTGCGGGAGTTGCGCAACCTCGTCAGTTCGGCGGTGGTGATGAAGCAGGCCGGGCTGATCGACGTGGCCGACCTGCCGGCCGACTGGCGCCCCGGGACCGCGCCCCGGCCGTACCTGCCGGTGCCGCTGGGCGCCGTCAACGCGCCCGAACTGGACATGGCGATGCTGGCGTCGACGCTGCTGGCGATCCGGCAGGAGATCCGGGAGATCAAGGCCGCGCTGGTCGGCGGGGCCCGGCCGGCCGGCGGTTCCGCCTCCTGGCACCCCGCGGACACCACCACGTGGGAGCCCGCCACCGGGGTGGTCGAGACCTTCGGCAGCACCGATGCCTACGGTCCGCTGCCGGGCAGCGCCGGCGGCGACCTGCAGACCGCCGAGCGGACCCTGGTCGAGGCGGCCCTGCGCACGCACGCCGGAAACCGAAGGCAGGCGGCCGAGAGGCTGGGCATCAGCGAGCGGACGCTGTACCGGAAGATCCGGGCCTATGGCCTGTGAGCAGAACACCGGGGGGCTCAGGCCGTGCTTTGCGGGGAACGGGAATTGCCCTATAATCTCGTCACGGACACCCGGATATCGCCCGTGCGCGGGCGCCAACCACCCCTGGATCGCGAGGCAGGCATGATCGTCAACCCGGCGCGCCCGTTGCGGCGCCTGAGTCTGCTGGCCGCCGTGCTGCTGGGCGCCGCCCTTCCCGGCGCCGCCCACGCCGACAAGTTCGCCGGCTCCTTCATGGAGAACGGGGGCGGGGCCCGCGCGCTCGGCATGGGCGCGGCGTTCACCGCCGTCGCCGACGACCCGTCGACGACGTTCTGGAACCCGGCCGGGCTGGCCGGCGTCACGGGCCGCGAGCTGATGCTGATGCACAGCGAGCGCTTCGGCGACCTCATCGATCGCGACTTCGTCGCCTTCGTGCAGCCGGTGGGCTGGAACCTGCTGGGCGGCACCAGCGCCGGCATCGGCATCTCGCTCATCCGGCTGGGCGTGGACGACATTCCGTTCACGAACCATCTCCAGGACCAGCTCGACACGAACCACGACGGCGTGGTGGACAACACCGAGTTGCTCGGCCTGTTCGACCTGCAGGACCAGATCCGCTACAAGAGCGACCAGGAACTGGGACTGCTGCTGTCGTACGGCGAGCAGAAGGGCGCCTGGCGCGTGGGCGGCACGCTGAAGTTCGTGCGCCAGAGCGTCGGGCCGTACTCGAGCCTGGGCGTCGGCGCCGACGTGGCCTTCCTGCGGCCGGCCGTGTGGCGTCACCTCGATTTCGGCCTCAAGCTGCAGGACATCACCACGACCTACCTGTCGTGGAGCACGGGCCACACCGAGATCATCAGCCCGGCCGTGGTGCCCGGGCTGGCGTGGCGGCAGGCGCTGCCGAAGTGGGACATGGACCTGACCCTGGCCGGGGCCGTCGAGACGCGCTTCGACAATCGCGGCGACGCCGACCAGTTCCACGCCGGCGCGCTGAGCTTCAACACGCACACCGGCCTGGAAGTCGGCTTCTCGCAGAAGGTCTTCGTGCGTGCGGGATACGACGGCGCCTTCGACGGCGGGCACTTCGCGGCGGGCGCGGGCTTCAAGCTGAACCCGCTGACGATCGACTACGCCTACGCCGGCGACGCCCTCGAGATCAACGAGGCCACGCACCAGATCAGCGTGTCGGCGAGGTTCTAGGACCGGCCGACCGGCTGCACGCGGATGGAACGTGAAGGAGCCCGCCAGCGGCGGGCTCCTTCTTTCTTCAGTGTCCATCCCGCGGGCGGCGTGACGCCCCTCAGCCGCGCGGCGGCCGGTAGGCGAGGAGCTTCTGGCCGACGTGGATCATGTTGCTGCGCGGGATCCGGTTGACCTGCCGCAGGTGCGCCACGGTCACGCCCAGCTTCCTGGCGATGTTGCCGACGGTGTCGCCCTGGCGCACGTCGTAACTGACGCGCTCCCAGCCCGTGGGCGGTTCGTAGCGCGCGGGCGCCTTGCCCGTCTTCGCGGCCGTGGCCTTGCCGGGCTTGCCCTTCGTCGACTTGCCCGAGGCTGCCGCCGACTCGAGGCGCAGGCGCGCCTTCTCGCTCAGTTCGCCGGGCATCGGCACCAGCAGTTCGTCGCCCGGGTGGATCAGGTACGGCGTGTTCATCTTGTTCAGGCGCGCGATGTCGCCCACGGTCGTGCCGTAGTTCGCGGCGATGCGCCCGAGCGTCTCGCCGCGCGCGACATGGTGGCGGCTCCAGGTCAGGCGCTTTTCGGCCGGCACCTTCGACAGCGCCAGTTGTGTCGCACTGCCGCGGCCGTCCGGCACGCGGACCTGGTAGCCCTTGTGGTCGGGCGAGGTCATCCCGCGCACCAGGCCGGGATTGAGCGCCTTGATCTCCGACACGTCGACATTGGCGCACTTCGCGATGACCTCGAGGTCGAACGCGTCGTCGACCGGCAGCACATCGTAGTGCAGCGGCCGCGCAGCCGGCACGACGAAGCCGTAGCGACCGGGGTCCTCGCCGATGCGTGCCGCGGCAATGAATTTCGGGATGTGCGCCGTCGTCTGGCTGGGCAGGCGCAGGTTCCAGAAGTCGTTGTGGCCGGTCTGCCCGATCACGCGCTCGACGCGGCCCTCACCGGTGTTGTACGCCGCGAGCACCAGCGCCCAGTCGTTGAACTGCGCATACAGGCGACGGATGTACTTGCAGGCCGCGCGTGTCGACATCTCCATATCGCGGCGCTCGTCAATCCACCAGTCGGTGCGCAACCCGTGGGCCCGACCGGTCGGCGCCATGAACTGCCACGGACCGACGGCGCCGACGTTCGACACGGCGCGCGAACTGAGCCCGCTCTCGATCATCGCCAGGTAGATCAGTTCGCGAGGCAGCCCGTTTTCGTCGAGGATCGCGGTGATCATCGAATCGACCTGGGCGCGGCGCTCGAGCCAGACCTGGAAATGGTCGCGCCCGCGGCCCGAGAAGTACGTCACCCAGCGGCTGACTTCCTGGTTGTCCACCTTGAGCAGGTCGACCGTGATCGGAGACAACTGCGCGCCCGTGGCCGGCACCAGCGAATCGGGGAAGGCGCCCTGCGCCAACCGGGCGTAGCCGTCGGCCAGCAGCGAGTCGGCCTGGGAGGGTTCGCCCGAGAATGCGTACTGCTCGGCCACCACGGCGCCCAGGAGGTCGGCGCGGCGCTGCAGGCTGAGCTGGTGTTCGATGTAGAGGGAATCCGCGCCCGCGGGCGCAGGCATCCCGGCCTGGTCCTGGAGCACGAAGACGTGGTCCTGGGCCTCGTCCAGCCGGTCGTCGGCTGCCAGCGAGAGGGCCGTGCGGCTGAGCTTCTCCAGAGCCTCCAGCGAGGCGCGCCCCTCGGCGTCGACCGCCAGGTCGATCGCGTCCTCGGCCGTCAGGTCGAGGGCGCCCTCATCCGCAGTGTCGGCGGTGTCGGCAGCCGCCGGCCGACGCGAAAAACTGTTGTCGTCAGGGAAGATGTCCGCGACGGCTTCCCGGGCGTGCGGCTGGGGGCGGGGCGTGGGGCGCGTGGCCGCGTCGTGCGTCGAGGCACAGCCGGCGAGCAGGCCCGCCAGGGCGACTGAGCCCGCCAGAAGGAGCGCGCGACCCCCTGCGGCAAACTTCGACTTCCATGTCAACTCGTTGCCGCCGTGCAACTTCACACAAATCATCCGTGCCTGTCCTTCCGGTCGGGAATGTCTTGGAACGGACGGCGTGTGTCCCGGTTCCCGGACATCATTCCTGAGGGGGCGGATTTCGGAAGATAGCAGGTCGTTTGCGGGTCGCCAACGTCAATGCTTGAAAAAATCCTTATGATATGTCATAATTGAGGCCAGAGCGCGCTGCACCCCAGCCCAGAAAGGGGCGACGGGCCACCATGGACATGAGCCTGACCGGTCTTCGCCGCCTGCTCGCCCTTGAACTGCCGCTCGACGGCGTCGGGCCGGAGCAGCGGGACGCCGTCCGCCGCGCCCTGCGCGCCGGCGACCCGGCCCGTCTGCGGGCCGTGGCGCGCGCGGTCGTCGGGGAACTGCTGCGCAGCGGTCGCCTCCTGCGCGTGGCCGTGGAGGGCGCCGGGCAACCGGGCGCCGCGTATGTGCTCGTGGCGGGAAGCACCCGCCTGATCGACCTCAGTCTGCTCGGGCCTGACGCCCCGCGAGTTGTCGTGCCTTTGCAAACGCTGGAACTCACGACGGCCACGACCGACCTCGGTGACGTCGCCGACCTGCTCGGCGCGATGGAATTCGCGCAGGATCTCGAAATCGCCGACCTGCGCACGGCCGACAAGGGCAGCATCCTGGCCGGCGTGCTGCGCCTGGTCGGGCGCTTCGTGCCCCAGTTCGACCTGCACCTTCAGCTGCCGGCGGGTGAAAACGCGCCCGACGACAGCGATCACGTCTTCGCCCTGGGCCCCGCGACGCGCACCGAAGGCTGGCAGTCCCTGCGCCCGGCAGGCCACTCGGTGTGGATCCCGTCCGCCGCCGAACTTCCGGCGCACATCCGCGAACAGTACCAGAGCCGTCGCGGCCAGCCTGCCACCTGCGGCGTTGCCGTTCCGCTCTGGGAGCCGGTGCGACCGGGCGACGGCGCCGAGCCCGCCGCCGAGGCCGGCCTGCTCTACCTGACCGCCGCCGGCGACTGGGGCCGCGAGCCCCTGCTGCGCCTGGCCGAACGCCTGTCGCGCTTCGTCACCCGCCGTTGGCAGAACCAGCGCGAGGTGAACCTCCGCATCCACAAGGACGGCCTGACCGGCGCCTTCAACCGCGCCTATTTCGACAGCCAGTTCCCCATCGAGATCGAGCGCGCGCGCCGTTCCCAGGGCCCGCTGACGCTCGTGCTGGCCGACCTCGACCACTTCAAGGGCGTCAACGACCGCTACGGCCACCAGGCCGGCGACCGGGTGCTGCGCATGATGGCGCGTCGCCTGCAGGAAGCGCTGCGCCGGATCGACCATGTCTGCCGCGTGGGCGGCGAGGAGTTCGCGCTGATCCTGCCGGACACGCCCGCCGAGGCCGCGCACGAGGTCGTGGGCCGACTCCTGGACGCCGACTACCTCGAGACGGTGGACGAAGACGGCCAGAGCCGGTCCGCGCGCGTGACGTTCTCGGCAGGCGCCGTCACGTTCCCCGGCGCGGGCCTCGACCCGTTCGAGCTGTACCGCAAAGCCGATGCGATGCTCTACCTCTCCAAGGACCTCGGTCGCGACCAATGCCATTTCTGGGACACCGAAGGCCATCACCTGCGACTGACCCCGCGTCCGCGCTGAACCGCGCGCCCTCGCCACTCATTGCTTCCCTGCGAACCTGGTGGCCCCTTGCATGGGCCGTGCTGCACCTGTGCGGACTGGCCTGCGGTGGCGCGCTGTCGGCGGCCGCGCCCGCGCCGTGGGCGAACGCGCCCGCCGGCTGGGGCCGCGCCACGCTGCTGACGCCGCTGCTGGCCGCGGGCACGGGTGGACCCGGCGCCGTGGTCGCGGGCGCGGCCACCTTCGCCCTGGCGGGCGCCTGGAGCTGGGGCGAGGCGACTGCGCGCGAGCGCCGCGTGGATGCGCGCGCCCCCGCGGCTTGCGTTCCGGCCGTCGCGGTGATGACAAAGGGACGCGCGCTGCTGCGCGTCAGCGGCTGGCCGTCGCCGACCGGTGACGGACGCTGGCGCGCGCCCGCGCGGCTCCTGGCCTGGGTCGCCGACGCTCCCGACGTCGATTGTCCGCAGGCCGGACAGGGCCTGATGGTTACCGGTCGCGGCGACGCACCCGCGATCGGGCAGTCGATCGCCGCACGCGCGGTGGTGTCGCGGCCGCGCGGCGCGGGCATCGAGGGCGGTTTCGACTACCGCCGTCACCTCGCCGCTCGCGACCTGGGATGGACCGCGCGCGCGGACGACATCCGCCCGCTCGCCCCGCCCGCGAACGACCTCGCCGCCGTCCTGGGACTGCGCTGGCTGGGTCCGTTGCAGGCAACCCTGCGCAAGGGCTTCGATCGCATCCTGCCGCCGCGCGAGGCGTCGCTCGGCGCCTCGGTGATCCTGGGCACGCGCGACCCCGGCGGACGCGAGCAGAGCCAGCCGTTCACCGACCTGGGGCTGGTGCACCTGTTCTCGGTCGGCGGCCTGCACGTCGGCATCCTGCTGGCCCTGTTGCTGGCGCCCGCGCGCGCGGCCGGGCTCGGCCCGGTGCTGGCCGCAGTTCCCGTGCTGTGCCTGCTGGCGCCGTACACGGTGATCACGGGCCTGCCCAGTTGCGTCATCCGCGCGGCGGGGGCCGGCGCGCTGGCGCTGGCGGCGCCATGCCTGGGCCGACGGCTCGACACGCTGCGCGCGCTCGGGCTGCTCTACGCGCTCTGCATCGCGTGGGACCCGCTCACCGCGCTCGACACGGGGCTGCGCCTGTCGTACATCGCGGCGGCCGGGATCCTCGCGGCCAGTCGCGCCACCGACGGCCTTCGCTTCGTCCGGCGACGCCCCTGGTCGTGGCTCGCCAGCGGCATCGCCGTCACACTGGCCGCGCAATGGGCCACGCTGCCGGTCACGGCGCAGGCGTTCGGGCGCCTGAGCCTGGTCGCCCCGCTGGCGAATCTCGTAGCGGTGCCGCTGTTCGGCGTGGCCGTCTGGATGACGGTCGTGGCGCTGGCGTTGGTGGCCATCATCCCGGCGGCGGGGTTGGCGTGCGGCGCGCTCGCCTGGCTGCTGTGGCGACTGATGGCGGCGGGCGTCGCCTGGTCCGCTGCGCGCGCGGCGGGGTGGGATATCGGGATGATGCCGATGTCGCCGGCGCGGGTCGCGCTCTGGGTTGCGTTGACGGTCGTGCTGCTCGCGCTGCTGGCCCGCTGCACGCGCGCCCACCGGCCCGGGCGGGCCCTCGCGTTGCTGGCGGCGTCGGCGGTGGCCGGGCCGCTGCTGTTGCTCGCGCCGGCACGGGCCCCGTGGTCGGCAGGCGAGGTGACGCTGCACGTCCTGGATGTCGGGCAGGGCGATTGCGGCCTGCTCGCGTTTCCCGACGGCTGGCATGTCCTGCTGGACACCGCGGGCGTCTACGGCGGGCGCGGCGCCACCGAGGGGCCGTTCACGCGCGATGTGCTGCCCTGGCTGCACCGGATGGGCATCCGGCGGCTGGATGCGGCCGTGCTCACGCACGGGCATCGCGACCACACGGGCGGGGCGCGCGCCCTGGCGACGGCGCTGCGCGTCGACCGCTGGTGGTGCGGCGGCCATGCGGCCCGCGCGCTGGCCGGCCTGCCGGACACGTTGCGCGCGACGACGGACCTGCCGCCCGCTGTTCTTCATCGCTGGCGCGACTGGCAAGTCGAACTGGTCGGCGGCTCCGACCCGTCGGTCGCGCGCACGCCCGAGAACGACTGTTCACTGGTGCTGGTCCTGCGGCAGGGCGACCACGTGCGCCTGGTCTGGAGCGGCGACCTCGAGAACGGGGGCGAGGCGCGGCTCCTGGCGGCGCACCCCGAACTGGGCCAGGCCGGCATCTGGAAGGCCGGCCACCACGGCAGCAACACCTCGGGCGGGGCCCCGTGGCTGGACAGGCTCAGGCCGGGGGTCGTCCTCATCAGCTGCGGGCTCGGCAACCGCTACGGGCACCCCAGCCACGGACCCTATATCATAGCCGGGGATACCCTGGCCGTCCGCCGCACGGACGTGCAGGGTTCCCTGGCCGTCCGCTGGAACGCCCGGACCGGGGAACGGCGCCTGGGAACCGTCTGGCCGGGTCCCCGCAGCCTGCGCACAGGGGCGTCTTGACACCTCGCGGGACGGCCGCCTACCATCCCGCCGCGGCGCCGTGACCGGGCCAGGGGACGTGACCGGGACGAGACGCCGCACCGCACCTGACGCCGCCGGGCAACGTCCCGGGGCGCACCCGGAGGAAATCCCATGCCTGCCCTGCGCAGCACGCGCGACCTGGATCTATTGCCCGATCAAGAAGGCAAGGTCCGCGACATCTTCGACCTGGGCGACCAGTTGCTCATCGTCGCCACGGACCGGGTCTCGGCCTTCGACGTCATCATGAACGACCTGGTCCCGGGCCGCGGCGTCGTGCTGACGGTGATGAGCCTCGGCTGGTTCCGGCACTTCCGTGACGCGGTGCCCAACCACGTGGTGACGGCCGACCCGCTGCGGTTCCCGGCGCCCTTCGCCGCGCATGCCGACCGGCTCGGCGGCCGCTCGATGCTCGTGCGCAAGGCCGAACGCTTTCCGGTCGAGTGCGTCGTGCGCGGCTACCTCGCCGGTTCGGGCTTCAAGTCGTACAAGGCCGGCGGCGCCATCTGCGGACAACCACTGCCCGCGGGCCTGCGGCTGGCCGACCGGCTGCCGCAGCCGATCTTCACGCCGACGACGAAGGCCGACGAGGGACACGACCTCGACATCACCTTCGCCGAGGTGGAGCAGGCCGTCGGCGCCGCGCACGCCGCATCGCTGCGCGACCTGACGCTGAAGCTGTACGGTGAAGGCGCGGAGTACGCTCGATCGCGCGGCGTCGTGCTGGCCGACACGAAGTTCGAGTTCGGCCTCATCGACGGGAAGATCGCGCTGATCGACGAGGTGATGACGCCGGACTCGAGCCGCTTCTGGCCCGCCGGCGAGGTCGTGCCCGGCCAGGACCCGCCCAGCTGGGACAAGCAGATCCTGCGCAACCACCTCGAGACGCTGACCTGGGACAAGGCGCCGCCGCCGCCGCCGCTGCCGGCCGATGTCCTGGCGCGCACCGCGCAACGCTACCGCGAGGTCCTGGAGATCCTGTTCCCCGAGGAGGCCGCGACATGGCAGGCGTACCTGTGAGGCGCCGGCGCGCGCTGCTGAGCGTCACCGACAAGGGCGGGCTCGAGGCGTTCGCGCGCGGGCTCGCTGCGCACGGTTATGAACTGCTTGCCTCGGGCGGCACCGCGACGGCGCTGCGCGGGTGGGGACTGGATGTCGTCGACGTCGACACGGTGACCGGCTATCCCGAGATCTTCGGCGGGCGCGTCAAGACGCTGCACCCGGCCATCCACGGCGGCATCCTCGGGCCTGACGAGGCGTCGTTCGCCGAGGTGGCGACGCTCGGCATCACGCCGATCGACCTGGTCGCGGTCAACCTCTACCGCTTCGGGCAGGTGCGCGCCGAGGGCGGCGACGCGCAGCAACTGGTGGCGAAGATCGACGTCGGCGGCCCGACGATGCTGCGCGCCGCGGCGAAGAACTTCGCACGCGTCACCGTGGTGCCCGACCCCGCGCACTACGCCGAGGTCCTGGCCGAACTCGACGCGAATGACGGCACGACGACGCTGGAGCTGCGGCGCCGCCTGGCTGCCGCGGTGTTCCGGCTGACCGAGCGCTACGACGACGCGATCGCCGACTGGCTGGAGGGCGAGACCGGGCGCGTCGACCACGGCACGCAGCTGCGCTACGGCGAGAACCCGCACCAGGGCGCGCGCATGTTCCTGCCGGCGGGCGACGAGCTCGCCTCGGTGGGGCTCACGCTGCACGGCGGCAAGGAACTCTCGTACAACAACCTCGTCGACCTCGTGGCGGGACTGAAGCTGGCCGGCGACTTCGCCGAGCCGTGCTGCGCGATCCTCAAGCACACCAACCCGTGCGGTTTCGCGCTGGGAGCGCCCGCGACGGCGCTCGAAGCTGCGTTGCGCTGCGACCCGGTGTCCGCGTTCGGCGGCGTGTTCGCGTTCAACGCGCCGATCGACGAGGCGGCCGCCGCCATCCTGGCCGAGCGCTTCCTCGAGATCATCGTCGCGCCGTCGTTCAGCGCGGAGGCGCTGGCGCGGCTGACGAAGAAGAAGAACGTGCGCGTGCTCTCGGCCGACCTGCCGCGCTTCCTGGCGGCCACGCGCGGCCGCACGCGGGCGTGGGGCGGGCTCGTGCTCAAGCAGGACGAGGACGAGGGCTTCCCCGAACTGGACGACTGGCGCCTGGCCGCCGGCCCCGAGCCCGACGCCGCCACGCGCGCCGGCCTGGCGATGGGCTGGAAGGTGGCCAAGCACGGCAAGAGCAACGCCATCGTATTGGTCGACGGGACGGCCACGGTCGGCTGCGGCTTCGGCCAGATGAGCCGCGTCGACTCGACGGAGATCGCCATCGCCAAGGCCCGCGCGCAGGGCTTCGACCTGCAGGGAACATTGGCGGCCTCCGACGGGTTCTTCCCGTTTCCCGACGGCATCGAGAAGCTGGCCGCCGCGGGCGTGCGGGCCGTCGTCGCCCCGGCCGGTTCCATTCGCGACGACGAGGTGGCCGCCCGCGCGGGCGAATTGGGCGTCACCTTCATGCTGACGGGCCGGCGGCATTTCAACCACTGACGGCGCCACCTATATTGACCAGAGGCAGCGGGCAACGTCGCCCGGCCGTCGCGGGAGGGATTGCCACATGAATGCCCGCCTGGCCAGCCTCGGCGCCGTCCTCGCTTGCCTCCTGGCCACGGCTGCGCCGGCGCCCGCGCGAGCCGCGACACCCGACGAGGTCGTGCTGCACGCCTGGCGCGCCGAAAGGCGCGACGCCTTCCGCACGCGCAGCCTGGCCGCCGCCGCCAAGAACCTCGCCGACCCGCAGGCCGCGCCCGCGCATGTCGGGCTGCTCGTGATTCCCGTTGATTTCGCTGACCACCGCCTGCCCGCCGGCTGGGATCCCGCTACGCTGGCGCCGCGACTGGGCGCCGACGAAGGCCAGTCGCTGCGCCGCTATTTCACCGTGGCGTCCGCCGGCCGTTGCGCCTTGTCCCCGGTCATCGCGCCGCTCGTGCACCTGCCGGGCGTGGCGCGCGACTATTCCGACATCGACCTGAACGGCTTCACGCGCTCACGGCGACTGGCCCGCGAGGCGCTCACCGCGGTGGCGACGGCCGGCTTCGACCTGCGCCTGGCCGACGATGACGGTCCCGATGGACGGCCCGGCACCGCCGACGACGACGGGCAGGTCGACGGCGTGCTCATCCTGCATGCGGAGCAGGGCCAGGAGAACAATGCGGCCGACGGCGTCGTGCAGGCGCTGCAGTATTTCCTCGACCCGCCGGTGGCGGCCGACGGCGTGAGCGCCGTTGCCTACGCGGTGGCGAGCCTCGACAGCGGACCGGGCATCTGGGCGCACGAGACAGCGCACCTTCTGGGCCTGGAGGACCGCTACGATCCGCTGCTGCCTCCGGACAGCGGCGCTGGCGGCGGCGGCGATTTGGCCGGCGCCGGTGGCCTCGGCGTGTTCAGCCTGATGGCCGCCGGGGCGCGCGGCACCGGCGGGGGCTGGAATCCCTCGTTGCCCGACGCCTATTCGCGCGCGCTGCTCGGCTGGTGCGACATCGCGACGATCGAGTCGAGCCCTGCCGGCGGCGACACGCTGCGTGCACGGGCAGCCGTTGCGCACCGCGTCTGGACGCGCGGCGAGGGCGGCGCGGAGTTCCTGCTGCTCGAGGCGAGGGACCCGGCCGCCGTCGCGCCGTTCGACGCCGCGGTGCCGGCGGGACTCGTCGTGCTGCACGTCGACGAAGACGTGCCGGAGGGAAGCTGGAGCGAAGACGGATTCCAGCAATGGCACCTGCGCGCGCACGTGGTCGAAGCCGATGCCGATGGCGACCTGCGCCAGGGGCGTGATGTGGGCGGCCCCGGCGACGTGTTCCCGGGCACCGGCGGCGTCACGGCGTTGACGCCGGCGACGAACCCGTCCAGCGACGGCTATGCGGGGCCGAGCGGCATTTCGGTGACGGGCATCGCGGCGGTCGCCGGTGGTTTCGTGCACCACACCGCTTCGGCTTCCCTGCCGTGGCTGAGCTTCGACGTCTCGTTCGGCGATGGGCCCATGCGCGAGGTCTCCTTCGCGGCCCGCGTTCACGGCGGGGCGGCGACGCATCTCTCGCTGCACATGGAAGCGCTCGGCAGCCGGGTCTGGGGTGCGTTCGACAACGATGCGCTCACCGTGGACGTGGCGCTGGCCGCGGGTCTTGACGGTCTCTGGCGGCCTGTGGGTGGCCTCGTCTGGAACTCGCAGGTCGGGCTGCCGCCCGATGCCTGGACCACGTTCCGCTACACGGTGACCGGCGACGGCGTGACTGCCTTCACGAACGAGCGGCCCTGGATGTGGTCGTGGACGTACCTGACCCTGGACTTCGACCAGTCGTGGCCCGGCGCCTGGGTGGCCGAACAGCCCGCTGGCCCAGGGACGTCGTGGCGGCGGTGGACGGGCGTCGACTCGCCCGCGCCGGACGGAAACCCGGTGCTCGTCTGCACCGGTGACGCCGCCGTCCCCGCCGACTGGCCGGCGGTCACCTACAGCAACGGCGCCCGGGCGACCCTGACCAGCGGTCCCCTCCCGGTGGAGACGGCGGGCGTGCGCATCCTGCATTGGGTGGACGTGGAAGCTTTGCCCGACGGCACGCCCATGGACGGCGCGACGACCGTCTGGGTCGGCCCCGACGGTGCCGAAGTACCGGCTGAGCCGCTCCACGGCTGGCCCGCACGGGTGGCCGCGACATCGGGCAGCGCGCTGCACGGCCGCGGCGCCTACGGCGGCGCGCCCGGCGAACTCGTCGCCGGCGACCGGCCGCTGTGGCGCACGGACATCCTCCCGGTCCCGGCACACGGCACCGGGCCATGGCGGCTGCGGTTCGAGTTCGCGGCCAACAACCTGTGGCGCGGGCGCGGGTGGGTGATCGGCCGCTGCGAGGCGCTCGGCGCCCCTCTGGCGTCGAGCGACGAGAACCCGCACTGGAACGCGGGCCTGAACTGGGACTGGACGTGGGCCAGCGGCGTCGCCGCGCCCCGTTTCGACATCCAGGCACGGACGTTGCCCGACAGCACGTGGGCGACGGTGCTCGCCGATGCGTCGGGGCCGGTGCCGGCGTTGCGGCTCATGACGCTGCTGGTGGGAGCACCCGGCACCCGACACGAGTTGCGCGTCGTGGGGCCGACGCTGTGGGGAACGCTCGCGCTGTCGCCGGTGGCCGTGTACGCTGACGGCGGCGCCGCGGACGCGGGTACGATGGAAGGTGGCGCGCTGGGCCGGCCGTGGCCCAATCCCGCCGCCGGCGTGCTGCGGTTCACGCTGCAGGTGCCCGCCGGACGCGAAGCCGTCCTGCGCATCTTCGACCTGGCCGGACGCTTGGTGCATGCGCGGGCGGTGTCGCCGGGCACCCAGTTTACGCAGTGGGACGGCCGTGATGTCGACGGGCGGCGGCTGCCGTCGGGAACCTATTTCATGAAGCTCGACGGCGCGGGTGCGCCGGTCACGCGCAAGGTGGTGCTGACGCATTGAGACACGCCAATCGCCTGGTCCTGGCTGCCTGCTGCCTCGCCCTGGTGGCGACGCGGACCTTCGCCGCGCCGCTCTTCGATCCCTGGCTCGAGCGGTTCCAGGTCGGTGCCGTGACCAGCACCGCGCCGCTGCGGCTCGAGGACGGCTATCCCGCCGGGCTGCTGGCGCCGGCCCGGCCCGACACGGCCTGGGTGCG
>CAIOLW010000262.1 GCA_903859215.1 uncultured bacterium | reverse complement strand
CGGGCGGCGCCGGGCAGGAAGGCGATGCCGGCAGCGGAAGCGGCGACGGGGACGAGCAGCGCACCGATTGCGAAAGCGGACACCAGCAGGCGGCGGATCACAGGCGACGAAGACATGGAAGCTCTCCCTGGAAACGGGAAGCCGCCGCCCGTTCCCTGGCCGGCGGCTCCCTATGGTTGCACTTGCGAGGTGACGGATGAGGTGTCCCGGCCGTGAAGCCGGGACACCCCTCCGGGTCGAGGGATTACTTGAGCAGCGTCATCTTGCCGGACGCTGTCCGCTGTTCGGTATCGACGCGATAGTAGTAGTTGCCGCTGGCCACCCGACGACCCGTGTCGTCCGTGCCGTCCCACTGGTAGGTGTGGGTGGCGCGGATCAGGTTGTCGTCCACCAGCGTGCGCACCACGCGACCGCTCAGGTCGAAGACCCGCAGCGCCACGTGACCGTCGCGCGGCAGGTCGAACTTGATGGTCGTCAGCGGGTTGAACGGGTTCGGGTAGTTGCCGTAGAGCACGAAGGCCGTCGGCAGCGATCCGGAGCCCACGCGGTACTGGATCTCGTCACTGACGGCAACTTCAGCGCCGCCGCGGACCAGGCCCACACTGTAGAACAGGAGCGTGCCCTCGGCGTAGTTCGCGGCAACATCCACGAACTCGACGCGGCCGTCCAGACCCGTCAGCGCGTCGGAATTCAAGCGTGTCCGCAAACCGTTCTCGGTCCGCCGGTACACGTTGAAGCCGTCCGCCATGCCCGGCGCGAAGGTCCAGCTCAGCTGAGGACGCCCGCCGTTCTGCGCGACCGACAGGTCGGGCATCTCGTTGGCCACGACGATGTTCACGACCTTCGTGTTCAGGCACCAGCTGTTCAGGACACCGACGTCCCCGCTGGCGGCATCCCACACATGCAGTTTCCAGTACCCGATCGGCAGCTGTCCGTTGAAGTCGGCCAGGGCGCCCGGGCCGTCGACGGCCGTGTCCACGCCGTAGTGCGCCACGATGTTGTCCGCCGAACTGCCGGTCCGGTTGTGCAGGCGAACGGTGGTTCCCTTCGGTGACGTCAGTTCGACGATCAGGTCACCCTTCCAGGTGTGCGTGATGTTCACCGAGCAGGTCAGGCTGACCAGGATGTCGCCGGTCGTGGCCATGACCTGGCTGGTGACGCCCGTGGTGTTGTTGTCCGGGATCGCCAGGGCCGGGCTCGTGCAATACGAGGAGCTCACGATCTGGTCCATCCCGAAATCGACGTTCGTCGCATGCTGCCCGGACGCCAGCGTGACCACCTGCGGCGCCGAGCCGAACCCGGCCAGGGTCGCCGTCACGGTGTACGTGTTGGCGTAGAGGCCGGTCATGACGTAGCGACCGTCCGACCCGGTCACCGCCGTGAAGCCGCCCGGGTTGGCCGCAATCAGGACGCCGGCATTGGAGCCGCCGACCACGGTGACCTCGCCCGAGATGCTGGCGCTGCCGCCGACTTCGGGCGTGGTCAGGTAGATCGCCGTATTCTGCAACAGCTTCGCGGCCTCGGCCTGGTTGGTGAGCACCGCGAAGTTGAACGCGAAGTCGACGATCTGCGCGCTGGCGGGATCCGGGTTGTTGTCGAACACCGAGACGCCGGCGCTGGCCGGGTAGTTCGTGGTGCCCAGCACCGCGTAGGCGCCACCGGTCACCGTGAACGCGTCCTCGTCGCCGTAACCGGTGTAGCTGAGGGCCAGCGGCGCCGTGACGGCGAACGGGGTCGTCAGGATCGGATGGCTCGCCTGGCCGGTCGCAACGACCAGCGAGCCGGCGTTGTCGGAGTTCCAAGTCGCCCCGTGCACGACGTTGGCCTTGAACGTCGGGTAGCCCGGCGAACTGATCGCGTCGTAGGCAACCTCGCCGCCCTCGAGCAGCAGCTTGCCACCCGCGGCCACGTAGGCTTCGAGCGCCGCGCGGTACGTCGCACTGGCCACCGGGCCGGTGTTGGCACCCGACGACGAAATGATGAAGCTATAGGTCGGCCACGTCGCGGGATTAGTCGTGGCGGCCGCCTCCTGGGTGACCACCCAGCCGGCACCCGTCAGCATCGCGCCCATCGCATTCGCGGACGCGCCCTTGCTCTCGGGCGTCCGCTCGTGCGGCGGCATCTCGGCTTTGTTGTCGTCGTACCTGACGTCGGTCTTCACCACCAGATCGTCATTGATGATCAGCACGACACCCAGCGCATCGATGATGTGGAAGGTGTGCGGGCCGTTCGTCGTCGTGTTGGCCAGGCTGCTGCCGTCCACCGCGACGATCGAATAGGTGAACGCATCACCGGCGGCCAGGCTTGCCGCCGCCTGCGGGAACGTCGCCGAGTACGCATGGCCGCCCAGGTCGGTCATCGCCAGCGGCGTCTGCGGCACGCCGTTGAGCGAGTAGTTGACCGTGGCCGAAGCGATCGCGCCGTTGTCCGTGATCGTCGCATTGACGGCCGCCGGCCACACCAGCAGCGGCTTGTCGGTGATCGCCGTGTGCGTGATCACGGGCGCCTGCGAGTCCGGCCCCACGATGAAGCTGAACACGCCGGTCGGGGCCGTCGACGGCAGCGAGGCCGCGATGCCCATGGCGTCGGTGACCGTCAGGTAGTACTCCACCGTGCCGATGGCGCCGGGACCGGGCAGGGCGCCGCCCCACTGGTCGAAGCCGCCGGTCGGGTTCAGCACGACCTCGTTGAACGCCCCCGCGCTGCCGTAGCGGTAGTGCAGTTTCACCGCGTCGGCCGCGACGATCGGGCTGGTGTGCGTGATGGTCGTCACGATGCTGTACGGGCCGACCAGGTTCTCGGTGTCGCCCTGCGGCGTGTGCGCGAAGCTCAGCAGGTACGAGGGCCCGATGCCCCGGCCGCCGAAGGCCTGGTAGATGTAGCCGATGTGCGAACCGCCGAACAGGGCCTGGTCCGCGGCCACGACGCCGTCGGCGTAGTCCTGGAAGGTCGCGCTCGTGCCGGTGTAGAACATCGCCTCGACGACCAGCTTGTCGCCCACGGCGCCGCCGACCAGGTTGCGCAGGTCCCACCACGCGGCCGAGATGATCTCGCCGTCGTCGTGCACCTCGCCGACGATCGACTCGGGGTAGTGTTTCGTGGTGTCGGTGCGGCGCAGGAAGGGCGGCGGGCCCGCGTTGTACGCGGTCGCGTCCCACTCACCGACCAACGCATTGTTGCCCAGGGCGGCGCCCAGGTAGTCGCCGAAGCCTTCGCTGATGGCGCCGGTCTCGCCCGAGTAGACGAAGCCCGGGACGATGTCGTTGTGGATGGCATGACCGTACTCGTGCACGACGATCTCGCCGTCGTCCGAGTCGTCGACGCCGCCGTCGCCGTAGCGGATGCGGTCCTGCGTCGGGCTGTAGTCGGAGTTGTCGTCCTCGCCCTGGTGGACGTAGACGTTGGTCACGCGGTTGCGGGCATTGAGGATGCCCAGCGAGCGCATGTACTCCTGCCAGCCGTTGATGTGGTAGTAGGCGTTCACTTCCTGGAAGTGTCCGTTGAGGATCAGCGCGCTGTAGTTGTAGGTGAGCGTGGGCTCGTTGGCGCGGGCCGCGTCGGTGTTGAACACCTCGACCCAGCTGCCGGCCAGCAGGCCCGAGCCGCTGAGGTTGGTCAGGCTGACGGCTTCGCGGCCGGTGTCGACCACGGCCTGGCCGTCCCGCCATGCGTAGCGGTCGGCGCGATTGTTCAGCGGGTTGGCCGGGAACGCCAGGCCCGAGCCGACGGCGTTCGCGCTCTTGTCATTCCGCGCATCCGGCACCATGGACGAGACCGGCGCGCTGAGGCTCGCCGGCTTCTTCTCGGGCTTGATGCAGACCAGCAGGTCGCGGCGGGAGATCTGCGCGCCGGTGGCGGCGTCGATCAGGATTTCCCAGTCGCCGTACGGCGCGTAGCTGGCGGTCACGGTGCGCCAGACCAGGCGCGCCTGGCCGCCCTCGAGCAGGATGCCCAACTCGGCCTGCGGTTCGACGCGCGTGACGCCGTCGCCGCCGATCAGGCCCTGCGCCGAGGCGAGGGCGGATCCACGATCAATCGCGGCGCCACTATTGGCGATCGTGAAGTCGACGCTGCCCAGTTCGTTGGTCACGAACAGGACCTGGCCGTCGAGCGTCAGGTGCGCCACGACGTATCCGCCCAGGATCGGCACGCCACCCACGACGCCCTGCATCCAGACGTGCTCGCCGGTTGACGAGTGCGTGACGCGCAACAGGTCGAGGGTCACCGCGCCGACCTGCACGTTGCCGGACTTGTTCGCGGCGGGCGCGCCGAAGAGGACTTCCGAATTCCCCCTGATGAACTGTGCTGCGATTTCCACGGGTGTGCCCTTG
>CAIOLW010000261.1 GCA_903859215.1 uncultured bacterium | reverse complement strand
CCGACCGTCGAACCCGCAGGGACAGGTGGCGTCATGGCGGAAATGCAACGGCTCGAAGAGATCTTTGCCCGCGCAATGCTCCTGCGCGACCCGGCCGGGCGCGCGACCTACCTCGACGAGGCGTGCGGGGGCGATGCCGAGCTTCGCCGCCAGGTCGACTCCCTGCTCGAGGCGGCTGAACAGGCCGGCGACTTCCTCGAGAACACGGTGAGGTCCGACGGCGGCGGCGATGTCCTCGAGCGCCCCGGCACCGTCATCGACCGCTACAAGCTGCTCCAGGAGATCGGGCGCGGCGGTTTCGGCGTCGTCTACATGGCCGAGCAGGTCGAGCCGGTCCGGCGGACGGTGGCCCTGAAGATCATCAAGGCGGGGATGGACACCCGGGAGGTCATCGCCCGCTTCGAGGCCGAGCGCCAGGCATTGGCCCTGATGGACCATCCCAACATCGCGCGGGTGCTCGACGCGGGCGCAACGGAAGCCGGCCGCCCGTATTTCGTGATGGAACTGGTCCGCGGCGTCCCGATCACCGAGTTCTGCGACAAGGAGAACTTCTCGAGCCGGCAGCGCCTCGACCTGTTCGTCAAGGTCTGCCACGCCGTCCAGCACGCGCACCAGAAGGGCGTCATCCACCGCGACATCAAGCCTGGCAACGTGCTGGTCACGATGCACGACGGCGAGGCGGTGCCGAAGGTGATCGACTTCGGCGTGGCCAAGGCGATCGGTTCCAAGCTCACCGAGAAGACGTTGTTCACGCGCTTCCAGGAGATGATCGGCACTCCCGCGTACATGAGCCCCGAGCAGGCCGAGTTCAGCGGCCTGGACATCGACACGCGCAGCGACATCTACTCGCTGGGTGTGCTCCTGTACGAACTGCTGACGGGCGCGCCGCCGTTCGACGCCGAGACGTTCCGGCGCGCGGCGCTCGACGAGATCCGGCGGATGATCCGCGAGGACGAACCGCCGAAACCCTCAACGCGGATCCAGTCCCTGGGCGCCGGCCTGGGCGAGATCGCGCGGCGGCGGGACGTCGAACCGGCCGCGCTGGCCCGCCTGGTCCGCGGTGATCTCGACTGGATCGTGATGAAGGCGCTGGAGAAGGACCGGCGGCGGCGCTACGACACGCCCGACGCCCTGGCGGCGGACGTGGCGCGGCACCTGAGGAACGAGCCGGTGACGGCGGCAGCGCCGGGCACGGCCTACCTCGTGCGGAAGTTCGTGCGCCGTCACCGGGTCGGCATCACGACGGCCGTGTCGCTCGTGCTGCTGCTGGTGGCCGGCGCCGGCGTCAGCACCTGGCAGGCCGTGCGCGCCACGCGCGCCGAACACGCCCAGACCGCGCTGCGTGTGCAGGCCGAAGCGCGCGAGACGATCAGCCGCGCGATCCTGCTGGCCAAGACCGGCGATCCGGAAGGAGCCGAAGCGACGCTGCGTTCGATTCCGCCGCTGCTGGCCAGGCTGGAGCCCGCGGACGCCGCGATCATCGACGCCGCGGTCGGCGACTGGCGCGCCCGGCAGGGCGCCTGGGCCGAGGCGATCGCCGCCTACCGCCGCGTGACCGCCGCGCAGCCGGAGAATTTCGCGGCCCGCGAGGCGTTGGCGCCACTGCTGGTGGCCACGGGCGACGCCGCCGGCTACGAGGAACTCCGCCGCGACATGACCGCCCGGTTCGGCAACACGACCGACCCGCTGCGGGCGGCCAGCCTGGTCAGGAACTGCCTCATCCTGCCCTGGGCCGGGCCGGAGGTCGCGACGCTGGCGCGCCTGGCCGACCTGGCGGTCAGGGAAGGGCCCGCGCACAAGTCCTGGCGGAGTTTCCAGTTCGCCAAGGGCCTTGTCGAGTACCGGCAACAACACTACGCCGAGGCGAACCGCTGGCTGCGGCCCACGATCGAGAACGGCGCCTGGAACCGGGACCTGAACCGCGACGTGCAGGCCTACATGGTCGTCGCGATGGCGCATTACCACGCGGGTGAAGCGTCGATCGCCCGCTCCACGCTCACGGACGGGCTCGGTCTTGCGCGCGACGGCTTGCCGCAGGACGCCACGGCGCTCAACGACTGGCCGGCGTGGAACGACTGGCTCATCGCCCGCGCCCTGATGGACGAGGCCTCGCACCTGATCGAAGGTCCGGCGCCGACAACAGCCGCGCCACCGATCGCCGCCGCCCCGCACCGGCTCGGGTCGCCGTCTTCGCCGCTGACCGTCCTGCCCGTGCTCCTGGGCGGCCGGCCGTTCGAGAAGTTGACGCAGGTGGTGGGTGTGTTCCTCGAGCAGGCCGGCCTGCAGTCGGTGGAACTGGGCGACAGCCCGTACAATCCCGGCGGCAACACGGGGATGGATGCGCTGCGGTCGACGCTGTCCCTGTTCCTGGCGCAGCACCCGGTGACCACCGACCTGGCCTTCTACGCCGAGTACAACGGCATGCCTGG
>CAIOLW010000260.1 GCA_903859215.1 uncultured bacterium | reverse complement strand
GGCGACGGGGCGCCGGCGCCCTGGCTTGGCCTGAACTGGGTGTGTTCGGCGGCAGCGGCCGCGAGGAGGACGCCGACCTGACACAGGTGGGCATCTCGCTGTCGGTGCCGCTCTTCGCGCGGGGGCAGGGCGAGCGTCGCGCGGCGGCGGCCGGCGTGCGGCGGGCCGAACTCGAACGCGATGCGGCCACCAGCGCGCGGCTGGCCCGCGTGACCGCGGCCTGGCGGCGGCAGCAGGAACTGCAGGATGCGCTTGCGAAGGATCGCGACGCGGTCACGGCTGCGCTTGCCGACGGCGCGCGCCTGGCCCAGGCCGCCTACGAAGTGGGCGAGATCCCGCTCGACGAAGTGCTGCTGGCGCAGCGCGAGCAGATCGACGCCCGGCGCGACCTGAACGACCTCCGTTTGTCCGCGGCCCTGGCCGCGCTGGACGTCTCCAACCTGGCGGCCCTGCCGCCGCTGACCGAAGGGAACCGGCCATGAGGAAGATCATCACCCCGCTGGCGCTGTTGGCAGCGCTGGCCTGCGGCGGTTGCGCCCAGGAGGCCGCGAAGACTGGGACGGCGGCGACGGCGCGCGAAGAGCCGGCGCCGGCCGAGGCCTCGGATCTGGACCGGTCCGTCGAAGCGCTCTTCGAAGAGTCGTGCGAACACAAGATGAAGATGTTCGCCTGCGACGAGTGCCGCTACGAGGTGGGCGTGGCCCGCGCGCCGGCCAGCCTGTTCGAAGGCGGCCTGATGCGCCAGGTGAAACCCGTGCGCGAAATGGTCAGCGTGCCGCTGGCGCTGACCGGCGAGGTGCGGTTCGACGACCGGCGCGTGGCGCACCTGGCGCCGGCCGCGTCAGGCGTCGTGCGGCGCGTGGCCGTGACCGTCGGCGACCGCGTGCGGCGCGGCCAGGTGCTGGTCGAGATCGACAGCGGCGAGGCTGCCGCGGCGGCGGCCGAATTGCGCGAGGCGCGCTCGTTGCTGGATCTGGCCGAGGCACGGCTCGAGCGGACGCGCCTGCTGCGCGAACAGGACATCGCCGCCGAGAAGGATTTCCGCGAGGCGACCCAGTCGCGCGAGGCCACGCGCATCCGCCTCGAAACGGCGCGCGCGCAGGCGGCTCGCCTGGGCGCGGCCGATGACGAGGCGACCGGGCGCGTGGCGCTGCGCTCGTCGGTCGACGGCACCGTGCTGTTCCTGCACGCGGTGGCCGGCGAGCCGGCGCGCCCCGAGGACGTCATGGCGACCGTCGGCGACGTGGCGTCGGTGTGGGTCTGGGCCGACCTCTACGAGCGCGATTTGTCGCGCCTGGCCCCCGCGCCGCTGCCGGCGACGGTCCGCGTCCGCGCGTGGCCCGACCTGGACTTCGCCGGCACCGTCGACTTCATCAGCCCGTCGATCGACGAGGCCTCGCGCACCATCAAGCTGCGCGTGTCGGTGGCCAACCCCGACCACAAGCTGATGACCGGCATGTTCGCCGCCGTGAACGTGCTGCTGCCAGGCGATGCCGAGGCGCTGGCGCTGCCGGCCGCGGCCGTGCTCGAGGACGAGGGCCGGCGCTTCGTCTTCGTCCTGCATCACGACGACTTCTACGTGCGCCGGCCGGTGACGGTCGGGCGCGCGTGGGGCGATCGCGTGGAGATCACCGGGGGCCTGAAGGGCGACGAGACCATCGTCGCCGAGGGCTCCTTCCTTTTGAAATCGGACGTGCTGCGCTCGAAAATGGGCGCCGGGTGCGCGGACTGAAGGAGCCGACATGAGTGGATTCTCCTGGCTCCTGCGCAACCGCCTGCTGGTGCTGGCCTCGACGGTGGCCCTGCTGGCGGCCGGCGCCATCGCCTGGTCGCGGTTGCCCATCGATGCCTTCCCGGACGTCACAGGCACGCAGGTGATGATCCTGTCGCAATCGCCCGGCCTGGCGGCGGTCGACGTCGAGCAGCGCGTGAGCTACCCGATCGAGCTGGCGATGCGCGGCCTGCCGCGCGTGACGCAGGTGCGCTCGCTGTCGAAGGCGGGCCTGTCGCAGGTCGTCATCAGCTTCGAGGACGGCGCCGACACCTACTGGACGCGGCAGGTCGTCTTCGAACGCCTGGCCGCCGCCCGCGAAGAGCTGCCGCCCGGCACCAAGGCTGAACTGGGCCCGATCAGCACGGGTCTCGGCGAGATCTTCCAGTACACGGTCGAGGGCGAGAGCTACAGCCCGATGGAACTGCGCTCCATCCAGGACTGGCTGGTGGCGCCGTACCTCAAGCCGCTCGCGGGCGTCAACGAAGTCAACAGCTTCGGTGGGCGGGTCAAGCAGTACCAGGTGCTGGTCGACCCGGACCGCCTGCTGGCCTACGGGCTGACCAGCGAGGACGTGGTGACGGCCATCGAGCGCGGCAACGCCAATGCCGGCGGCGGCGTCATCGTGCGCGGGTGGGAACAGGTGTACCTGCGCGGCGTGGGCCTGCTGAAGGACATCCCCGACCTCGAGCACGTGGTGCTCACGGCGCGCGACGGGGCGCCGGTGTACCTGCACGACGTGGCCGACGTCGTGGTCGGGGCCGAGCCGCGGCAGGGCGCCGTCACGCGCGACGACCGGGGCGAGGTCGTCGCCGGCATGGTCATCATGCTGAAGGGCGAGAACTCGCGCGAGGTGGTCGACCGCGTCAAGCGCGCGGTGGCCGACCTGGGGCCCACGCTGCCGCCCGGCGCGCGCCTGAACGTGTTCTACGACCGCACGTCGCTGATCGAGGCCTGCCTGGACACGGTGATCAGGGCGCTGCTCGAGGGCGGCCTGCTGGTGATCCTCGTGCTGTTCCTGTTCGTGGCCGAACTGAGGACGGCCCTCATCGTCGTGTTCTCGCTGCCGCTGACCTACCTGGTCACGTTCATCGTGATGGGCCGCGTCGGCCTGACGGCGAACCTGATGAGCCTGGGCGGCCTGGCCTTCTCGGTGGGCATGGTGGTCGACGCCTCGATCG
>CAIOLW010000259.1 GCA_903859215.1 uncultured bacterium | reverse complement strand
GCCGGCACGATCACGCCCGCCGGCATGCACCACCACGGCCAGTACATGGTGCGCCACTTCCAGCGCGTCGTGGAGACGGCCGCCCGCCACCACGTGTCGCTCGACGTGCACGAAGGCATCAAGCCCACGGGGCTCGACCGCACCTGGCCCAACCTGATGAGCACCGAGGCCATCCGCGGCATGGAGCACAACGCGACGCTCAATACGCTGCCGCCGCGCCACGCGGCCATCCTGCCGTTCACGCGCTTTCTGGCCGGCCCGGCCGACTACACGCCCGGCATCTTCAAGCCCGACTTTGCGCCCGGCAGCGGCCGCCGCGTGCTGGCGACCGTCGCCAACCAACTGGCGCTCTACATCGTCTTCACCAGTCCGCTGATGATGATGGCCGACCTGCCGGAGAACGCCGAGCCGCACCCGGCGCTGCGCTTCCTCGATCGCCTGCCCACCAGCTGGGACGAGACGCGCGTGTTGCAGGCCGAGGTGGGCGACCTCGCGGTCTTCGCGCGCCGCCGTGGCGAACAGTGGTGCCTGGGCGCGGTGACCGATGAGCAGGCGCGCTCGCTCGTGATCCCGCTCACCTTCCTGACGACCGGGTCGGCGTGGCGCGCGGAAGTGTTCACCGACGCGGCGCAGGCGGACTGGGAGCGCGATCCCGCCGCCGTCGAGATGCAGGTGCTGCGCGTGGCGGCCGGCGACACGTTGCGCGTGGCGCTCGCGCGCGCGGGCGGCGCGGCGGCGCGGCTGCGACCGTGGGCTGCCGGCGACAGCGCGACTGCGTTGCTGGCGACGTTCAACGCGCAGGCTGCACCACGCCTGGCGCGTTTCGCGGCGCAACCCGAACCCGGCGCCACGCGCGTGGACCACCTGGCCGTCGGCGCCGCCGTGAACTTGGCCTCGCCGCCGAGCCCCCGCTACGACCGCGGTGCGCTGACGGACGGCCGCCTCGCCGGCGCCGGTTTCCAGGACGACGCCTGGCTGGGGTTCGAGGGTGCGGACCTGGTGGCCGTGGTGGACCTCGGCGCCCCGTGCGTGGTGGCGGAAGTGACCCTGCGGTGCCTGCACGACCCCGGGTCGTGGATCCAGCTGCCGGCGGAAATCGTGGTGGAACGGAGCCTGGATGGCCGGGCCTGGGCCGAGGCGGGGCGTTGGAGTCCCCCACCGGGAGAGGGGCCGGCCGCCATCCGGCCGCTGGCGATATCCCTGGCGCCAGACACGCAAACATCTAAATTTATTAGAGTTATGGCAATGCAACGCCCCCTGCCGCCCGGCCATTCCGGCTTCGGCAAGGCCGGTTGGCTGTTCTGCGACGAGATCATCGCCCGGTAGGTTCAGGCCCCCGAAAATAATTAAGAAATACAAAAAAGATCTATATACTCCGACATGGGCCCCGTGTATCTTGGTCAGGTGCAAGTAAAGAAGGCCGGGAGCGTTTGAGCCACGCCCCCGGCCGTTTTCTTTTCCGGGCGCCCTGCAGCGAGCGCCGGGCTGTGCGGGCAGCGCCATCGTGGTACGCTGCCCGTTCGTCGTTTCGGTCCGGTGCCAAAGGAGTCGGCCCCATGCGTCATTGCCTTCGCCTGCCACTCGTCTTCGTCACGCTCCTGCTTCTCGCGCCCGCGCCCGCAGCCCGCGCCGAGCGCGGCATCGCCACGCGCTCGCCCGTCTACGGACAGCATGGCATGGTCTGCGCCGCGCAACCGCTGGCGGTGCAGGCGGGGCTCGACATCCTCAAGGCCGGCGGCAGTGCGGTGGATGCGGCCATCGCCGTCAACGCCTGCCTGGGGCTGATGGAGCCTACGGCCAACGGCATGGGCGGCGACCTCTTCGCGATGGTGTGGGACCCGAAGGATGGGAAGCTGCACGGGCTGAACGCCTGCGGCCGCTCGCCGCTCGCGCTGACCGCCGACAAGGTGCCGCCCGAGGCCGACGGCACGATCCCCTTGTATTCACCCTACTCGTGGACGGTGCCCGGCTGCGTCGACGGCTGGGCCCAGCTGCACGCGAAGTACGGCAAGCTGCCGCTGGCGCAGGTGCTGGCGCCGGCCATCAGGTATGCGGAAGAGGGATTCCCGGTCTCGCCGGTCATCGCCGCCGACTGGGAGCGCGGCAGCCGTCGCTTCAAGGATTTCCCTGGCTTCGCCGACGTGTTCCTGCCGGGCGGCCGTGCGCCGCGCGAGGGCGAGATCTTCCGCAACCCCGCGCTCGCGGGCGTGCTGCGCCAGGTGGCCGAAGGCGGCGCCCGCGACTGGTACGAGGGCCCGATCGCCTTCGAGATCGTCCGCTACTCGCACGCGCACGGCGGCTTCTTCGAGCCCGAGGACTTCAAGCGCCACACCTCCGAATGGTGCGACCCCGTCTCGACCAGCTACCGCGGCTACGACGTGTGGGAGCTGCCGCCGCCGGGCCAGGGCATCGCCGCGCTGCAGCTGCTCAACATCCTCGAGACGTTCGACCTGAAGGCAATGGGCCGCGACTCGGCCGACTTCTGGCACGTCTTCACCGAGGCCAAGAAAATTGTTTTTGCCGACCGCGCCCGCTACTACGCCGACCCGAAGTTCGCCGCCGTCCCGGTGGCCGAGCTGCTGGGCAAGGACTACGCCCGCACGCGCGCGAAGCTCATCGACCCGCAGCACGCGGCGCTCAAGGTCGAGCCCGGCGACCCGCCGGCCCTCAACCGCAAGGAGACCACGTTCCTGTGCACCGCAGACAGCAGCGGCATGATGGTCTCGCTGATCCAGAGCAACTACACCGGCTTCGGCTCCGGCTACGTGATCCCGTCGCTGGGCTTCTGCCTGCAGGACCGCGGCAACCTGTTCGACCTGAAGCCGGGCCGCCCCAACTCGCTGGAGCCCGGCAAGCGGCCCTTCCACACGATCATCCCCGCCTTCGTCACGAAGGACGGCAAGCCGCTGCTGGCGTTCGGGCTGATGGGCGGCGACATGCAGCCGCAGGGGCACGCGCAGGTGATCGTCAACCTGGTCGACTTCGGGATGAACCTGCAGGAGGCGGGCGATGCGATCCGCTTCCACCACACGGGTTCCGCGGAACCGACCGGCACAGGGATGGCCGACGGCGGCGTGCTGCACATCGAGGACGGGTTGCCGGCGGCGGTGCTCGACGAGCTGAAAAAGCGCGGCCACCGGCTCGAAAGCGAACCGGTGGGCGCGTACGGCGGCTACCAGGCGATCCGCCGCGACCCGCTGACGGGCATCTACTGCGGGGCCACCGAGAAGCGTAAGGACGGGTGCGCCGCGGGTTACTAGACCGAGAGCGGCCAGGCGCAGGGCTAGGGGACTTCGTGGCCCTCGACCAGCCGTGACAGGTCGCCGACGATGCAGCGCAGCATGTCGGCCTGCCCCGCCATCATGACCGCGGCGGCCGCCGACTCCTCGGCCGTGGCCGCGGTGTCCTGCGTGGTGCCCTCGAGCTGGACGATGCCCTGGTTGACCTTCTCGATGCCCTGCGACTGCTCGCTGCTGGCCGCGGCCACCTCGCGCATCAGCGTCGAGACCTGGTCGATGCGCCCGGCGATCTGTTTCAGGACGGCGTCGACCTCGCGACTGACCGTGACGCCCGCCGCCGCGTTGCTGCGCGACTCCTCGATCAACAGGGCGGTGCTGCGCGCGGCCTCGGCGCTGCGCCCGGCCAGCGAGCGCACTTCCTCGGCCACCACCGCGAAGCCCTTGCCCGCGTCGCCGGCGCGCGCGGCTTCGACCGCGGCGTTCAGCGCCAGCAGATTCGTCTGGAACGCGATCTCGTCGATCGTCTTGATGATGCGCCCCGTCTGGTCGGACGTCGTCTTGATGCGCTCCATCGCCTCGTTCATGCGGTCCATCGAACTGCTGCCCTTGCGGGCCTCGGCGCGGGCCTGCCCGGCCAGGTCGTTGGCCTCGCCCGCGCTCCGGGCGGTCTGGGCCGTCATGGTGGTGATGCGCCCCAGCGACGTCGAGATCGTCTCGAGGCCCGCGGCCTGCACGCCGGCGTCGTCCGCCAGGCGCTGGCCGGCCGTCGACACTTCGCTCGACGAACAGCCCATCTGGCCCGCGCAGCCGTCCAGTTGGCGGATGGCCCCCTGAAGCGGGCGGGTGATCGAACGGAGGATGCCCCACAGCGCGGCCAGCAGCGCCAGCAGGCCGAAGGCGCCGATGATCGCCATCGTCCAGGCCAGGCGCGTGGACGCAGCCAGGATGCTCTGCATCGGCACGACCACGGCGAAGCTCCAGGGTGTGTCCACGCCGCCGACGCGCAGCGGCACGAACTTCACGTAGATGTCCTTGTCGGTGCCCGGGTCGTGCCGGGTTTCCGCGACTTCCTGCCCCGCGTCGATGGCCGCCAGGGTGGCGTCCGAGTACTCGAGTTCCTTCAGCGGATGCCCGGCCAGCTTGGCATCCGGGTGCGCCACGATCAGGCCCGTGTGCGAGACCAGGAAGGCGTAGCCGTCGCCGTAGGGCTTCAGCTGCGCGACGCGGTCGTTGAACGACTTGAGCACCAGGTCGACCCCCGCCACGCCGACGGGCTGGCCGCCGACGAAGATGGGCATGCACGTGCTGGTCATCATGGCGTTGCCGGCGTCCGGTTCGATGTACGGGTCGAGGAGGCACTCCTTCCCGGCCTTCATCGGGATGGTGTAGTAGTCCTCCCTGGCGTAGTCGGCGAACGTGCCCGTGCTCATCGTCAGGTCGATGCCGCCGTTCAGCCGCTGCGCGTACGGCATGAAGCAGCCGTCGCTCGCAAAGCCTTCCTTGCCGGCGTACTCGGCGTCGCGCCCGTCGTAGCGGTTGGGCTCGGCCTGGAACCAGACGCCGTAGAAGAACGGGTTCGACTCGAGGATTCCCTGGATCGAGTGCGCCATCGAAGCGCGGTCGACCGTCGCCTGCCCGGTCATGACCACTTCGAGCTGCTTCGCCAGGCCCTTGGTGGCGGCCATGGATTCGCAGAGGTCCTCGCCGAACGCCGCCGACATGCTGCGGGCGATCTCGGTGGACTTGTCGAAGGCCTCGTTGCGGGTGATGGTCCTGACGCGGACGGCCAGGACGACCACCATCGACATGACGATCACGACGGCCATGCCGCCCAGGAGGGCGAGCGTACGGGTCTGCAGGCGCCAATGGGACAACAAGACGAGACCTCCGGGCGTGAAGGGAACCATTCGCGTCAAATGGTCGGCAGAAACAGCCACGTCTTGAGACCCGATTGAGTCCTCTTTTTCACTGTGCCCCTGGCCGCCGTGTATGTACAATGCGCCCTTGTGATTGGACCCGGCCGCCCGCCGGCCGCCACCCAACCGAGGAGCCCGTCCATGTCCAACCCGTTGTTCGCCCGCAAGTCGGTCGAACTGCTTCTGGAAGAGGCCAAGGGCGAGAACCGCCTGCGGCGCGTGCTGGGCCCCGTCCAGCTCACGGCCCTCGGCATCGGCGCCATCATCGGGGCCGGCATCTTCGTGGCCACGGGCGCGGCAGCGCACAACATCGCGGGCCCCTCGCTGATGCTGTCCTATGTCGTGGCGGGCATCACCTGCATCTTCGCCGCCCTCTGCTACGCGGAATTCGCGGCCATGGTGCCCGTGGCGGGATCGGCCTACACCTACGCCTATGCCACCCTGGGCGAGATGTTCGCCTGGATCATCGGCTGGGACCTCATCCTCGAATACGGCGTGTCCAGCGCCGCCGTGGCCACGGGCTGGTCCGCCTACTTCCAGAGCGCCATCAGCAAGATCGGCATCCACATTCCCAAGCTGCTCAGCGAATCGCCCTGGAAGTACGACCCCGTCACCGGCCACTTCGCCTCCACGGGCGCCATGATGAACCTGCCGGCGCTCCTGGTCGTGGCCGTCGTCACCGCCATCCTCGTCAAGGGCATCCAGGAGAGCGCCACCTTCAACGGCGTCATGGTGGCCATCAAGGTGGCCGCCGTGCTGTTTGTCATCGGGGTGGGCGCCTTCTTCATCGACACGACCAACTGGCACCCGTTCGCGCCCTTCGGCTGGACCGGCATCAGCTTCTTCGGCCACCGGGTGGCGGGCATGGTTGACGGTGGCGGCGCGCCCATCGGCACATTAGCGGGGGCGGCCATCATCTTCTTCGCCTACATCGGTTTCGACTCGGTCTCCACGCACGCGGAGGAGGCCCGGAACCCGCAGCGCGACGTGCCCATCGGCATCATGGTCTCCCTGCTGGTCTGCACGGTGCTCTACATCGCCGTGGTCGCGGTGCTGACGGGCATGGTGAAGTTCGACCAGCTCGACATCAGCGCCCCGGTGTCCACCGCCTTCAAGCAGAAGGGCCTCGGCTGGGCCGAGGGTCTCATCGCCACGGCCGGCGTCAGCGGCATCACCTCCGTGCTGCTGGTCATGATGCTCAGCGGCCCGCGCGTGTTCCTGGCCATGGCGCGCGACGGCCTGCTGCCCAAGTCCACGTTCGGCGACGTCCACCCGAAGTTCCGCACCCCGTGGAAGTCGACGATCCTCGTCGGCTGCTTCGTGGCGGTCCTGGCCGGCTTCCTGCCCATCGATGCGCTGCTGCACCTGGCCAACATCGGCACCCTGCTGGCGTTCGTCATCGTCTGCACGGCCGTCCTGATCATGCGGAAGTCGAACCCCGAGGCCAAGCGGCCCTTCCGCTGCCCGTGGGTGCCCTTCGTGCCCATCATGGGCGTGCTCAGTTGCCTGATGCTGATGTTCTC
>CAIOLW010000258.1 GCA_903859215.1 uncultured bacterium | reverse complement strand
GCAGAAGCTGGTCAGCTTCAGGGCGATCAGGGGGTTGCCGCGGCGGGCGGGGGCGCGGACGGCTTCGCCGGCGCGGTGACGCGGGGCTGCTCCTCGGGCGCGGGCAGCGAGCAAACCGGTCCGGGTGGGATACGTTTCCGGCATCAATTTCGCCTATTCCAGTAGCTGTTTGCCAAGTGGTTGATACCATGTTGCCATGGTCCATTCTGAGAATCCCGACGGCAATGCCGTCTTGACCCATCAGGTCACGCTTGCGCTGCAGGCCGCGCGCGGCGGCGATCCCGCGGCGTTGAACGAGGCCTTTCACCTCGTCTACGACCAGGTGCGCGCCATCGCGCGCGCCCGGGTGGCGCGGGCGGGCGCCGGTTCGACGCTCGACACCACGGCAGTCGTGCACGAGGCCTACCTCAAGCTGGCGCGGCACGGCGGCCTGGCGCTGCAGGACCGGCAGCATTTCCTGGCCGTGGCGTCGACCGCCATGCGGCAGGTGCTGCTGGACCACGCGCGGCAGCACTTGAGCGCCAGGCGCGGCGGCGGCGCCGCGCACGTGCCGCTGACCGAGGCCGACGCCGCCGTCGAGGAGCAGGCCCGCGACATCCTGGCCCTGGATGACGCGTTGATCCGCCTGGGTGCGCTCGACCCACAATTGGCCCGGCTGGTTGAACTGCGCTACTTCGGCGGGCTGACCATCGAGGAGACCGCGCAGGCGCTCGGGGTCAGTGACGCCACCGTCAAGCGCGCCTGGCGACGGGCGCGCGCCTTCCTCCATCGCGAACTGGTCGGCGCCGACGCGCCCGGGGAACCATGACGACGGACGATCCCGCCCGCTGGCGCCGCCTGGACGCCATCCTCGATGAACTCCTGCAGATCCCGGCGCCGGAGCGCGCCGTGCGGCTGACGGAACTGACAGGGAACGAACCGGGCCTGCGCGAGGAAATCGAAGACCTGCTGCGGCGGGACGCCACCGCTGACACCATGCTGGACGGCGCGGCCTCGGAGCATTTCGACGGGCTGCTCGCCCTGGCGGGCCAGTCGGCGGTGGAGCCGGCGGACCTGGCCGGCACCACGGTCGGCCCGTTCCGCATCCTCGGCCAGTTGGGCGAAGGCGGCATGGGCATCGTCTTCGAGGCGCGGCAGACCCACCCCGACCGCGTTGTGGCCCTGAAGATTCTGCGCGCGGGCGTGTTCGCAGGCTCGCAGCAGCTGCGCATGTTCCGCCGCGAGGCAGAGAGCCTCGGCCGCCTGAACCACCCGGGCATCGCCGCCATCCACGATGCGGGGCGCACCGACGACGGCCTGCACTGGTTCGCCATGGAGCGCGTGGAGGGCCACACGCTCGACGCCTGGGCGCGCGGGCGCCCGGCGCCGGTCACGCGCCCGGAAATCGCGGAACGCGTGGCGGTCTGCCTGGCGATCAGCGACGCGATCTCGCACGCACACCAGCACGGCGTCGTCCATCTGGATCTCAAGCCGACCAACGTCATGGTGTTGGCGCCCGCCGGCCCGTCGGCTGGGCCGGGGGTGAAGGTACTCGACTTCGGCATCGCGCGCCTGACCGGCGGCGACGCGGGGCTGACGACCATCGGCCAGCAAGGACAGGCGTTCGCGGGCACGCTGGCCTACATGAGCCCGGAGCAGGCCGACGGGGACGCGCGCGACCTCGACGTGCGCAGCGACGTCTACTCGCTGGGAGTCCTGTTCTACGAACTGTTCAGCGGACGACTACCGGTCAACGTCAGCGGATTGTCCCTGCCTGCAGCGGTGCGCCTGATCCGGCAGCAGCAACCGGCGCGGCCGTCCGACACGTGCCGGCTGCTGCGGGGTGACCTGGAGACGATCGTCCTGAAGGCGCTGGACAAGGACCCGGCGCAGCGATACCAGAGCGTCGCGGCGCTGGCCGAGGACATCCGCCGCTATCGCGACGACCTGCCGATCTTCGGGCGGCCGCCCAGCACGGCCTACCAGTTGCGGAAGATCGTCGCGCGCCACCGGACGGCCATCGCATTCGCGGCGGTGCTGCTGGTGACGCTGGTGGCCGCCGTCGGCGGGACCACGTTCGGCCTGGTGCGGGCCCGGCGTGCCGAGGCCGAGGCCCGCGCCGAGGCCGCCACCGCCGAAAAGACCTCCGCCTTCCTGGAGTCTGTGTTTCACGTGTCGGACCCCGGCGAATCCCGCGGCAGTGCGGTGACCGCGCGCGAACTGCTCGACCACGCCGTCGCCGATATCGACACGCAGCTCGTCGACCAGCCGCGGGTGCGCGGCCGGTTACTCAGCTCGATGGGCAATGCCTACCGCCAGCTCGGGCTGTACCGGGAGGCGCGGCCGCTGCTCGAACAGGCGGTGACGCTGGAGGACTCGACGCTCGGGCGGGATGATCCCCGCACGGCGCGCAGCCATTATGTCCTGGCCGGCCTGCTGCGGCGGCTGGGCGAGTTCGACGCCGCGCGCGGGCACTACCAGGCGGCGCTCGCCATCCGCGAACGGTTGGGCAATTCGGACGACATCTCTGTCAGCCTGAACGGCCTGGCGAATCTGGAAGTGGACGTGAACCACCTGGAGCAGGCCTGCGAACTCTATCGGCGCGCGCTTGCCATCACCGCGCAATCGGCCGGCACCGACTCGCCTCGCTATGCCGGGCAGCTGTCCGGCCTGGCGCTGACCCAGTGGCGCCTGGGGGAAGCCGATTCGGCCCGCGCCATGCTCGAGCGCGTGGTTGCCATCCAGCGCCGCACCTTGGCTCCCGACAACCTCGACCTCGCCTGGAGCCTGTCCGCGCTGGGCACCTTCTACGCCGACGGCCACCATGCCGAGCGGGCGCGCGCGCTCTGCGAGGAGGCCCTTGCCGTCCAGGAGCGCAAGCTCGGTCCCGACCACACCGACGTGGCCGAGAGTCTGGACGCCCTGGCCAATCTCCTCCGCCGGGAACACGCCTACGCCCAGGCGCTGAGCCTGCACGAGCGTTCGCTGGCCATCTGGGAGAAGGCTGTGGGCAACGCGCACCCGACCTACGCCATGTTGCTCGACAACGTCGCGCGCGACCTGGCCAGCGTGGGTCGGGTCGCCGAAGCGATTCCCGCCGCCGAACGCGCCCGCGACATCTTCGCGGCAACGCTTCCGGCGGACCACCGCTCGCGGACCTACAATCAGGTCAACCTCGCCAGCCTGTACCGCCAGGCCGGGCAGTTCGCCCGCGCGCGCGCCGGACTCGAGGAGGCGCTCGCCGTACGAACGCGGGCCTATGGGGACGACAGCCGCGAAGTCCTCGAAGTCGAGATCGAGCTGGGCCGGGTCAGCCGGCTGCAGGGTCGGCTGGTCGAGGCGCGCACGCATTACGAGCGCGCGCTGAAGATCGCCGGGACGCAGAACCAGCCGGCCGAGGACATCGCCGAGATCCGCGGGGAACTCGACGCCCTCGGGTCCTGAGCCGGTGCTGGATGCGGAAGCCCCGCCGCCCACCGGGCAGCGGGGCCTCGCCGGCACCCACCCGCGCGATCACTCCACCATCATGACCGGGTGCGTGACCTGCTCGCCGCCCGCCCGCAACCGCGCGAAGTACATGCCGGACGACATGCGCTGCCCGCTGTCGTCGGCGCCGTTCCAGGTGAACTCGTGCGCACCCGGGGCCAGCGACGTCTCCGACATCGACCGCACGCGTCGGCCCGCCACGTCGAAGATTTCCAGCTCCGCGATAGCGGTGTGGCGCGGCAGGTCGAACCGCAGTGTCACCTGCGGGTTGAACGGGTTGGGCGACGGGGCGTGCACCACCAGGTGCGTCGGCAGCGCGCCGGGGACCGGGGACAGGTAGCCCGGGGTCACCGTCAGCGTCGCCGCATTGCTGTTCGACACGCCGCAGTCCTTCGTGACGCGGCAGCGGTACGACCCCGCGTCGCCCGGCGCCGCGCCCTGGATGGTCAGCGTGCGGGTCGTCGCGCCGGAGACCTGGCCCGCCAGATCGCCGACATTCAGCCACACTGCGCCGTTGAGCCGCTGCCACTGGTACTCGGGGGTTCCGTTGCCCATGGCGAGCACCGCGAACTGGGCGTCGTTGCCTTCATCGACCGTCGTGTTGTCCGGCTGGCCGGCGATCGCAACGGCGCAGGAGGTGTCCCACGACTCGAGCGCTTCGCGGATCTGCTCGCGCAGGATCTCTTCCGAGGCCGGGTACGCGACCTTCGAGCCCGGATCGGACCCGGCGTCGACGAACGTCGTGAAGGCATAGTCCCGGTAGACGGTGAACCAGTTGCCGAGGGTGTAGACCTTGAACGGCAGGGCCGCCCGGCCCGCCGACGACCGCCACATCGTGCCGCCGCAACCGTAGGCGCCACCCTTGGCGGAATACCGCACCGCGTCGCGGAAGGCCGCGATCTCGGACGACGTCAGGCTGGTGTTCGCCGCTTCCTGGTTGATGACCTGGCCCAGCGTGTAGAAGGCATAGCCTTCGGAGCCGCCGTACCCCCAGTCGGTGACGTTCGCCATCAGGCCGAACAACTCGTCTCGCCACGTCCCGTTGAAGAACGTGCCGTTGTCGATCTCTTCGTAAAGGTCCACCAGGTCGGTGGCCGTCGTCGTGTTGGGCGTATTGCCGCACAGGCAGCCGAGGGTGTGGTTGATCTGCGTCTGGCCCAGCCCCGCCGTGAAATCGGCGAAGTTGTTGAGGTTCGCGCGCCCGAACAGTTCCTCGAGTGTGTGGGTGCGGCCGTTGTGCGAGTTCTCCATCATGCGGGTGATCGTGGTGGAGAGCGGTTCGTTGCCCGGACTGCAGTTGTAGGCGTCGTCCGGGCAGACATTGGTCCAGTAGTCGTCGGTGCAGCGATTCGGCACCCAGATGTCGTCGGCCAGCGTCATGTTCCCCAGCGCACACTGGCGGATCGCGTAGGTCGCGTGCACGATCTTCATCGCGCTGGCCGGTTCGAAGACGAAATTTTCGTTGAGCGACGCCAGCACCGGGCCGCCCACCTGCTTGAGCTTGAATCCGTAGGTGCCCGCGGTGGCCTCGGCGCCCATGTAGGTGCGTACACGCCGGGTCTGGTCGTTGGCATTGTCGACCAGGCTGACGGCCCATCGCGTGGAACCGGCCCCGTTCACGTAGCGGTGCAGGCTCGTCAGTCGGCCGCCCGTCTGGCCGACGAGGGCGTCGACCTGCGGGGATGTCAACGATCCATTGAACCAGCCGGCCCCCGGATTCTGGGCCACCATCACGCAGGCAAACCGCGCCGCCGTGAACAGCGTGCCCGCGGTCTCGAGTTCGATGTCGATCAGCCTCGCGCTGTTCTGCGTCAGCAGCGTGGCGATCTCGGCTTCGGTCTTGTCGAAGTACCACCACCATCCCTGGTACTGCGAGCCCTGGTTGTACACGGCCACGGCCGAGTAGTACTTCGTGCCGCCGACCGTGTAGATCGACAGGTCGGTGATCCGAAGCGCCGGCGTGGTGTTGGCGACCCAGTCGACGATCTGCTGCCGGGTCTGGCCCACGAGCCAGCCCCACCCGGTCGAGCCCGCCCCGGTGTTCGGGACGGAGATCGCCGTAATCTGGGTCTGACCCGATACCTCGTAGCAATCAAAGCTGACCAGCCGGCGGTTGGTGAGCTCGTTGCCCAGCTGGGTCGTCGTCCGGGCGTAGTGCATGTTGCCGGTCCCGAACCCGCTCACAGCGTAGCTGCCGGAGTTCTCGACGGTCAGCACGTCGTAGCTGTTCGAGGCGACCCGCTGGATCGAGAAGGGCCGCAGGCCGGCGTTGATGTCGGCGGTGATCTGGGCCGACGTGGCACCGTAGCGGTAGGTCCAGCCGGCGGGGGTGTCGAGGATCTCCTCGACCTGGGCCCGGACCGGCGCGGCCAGGAACACAGCGACGGCCACCACGGCGATGGCCAGCAGGGCCAGTTGGGCCGGCACGAATCGGCGGAGAGCGGCAAAGCGAGCCATAAGAATCCTCCCGGGGCCCGGAATCCGGGCGCGCGGCTGAGCAGGGGCGTCATCGGGGATCCAGCCATGCAAAACAGGACTGAAACCGGCTTACATGGGGGCTAACGGGAAAAGGTGCCGGAATGGGTCAGGCGGATCGGGAAAATCCGGGGTCGGCGGTGATGCGGCGCCCGGGGGCGCGGACGGCATCGCCGGCGAATGACACGTCGCAGCGGGCACGCGCGCTCCCGACCACTCTGCTGCGATGAAAGGTTGTGATGCCGGCAGGGAGTTGCGCCGGCGCAACTGTCATCATAGTCCGTAGATCAGGGGATTGCCGCGGCCGATGGGCCCTACAACCCCTCGGGACAGTCGATGATCGGGTCGCCCGCGCCGAGCTTCGGGTAGCCCAACGGCTCTTTGCCCTTCCCCGCGCCGGCCCGCTCCAACTCCCGGATGCGCTGGACGAACCAGCTTCCGCGGCATTCACGGTCGCCGAGACGCCGGCGGCAGAGTGCCTGCCCGTGGTCCAGTTTCCGGGTGATGTAGTCCACCGGCTGGTCCAGCCACAGGCTCGCCGGCACCTGCCAGAACTGGTAGTTGAGCAGGGCGAGCGCGGACTCGGTATAGTCGCCGAAATCGAGCGAGTCCAGTTGGGCCTCCGTCAGGTCGAAGCGGTAGCGGGATGCCCCGCAGATGGATGTCTGGCGATCCAGGAGGCCCCGGTAGGTGGACGGGATTCCGCCGACCGCGGCCACCTGGATCAGGATCGGAGGCGCGGTGGCGATCGATGAAGCGAAGGTGCGCTCGTCCTGCAGAGTGAGGCTGACCATGATCCGGTAGCTGCCCGCAGCCGCGAAGACGTCAAGCCCCTCCCACCGCGCCAGGCAGATCGGCAGCCAGGCATCCTGCCCATCCTCCAGCTGGAACGGACAGCCGCGCCAGTCCTGACGCCGCTGCCGATCCCCGGAGTCGGACATCCGGATCGTGACGCCGTCCGGGCCCGTGACGTAGAAGCGCGCTTCGCGGCAGTTCGACGTGACGGGGCCGGGAACCGTACCGCGACCCCGGGCCAGGTACCGCACGCGCAGCCTGCCGGTGACGACGTCGCTGGCCTTGAACGAGGTCGCGTCGGGCAGGAACGTGCACTCCCACGCCGCATGGGCGGACGCCGGGAGCACGGCCACGAGCAGGGCTGCGGCCCAACCGGCCGCCAACCGGGCGCGCCACTCTGGTGTGCGCTTGGAAGCCAGTGCGGTGGCGATAAACTGCCGAGAGAGGATCATGGTCGGGCCTTTCGACGGCTCGGGCACCTCACGTGAAGGTAAAGGTCGGTGCAAGATGGGCCAAGGCGCCATGGCCTCCGAAGAGCGAGCGCCCACGGACTTGCGCCGGCGCAATTCGGCAACTCGAAATTCGGCAACTCATGGGCGCACACTGAGATATTCGCCAACCCACGGTCAGGCGAATAGGCGAAACGACCGCCATCCCTACGCGACGAGCCAGTAGGCTCCCACCCCGACGGCCGCGAGCGAGCAGGCGTACATCAATCCCTGGTAGGCGCGCGCGCCCTGGCCCGCGCAGCCCCGCGCCATCCGGCCGACGGCGAAGGCAAACGCCATCATCGCGAAGACGGTGCCCACGCCGAAGGCGCCGAGGTAGCCGCAGGATTCCTGCCGGGTCGGGAAGGCCAGCGCGGGAAGCACGCCCAGGAAATGCGCGCTTCCCGCCAGCCCGTGCAGCGTGCCCACGGCGAAGGCCGTGTGGGTGTGGACGTGCGGCTCGGCTTCGGCGGGCTTGTGCACCGTCTGCGTGTCGTGGACGTGGACGTGGATGTGTTTATGCCCGCTGTGCGTGTGCCTGTGGACATGGATGCGGCGCGCGAGCGCGGTGCGAAAGCCCCACACGCCGATGGCGATCAGGACGACGCCCACGAAGCGTTCGGTCCAGGAGGAGATGAGTTCGACCGGCAGCACGCCGCGCAGCAGGAGCGCGAACACGCCGACGACGAGCACACCGCTGGTGTGGCCCAGGCCCCAGCGCAGTCCCCCCCGCCAGGCATGGCGGCGGCTCGCCACGGCCAGCGGCGCCACAGCCGCAAGATGATCCGGCCCGGCGAACACGTGTCCCAGGCCCGCGATGAAACCGGTGACGAGGGCGATCATGGGTGAAGCCTTCCGGGCGTGACGCGTTGGCGTCGGGTGTTAGGGCGGAAGGAAAATCGACCACCCATTCTGCCCCAGCCGCCCGACGGGCAGTTGCGCAAGTTGCGCCGGCGCAAGGAACCCGGTCACATGTGTTCCGCGCCGCAGGATCATTCGGGCCTGGCAATGCACGCACCGACAGCGTTCAGGACTCGCCGTCGCGCCCCCTACTCCGCGACATCCGGCAACTCGAGCAAATACCGCCAGGCCGGCACCACGTCGATGATCCCGCCGCCAACCTCGATCCGTTCGTCCTCGTTGCGGGTCACGATGGTCCCGATCGTCAAACCCAGCTCGGCCATCGCTTCACCCAGGGCCGTGACCTCGCGCTTACGCGTTTGCGGATCCGCCAGGGACTCGCACGCCTGGACCAGCATCGGCGGTTGGCCGCGCAGCGGGACGATGAAATCGACCTCGCGACCGTTCCTGGTCTTGTAATAGTAGATCGCCGGATGAAGACGCCGAAGCGCCGTGAACACGAGGTTCTCGAGAAGATGACCGGAGTTGACGAGGATGCCGGACGACACCGAAGCAACCAGGGCGTGATCGATGCAGTAGACCTTCTTCGGGTTGGCGTTGCTACGCGCCAGCGACGGGTCGAACAGGCGCACGGTGAACAGGAAATAGGCGTCCTCGGCCCATTCCATGTAGTCCGCCACCGATGCCTTCGGGGCCTTGTGGCCCAGCGATTGGAGATAGCCCGTCAGGCTGTTGACCGAGTACAGCGAGGCCGTGTTGTCCACCGCCCAGTGCGCCAGGTCGGTCACCGCCCTCGGGTGCGATATGTCATGCCGTTCGACCAGGTCGCGAAAGAGGATGGTG
>CAIOLW010000257.1 GCA_903859215.1 uncultured bacterium | reverse complement strand
GGCGGAGACGGCAAGGCAGCAGGCGGTGCTGGGCGGCGGGTGCTTCTGGTGCCTGGACGCGATGTTCCAGCGCCTGAAGGGCGTCGAGAAGGTCGAGTCGGGGTTCGCCGGCGGCCACGGCCCGGCCACCTACAAGGAAGTGTGCACGGGGGAAACAGGGCACGCCGAGGTGGTGCGCGTCACCTTCGACCCCTCGGTCATCACCTACAAGGACATCCTGACAGTGTTCTTCGCGATGCACGACCCGACCACGCTCAACCGCCAGGGCGCCGATTCCGGCACACAGTACCGCTCGGTCATCTTCTGCCACGACGCCGCGCAGCGCGCCGAGGCCGAGGCGATGATCACCGAGCTGACCCGCGAGAAGATCTTCGGCAGCCGCATCGTCACCGAACTGGCGGACGATGCGCCCTTCTACCTCGCCGAGGGCTACCACCAGGGTTACTACGACAACAACCGCACACAGGGGTATTGCCAGGTCGTCATCAACCCGAAGATCCAGAAGCTGCGCGAAAAGTTCGCCGACAAGCTGAAGGACTGAGGGAGGTCTGCGGTGCCGGCTGTCGCCACCGGGCGCCGGCACTGCTGTCATTGCCGGCGCGCAGGCGATGGGCAGGCAATGGGCAAGCAGGCCGCTGAATTTTTACAGACATCATATCTGACATAATGGCAATCAGTTACCCGCTGCGCCCCGCTTCCCGGCCACCCGAATCGACGCAATTGCGAGCGATTGTTGTTTTCACAATTATTGTGACACCCGGTATCAGCGGTCCCGCCGCCTGTTGGCGGTGGCTGAGAACGGTTGTTCGGGACGGGGTAATGACCCGGTCGGCCGCCATCGGCATTCACCTGTGAACTCCATTCGCCAAACGAGGCAACCATGAAGCCGTGGACCGTCAAGTATGTCCTGCCGTTCTGCCTGATGGTGTTCTTCGTCTCGAGCGCGCTGGCCGCGCCGCGCACCACCACCCAGTCCGGCAACTGGAGCGCCGCGGGCACCTGGGGAGGCAATCCCGCTCCCGTTGCGGGCGATGACGTGGTCATCAACGCCGGCTTCGCCGTCACGGTGGACGTCGCCAACGCGGCCTGCACGACCCTGCAGCTGGGCGGCTCGCTGCCCGGCACGGGCACGGGCGCCATCACGTTCGCGGCCGGGTCGAAGCTGACCGTGGCCGGCGCCGTGAGCATCGGCCCCGAGGGCAGCAACAACACCGCGGGCAGCCTCAACATGGCCGCCGGCGGCACCCTCATTTGCGAAGGGTTCACCCTGGGGCGGCTCGGCACCTGGACGGGCGGGACGGGCACGATCGAACTGACCGCGTCCAACACGATCCCCACCGACACCTCGATCATCTTCAACAACCTGACGATCAGCGGCGGCACCACACTGCTGCCGCGCAACGTCGACGTGCTGGGGAACATCCTGATCAATGCCGGCGGCAGCCTTGACGGCGGCATCAACACGCTGACGGTCGGCGGCAACTGGACGAACAACGGCACGTTCACCGGCAACGCCGGCACCGTGAGGTTCGCCCGGAACGGGAACGCCACCATTTCCGGGACGGGCCTGAACAACTTCAACCTGCTCCGCGTGGACCTCGGGACGAGCTTCAGCAACGTGCTCGAGGTCGTGGCGACGAACTTCAGCGCCCCGGACGGCTTCCTGACGCTGGTCAACGGCACGCTCAAGGTGTCGGGCACCTTCCCCCTGGCGAGCACCTTCGTGGCGGGCCCCATCTACAACATCGCGCCGACCGCCGGGCTGTGGCTCAACAACCCCAACGTCACCGTGACGGCGCAGGCGGGCACCCTGTCGGTGCGCGGCCTGCTCCGCCTGACGGCGGGCACGTACAACGTGGGCACAGGCGTTGACAACTCGCTCACCTACATGACCGGTTCGGTGATCACCATCGAGGGCGGCGCCCTGCACGTGGCCGGGCAGATCACGCGCAACAACGCCACGGCGACCACGGCCTACACCCAGAGCGGCGGCACGGTCACTTTGGTGGAGCAGGGCTCGACCAACGCCTCGTTCGGCGCCTTCGATCTCGGCGCGGTGGGCTCGACCTTCACCACGTCGGGCGGGACGATCATCATCCGCAACGCGACCAGCGGGCCGGCGGACTTCGTGAACGCCTCGTCGTCGGCGACCGTCACCGGCGGCACGCTGCAGGTCGGCGACGCCGCCACGGCCAATGCGCAGGTCATCCGCCTCCAGACCTCGCGCGCGATCGGCAACCTCGTCATCTCCAACGCGACGGCGCAGGCGACCAAGCCGACGGTCCAGATCCTGACGTCGAGCCTGAACGTCGCAGGCAATGTCACGATCCAGGCGGGGACGACGCTCAATGCCGGGGGCCTGAACGTCTCGCTGGGCGGCAACTGGTCGAACAGCGGGTCGTTCACGAGCGGCAACACGGTGACGTTCAACGGCGCCGTGGCCCAGACGGCGAGCGGCTTCTCGTTCAACAACCTGACGATCAACAACCCGGCCGGCGTCAACATGCTCTCCGACGGGACGGTCGGCAGCACGCTGTCGCTGGCCAGCGGGGCGCTGTCCATCGGCGCGCATACGCTGAACGTGAACGGCGCCATCGCGACGGCGGCCGGCGCGCTGACGGGCGGCCCGGCTTCCAACCTCGTCGTGGGCGGCGCGGGCGCGGGCACGACGGTGCCGGGCGTGACGCTGAACACCTTCACGCTGGGTCGCGCCGCGGGCGCGACGCTCGGCGGCGACCTCACGGTCAGCGGCCTGGCGACGATCACGGCCGGCACGCTGGACACCGGGGCCAATGCGGTCGTCCTGGCGGCCGGGGGCTCGCTGGTCGAGCCCGTGGGACAGCCGGTTGCCGGCAACGTGCGCGCGACGCGCAACATCACGGCGACCAGCGGGACCGAGAGCTTCGGCAACATCGGCGCGGACATCGTGCTGAACGGCGTGGCGCCCGGCCTCACCACGGTGACGCGCCGGACGGGCACGGCCTCGAGCGGCGCGGGGCACAACTCCATCACGCGCTGGTTCGACATCTCCCCGGCGACCAACACCGGGCTGGGCGCGAACCTGGTATTCCACTACGACCCGTCCGAGGTGGGCGGGCAGACCGCCGGCTCGTTCGAGCTCTACCGATCGCGGGACGGCGGCGCGACGTGGAACAACCTGGGGGGCGCCGCCAACATCGGCGCCGGCACGGTCACGGCGACCGGCCTGGGCGATTTCTCGCGCTGGACCGTCGCCGATGCCGCCAACGCGCTCGGCAACACGGCCGCGCCCACGACGACGAGCCTCAGCCCCGCGTCGCGGCTCATCGGCGACGCCGCCTTCACGCTGACCGTCAACGGCACGGAGTTCGTCAGCGGCAAGTCGACCGTCCGCTTCAACGGCGCCGACCGGCCGACCACCTTCGTCAGTTCCAGGCAATTGACCGCCGCCATCCCGGCCGGCGACCTCGTGGCGCTCGGCGCGTTTCCCGTCACGGTGTTCACCGCGGGGGGCGGCGGGCTGTCCAACGCGCAGAACCTGACGGTCGGCGCCCTGCCGGCGGTTTCCGTGCGGGTCGAGACGGCGGCCGACGGTTCGGGCGTCGTCGTGCCCGCGCAGTCACTGGCGGGCGGTGCGTCGATCACGACGTACGCGATCTCCAGGAACGCCCTCGGCCAGTTCGTCGCGAACGTCGTCGCCGGCACCTGGAGCCTCGTGGGCACCACGGGCCGCGTCGTGGCGGCGGACCTCGTTCCCGCGCCCGACGGCCGCAGCGCGGTGTTCACGGGCCATGCGCCGGGCGCCACGAGCGTGCGCGCCACGTCCGGCGCGCTGACGACGACGCCGAGCGGCCTGTTGACGGTGACCTACGTGTCGGGGGTCGACCAGCCCGCGCTGCCGCGCGTGGATGCGCTCAACCAGAACTTCCCCAACCCGTACAACCCGAAGACCGTGATCAGCTACGACATCACCGCGGCCGGCCGCGTCAGCCTGAAGGTCTACAACCTGCGGGGCGAGGTCGTCGCGACGGTGGTCGACGCCGTGCAGCCGGCCGGCCGCTATGCAGTCGACTTCGACGGCGCGCAGCTGCCCAGCGGCACATACTTCTACCGCATCCAGGCCGGCGGGTTCGTCGAGACCCGGAAGATGACGTTGATGAAATAGGGAACTCCGGCTGGAGTCGTCCCCGGGTGGAGGCATCAGGGTCGTCGCCGCGGAGGGTCCATTGACTTGCCGTACGGTGGTGGAGGATACTCGCGGGGTTGTCGGAGCGGGAGGCGGTGCCGTGGCACCGTCGCCCGCGTCCGCGAAGGACCGAAGGAGCCCCGGCGATGCCTTACTGCAGCCACTGCGGAGCCCAATTGCCCGACGGCGCGCCCGCCTGCCCGCAGTGCGCCGCCACGCGGCCCGGGCCCATTGTGCGCGAAGCCGCGGCCGACAAGCCCGGCGGCGGCCTCCCGGTGCTGGCGTTCCTGTTCCCGGTGGTGGGGTTCGCCCTGTGGTATGCGTGGCGGCAGCCGACGCCGCTGCGCGCGCGCTCGGTGCGCCGCGCCGCGGTGGCGGGCGCCATCGTGGGCGCGATCGCCTACGTCGTCGCGTTCGTCGTCTACCTGGCCGTGATCGCCGCGGCGATGAAGAAGCTCTCCTGACCCGCCGGCAGGGGCCTCATCTTCAGTGATGGGTTCCCGCCTGCGGCTTCGCCTCGGTGGCGGCATGACTCGCGGCGGGCGCCGTCGCGTGTCCGGCGCGCGGTCTGCCGGCGGCTTCGTGCCCTTCGGCCGCCTTCCCCTTCGGGCTCTCCTGCCCGCCGATCCAGTCGACCACGCCCGTGTCCAGGTCGTAGCGGGCGCCGACGATCTTCAACTCGCCCTTCTCGACCAGCTCCGCCAGGATCGGCCCGCTCTCGCGCAGCTGCTCGACGTTCAGGTCGATGTTGGCGCGGATGGCGCCCTCGATCGGGTCGCCACGCACCTCGCGCCTGGTCGCCACCGCCGGCTGCAGCGCGGCCATCAGGGCCGGCAGGTGCCCCGGCAACTCGCCGCCCTTCACGGCTGCCGTCAGCGCGCCGCAGCGCTCGTGCCCGAGCACCACGACCAGGCGTGTGCCCAGGTGTTCGGCCGCGTACTCCAGGCTGGCGATGCCGATCGGGTTCGCCACGTTGCCGGCCACGCGCACCACGAACAGGTCACCCAGTCCCTGGTCGAACACCACCTCGGGCGCGACGCGCGAATCCGAGCAGCTGAGGATGATCGCGAACGGCGCCTGCCCGCCGGCCAGCGCGGCCCGGTGCGCGGGGTCCTGGTCCGGGAACGTGCGCGTGCCGGCGACGAAGTTCCGGTTGCCGGCGACCAGCCGGGCCAGGGCCTCGTCGGGGCCGACGCTCGGGTGCTTCGCCACCGGGTCGAGGACCTCGACGGCTCCCGTGTCCAGGTCGTAGCGCGCGCCGACGACCTTCAGTTCGCCGTGGCTCACCAGCCCCGAAAGGACCGGGCCCGATTCGCGCAGCTGCCGCGACGTCAGCGCGATGTTGGCCCGCATGGCGCCTTCCACCGGGTCGCCCGGCGCGCCCCGGCTGCTGGCCACGGCCGGCTGCAGCGCCTCCATCAGCGCCGGCAGGTGGCCGGGCAGCTCGCCGCCCTTGACCGCCGCCGTCACGGCGCCGCAGCGCTCGTGGCCCAGCACCATCACCAGCCGCGCGCCCAGGTGCTCCGCGGCGTACTCGATGCTGGCCAGGCCCAGCTCGTCGGCGACGTTGCCGGCCACGCGCACCACGAACAGGCTGCCGAGGCCCTGGTCGAAGACCACCTCGGGCGCCACGCGCGAGTCAGAGCAGCACAGGACGATCGCCAGCGGCGCCTGGCCCGAGGCCAGCAGGAACCGGCGCGCCGCGTCCTGGTCCGGGTGGACAGGCACCGCCTGCACGAAGCGCTGGTTGCCTTCGAGCATCTGGGCCAGGGCCTCGTCGGCCGGGACGCCCTCGGGGCGCGCGGCCGGCGCCGCGGTCGCCGCAACGCAGAGGACCGCGCACAACAAGGTCAGTCGTCGGGAATGCATGCAGACCTGCCTTCGGGTCAGCGCCACCGGCCCTGGCTGCAGACGGGGAGACCTACTGGATCGCCGCCGCTTCAGTCGCCGCCGCCGGCTGCTCGTAGAACTCGACCACGCCCGTGTCCAGGTCGTAGTTCGCGCCGACGATCGTCAGCTTGCCCTTCTCGACCAGCTCCGCGAGGATCGGCCCACAGCCACGCAACCGCGCCGACGTCTGCATGACGTTCGACCAGACGGCGTTCGTGACCGGGTCGCCGACGTGGCCCTGCGTGGCCGCGACCGCCGGCTCGAGCGCCTCCATCAGCGTCAACAGGTGGCCCGGCAGGGCATCACCCTTGACCGCCGCGGTTACGGCGCCGCAGCGCGAGTGGCCCATCACCACGACCAGGTGCGTCCCGAGGTGCTCGGCGGCGTACTCGATGCTGGCGATGCCGATGCCGTCGGCCACGTTGCCGGCCACGCGCACCACGAACAGGTCGCCCAGGCCCTGGTCGAAGACAACCTCGGGCGGCACGCGCGAGTCCGAGCAGCACAGGATGACCGCGAACGGGTTCTGGCCCGCCGCGAGCTTCGTCCGCCGCGCCTCGGTCTGGTCCGGGTGCTTGAGGGTGGCCGCCACGAAGTTGGCGTTGCCCTTGACCAGCTTGGCCAGCGCGTCGGGGGCGCTCAGGCTCCCCTTGGGCTCGGCCGCCTGGGCCAGCGACGCCGCCACCAGCACCGCCCCGATCAGTCCTGCCACGAGTCTGCGTTTCATGGATCCTGCCTCTCCCTGCGGAATGGAAACCCCGCCCCTGATGCGGACGGGCCTACGGGTTTCGGCAATTGTGAGGACTTCTTTATGGTTGATTGATTAATGATGAACATCACACGGTCGCAAATGTGGCATAAATAGAAACGTGATAAACAGTTGACGCAGGTTGACCTGCCGCCCTTCAGGTTGTTTCTTTTTTGGCATGAACTGGCTGGCCCCACTCCTGACCAATCACGTCGCGTCCGGCATGCTCGTGCTGTGCGCTGTCGCGGCGTTGGGCCTGGCCCTGGGCAGCCTCAAGGTGCGCGGGCTGGGGCTGGGGATCGCCGGCACACTGTTCGTCGGCATCGCCTGCGGGCACTTCGGACTGAACATCGCGCCGGACGTGCGCGGCTTCCTGCAGGAATTCGGGCTCATCATCTTCGTCTACACCATCGGCATCCAGGTGGGGCCCAGCTTCCTGACGTCCCTGCGGCGCAGCGGCCTGCCCCTGAACCTGCTGGCGATGGCGGTCGTCGTGATCGGCGCCGCCACCACCGTCGGGCTCTGCCTGTGGCTGAAGGTCGACCTGGCCTCGGGCGTCGGCATCTTCGCCGGGGCCACGACCAACACGCCGTCGCTGGGCGCGGCGCAGCAGGCCCTCAAGAGCATCGGCGCGCCGGAGACGCTTGTCGCGGCGCCGGGCCTCGGCTATGCGGTGTGCTATCCGTTCGGCATCCTCGGCATCATCATCGCGATGCTGCTGGTGCGCTGGCTGGGTCGCATCAGTTTAACCGAAGAGACGGCCGCGTTCCGCGCCGAGCAGCAAGCCGGCCGGAAGGCGATGGAGACCCTCAGCCTGGTGGTCGAGAACCCGAACCTGGCCGGGCTGCCGATCCGCGCCGTGCCGGGGCGCGAGGAACTGCAGGTCGTGCTGTCGCGCATCCGCCATGCTGATCGCCACGAAGCCGAGACGGCAACGCCGGACACCGTGCTGGGTCTGGGCGACCAGGTGCTGGCCGTGGGCACGCCCGAGAACCTCGAGAAGTTCCGCGTCATCGTCGGCAGCCGCAGCGACGAGGACCTGATGGACCTGCCCGGCCCGGTCAAGCACACGCGCGTCATCGTCACCCGTCGCGAGGTGCTGGGCAAGCACGTCGGCGACCTGGCGCTCGACTCGGTGCACGGCGCCGTCGTCGCGCGCCTGACGCGCGCCGACCTGGAGATCAGCGGCGCCGTCGACGTGCGCCTGCAGTTCGGCGACATGGTGCACCTGGTCGGCACGCAGGCGGCGCTCGACAGCGCCTCGAAGGCGCTGGGCAACTCGGTCACGCAGCTGAACCACACCAAGCTGATCCCGGTCTTCCTGGGCATCTGCCTGGGCGTGCTCTTCGGCGGCATCCCGTTCGTGATCCCGGGCATCCCGGTGCCGGTGCGCCTGGGCCTGGCCGGCGGCCCGCTGGTCGTAGCCATCGTGCTCAGCCGCATCGGCTCGGTGGGCCCGCTGCTGTGGTACATGCCGGTCAACGCGAACGTGCTGCTGCGCGAGTTCGGCATCGTCCTCTTCCTGTCCTGCGTGGGCCTGCGCAGCGGCGAGCAGTTCGTCGCCACGCTGATGTCCGGGCAGGGCTTCCTGTGGATGGGGATGGGCGTGGTCGTGACATTGGTGCCGCTGCTGCTGGTGGCGCTGGTGGCGCGCCGGTTCATGCGCCTGAACTACCTGAACCTGTGCGGCCTGCTCGCCGGCAGCATGACAGACCCGCCGGCGCTGGCCTTCGCGAACACGATCACCGGCTCGGACGCGCCGAACGTGGCCTACGCCTCGGTCTATCCGCTGACGATGCTGATGCGCATCGCGGTCGCGCAGATGATCGTGCTCATCTTCTGCCGCTAGTTTTCCCGCTGACGACTAGTTTCCCGCTGTCGACTTGCGCCGGCGCAAGTGCCGCGGGCCCGTCAACGTGAACTGCTCCCCGCCCTCACCTCACCAGCGTGACCCGGCAACTCCGGATCGTCTGCGCTTGGCGCAACCGCAGCAGGTAGACCCCCGACGGCTGCGCGCGTCCGGCGTCATCCCGGCCGTCCCAGTCGAGGGATGTCGGCCCCTCCGGCAGCGGCCCCTCGACCAGCGTCGCCACGCGCCGCCCGGCCAGGTCGTACACCGCGAGCTTGGCATCGCCTGCATGGGGCAGCGTGAAGGAGATCGTCGTGCGCGGGTTGAACGGGTTGGGCGACGCCGTCAGTGAGGCGACGGCAGCCGGCGGCACCGTCACGCCGGACGGCGGGTCAAGCACCGCGGGGTCGCTCCACGCGGCAACATGAGACGACGGGCGTCCGCCCGCCGAGTGGAAGGCGCCGGCGACCCAGAGCGTGTGGTCGGCGACGAGCAGGTCGAAGGCATTCAGGTCAGGGTCTTCGGCGAGACCCGAACCGAGGGTGTGCCACTGCGCGCCGTCGAACCTGCCGATCCCGCCGAGGTCGAAGTCGACATGTGTGATCCGGCCCCCGGCGAAGAGCTGGCTTCCCGCAACGGCGAGCGAGTACACGCCGTACGAGGAGCTCAGGCCCCTGAGTCCCGGAGCGAAATTCCCGAAGGCGGTCCCGTCCCAGCTCGCGATATGCCATGCTGCGATGCCGCCGGCGTAGTAGAAGCTCCCGCCGACGACCAACTTACCGCCGTAGATCGCCAGGGCGTAGCCGTCCGCCGTCCCGCCGGTCAGACCCGTGCCAAGCCCATGGCAAGCCGTGCCATCCCAGCGGACGATCCCAGCCGCCGCCACACCCCGTGCCGTCGAGAAGTCGCCCGCCGCGTAGAGGTCGCCGTTCCACTCGCACAGCGCGTAGACGGGCCCGTTGGTCTGCAGCTCGTTCACCCACGCGGAACCGGTCCAGCGGAACGGTCCGGCGAAGACCTCCCCGCGATACGTGCCCAGCGCCTCCACAACGGTCGACACTCCGCTGCCCATCGCCGACCACGACACGCCATCCCAGGCCGCGACGTGCAGCGCCGGCACGGCGCCCACGCTCGTGAACGAGCCCCCGGCGATCAGCAGCCCGTCATGCGCGAGCAGCGCCAGCGGCCTATAGCTCGGCATGTCACCCAGCGGCTCGGGCCCCTGCGCCGTGTAGCGCACGCCGCCGACGATGACGTCGCCCCCGTACTGCGCCAAGCCGTGCATGGGATACGGCTGTCCCCATCCCCACGGACCCATCGACTGCCAGGAGCCGCCGACCCACCGCGCGATGTTGTTGCAATCCTCGTCGCGGTTGACGCCGGTGACGCGGAAGTCGCCGCCGACGATGAGCTGCCCCTGCCAGGCGATGGCCGCCGCGACCGAGCCCCCAAAGCCCATCTCCATGTCGTGCCACTGCGTTCCATCCCACCGCGCGATGCCGGTGACGTCCCAGGGGAGGTCGATCTGGCAGATGGTGCCGCCGGCGATGAGGTCCCCGGCGAACTCGAACAGGCAACTGATTCTGTGCGCATCGGTCTCGACGGGCGTCGGCGCCGCCAGCCCGTGCCCGAGCCCGACCCAGGCCGACCCATCCCACCGCGCGACGCCGGTGAAGAAGTCCCCGGCCGGCTCGCTGTCGTGACGGAAATGCCCACCGGCCACCAGCGCGCCCTGATAGACCGCGAGGGAGCGGATTTCCCAGTCTTCGAAGACACCCCCGTACTCGCCGGGATTCGCGTAAGGCGTCGACCAGGCGGCGCCGTCCCAGGCGGCGAGAAGGTGGAACGGTCCGGTGGTGTCCCAACTCCCGCCCACGACCAGGGTCCCGTCATGGACGACCGCGGCGTGCAGGCTGCCCACGCTCCCCATCGACGGCCCTGCGCCCAGTGCCGTCCAGGACGTCCCATTCCACGCCGCGAGCTTCGCGCCTGCCGCGCCGAGCGTCGCCGAGAAGTCCCCAAGCGCCACCAGATGTCCATCATGGACCACCAGCGCCTCGATCCCATTGCCTCCGGCACCGAGCGGATGCCACTGCCCGCCATCCCAACGGGCGATGTTGTGCGCGGCCACGCCACCCGCACTCTCGAACGCGCCGGCGACGAACAGATGGCCATCATGGACGAGCATGGCCGCCACCGAGCCATCCACGCCGCCGGCAAAAGCCTGCCAGGCGGTGCCGTCCCAGGCAGCCAGCCCGGCGACCGGAACACCGCCGGCCGCCGTCAGGTCGCCGCCGATGACCAGCATGCCGTCGTACTCGGCGAAGGCGCGCACAGGACCCGCCAGTCCGACGCGGTAGTAGCCACTCGACCAGAACTCGTCGCCGGGCGCGGCAGCCGCGACCGCGGCGAGAAATCCGACCAGCAAGCAAGACGCGATGACTCCGCTTTTCGACATCATGATCTTCCCCTCGGCACCGGCGACCGGGCCTTGCGACGACCGGATCATGGTACCACAACGGTGGACCTGCTCGGCAATTTCAACGGTGATAGGGGGGCTCCTGCGCCGGACGGCGCGGGGCCGAATGGGTGGTTCTTTCTACTTCCCAATTCGTGGAGACGACTTGCGCCGGCGCAAGTCCCGCCGACGCCTAGTCGTTCGCCCCGCGCTCCCCGGCCCTCTCCTCGTGCACATACCCGTCATCCGCATCATCGCGCGTGCGCGTCTTCAACTCGCGCAGCATCCGGCGAACATCACGCGTACCGCCGATCGTGAACCACACCATCACCAGCGACGAGACCACCAGCTCGATCCAGAACCGCGTGTGCCAGAAGCCCAGCCACTGCTTGTCGTAGCCCGACCAGCCGTGGGCGGTCAGCCGCCGCGTCAGGAAGAAGACGGTGCCGCCGGCGAAGACCAGCATCCAGGCCAGGTTCCAGCCCCAGGTGGCTACGTAGAGGATCTTGTCGCGGCGGTTGAACTCGTCGGTGATGCCGATGGCGCGCCAGCCGCGGGAGACGGCCTTGCCGGTGCCTTCGAACTCGCCTGCGACTGCATAAGGGCCGCGGTGCAGCAGGCGGTCGAGGTCGAACACGCGCCGCCGCACCAATTGCTGCGCCAGTGACACGCCCACGTACGTCAGCGCGCACACCCACATCGACCAGCCCCAGATCTCCTGGCCGTTGGGCAGGTGGTGTTCGACCCAGGCGGCCCAGGCCTGGGCGCGGTCGGGTCCCGCGAAGTCGAGCAGCCCCCAGAACGCCGTGCCCGTCTCGCGCCACGAGCGCTTGGCCTGCTCCAGCACGAAGCCCGTCATCGTCAGCGTGACGCCGCTGATGCCCGCGGCCCAGGCGCCGGCCGTCGTGCCCCAGCTGGTGTAGAGGCCGCCGATGATCACGGCGCCCGACCAGCCCGCGAAGATGGCGCCCGTCAGCGCGAAGAACAGCAGGATGGCTTGGCTCTGCTTGTAGAACAGCGCGAAGGTGAACGTGAAGAGCGCGACGAAGACCACCGACAGCCGCAGTGTCAGCATGTGCGCCTTCGGCGCCAGCGGCTTGCGCCGCAGCGGGATCAGCACGTCCTGCACGAAGATGCTGCTCCAGGAATGCATGTACGTGTTCAGCGTGCTGATCGAGGCGCACAGCATCAGCGCCGCGAAGGCGCCCATCAGGCCCGTCGGCAGCAGGGCCGAGAGCGTCAGCGGGCCGCGCATCTGCGAGCGCACCGCCTCGTTGGGGATGGCGTTCAGCTGCGCCTGCACGCCGTCGGCCATCGGCTTCCAGTGGGGATGGTGCAGAACGGTGTAGATCAGGATCGGCACGAAGGTCATGAACATGCCCTGGCCGATGCCGCGCCACAGCCCCAGCACATTGCCCATCTTGCCTTCGTGGGCCGAGCGCGCCGACGTGTTGTAGGCCTGCGTGCCCTGCCAGGACATCGCGCCGTAGAACATGCCGACCACGCCGATCAGGAAGTACGTGACGTTGAAGTCCTTCACGTAGCTGGTGTCGAAGGGGTTGATCTTCGACAGGCCGGTCGGCGCCTGCATCATCACCGTCGAGACGTCGTCCCAGCCCACCTTCTGCAGCAGCCAGGCCGCCAGCACCAGGAACACGATGTAGGCGAACACGCCCTGGATGAAGTCCGTCACCAGCACCGAGACGTGGCCGCCCGAGAGCACGAACCACACCGCCGAACCCAGCGTGACGAGCATGATGGTCGGGTACATCGGCACGGCCAGGGATCCGAGGTGCCAGACTTCCGGCAGGTTCAGGTAGTGGATGAAGAACCGCGCCTCGACCGCCGGGAAGATGCCGAAGTTGATCAGGCCGGCGCCGAAGGCGACGCTGCCGGCGAAGATGCGGAAGCGGCGACTGTAGCGGCGCTCGAAGAACTCCGACAACGTCAGCGCGCGCGTGCGGCGGAAGCGGTAGTTCACCCAGCCGGTCACCGTCACGATGGTCATGAACAGCGACATGCTCAGGCCCCACCAGCCCATGGCGAAGCCGGCTTCGTAGCCCATCTCGAGGTTGGCGACGATGGTGATGGCGCCGACGGCGGCGATGCCCGCCGACACGGTGAGCAGGTAGCGCCCGGCGCTGCGGCCCGCCGCCAGGTAGTCCGCGACGCCGCGCATGTGCTGCCGCGTGAACAGCATCGAGCCCATGATCACGGCGTACATGGCCAGCAGGATGAGCCAGTCCAGGAGTGTCAAAACAGTCGCGGCTCCTCGAGGCGGGTTGAATCGCCCAGCGTGTGGCCTTCCAGGCGCAGCAGGCGCGCCTTGGTGTCGATGCCGCCGGCGAAGCCCACCAGCGAGCCGCCCCGGCCGACCACCCGGTGGCAGGGCACCAGGATCGGCAGCGGGTTGCGCCCGGCGGCCTGGCCCACGGCGCGCGTCGCGGTCGGCTTGCGCAGCGCGCGCGCCACCTCGCCGTAGGTCCGCAGCCGTCCGTAGGGGATCTTCAGCAGTTGCTGCCACACGCGGCGGTCGAAGTCGGTGCCGTGCGGGTCCAGCTCGATCGTGAATTCCCGGCGGTCGCCGACGAAGTACTCCGACAACTGCTCGCGCAACTGGTCGAAGGCGCCCGCGTCCTCCTTCACCTCGACGTCGGCGCCGAACGCGTGCCGCGCGGCGGCATGCGCCTGGGTATGGTATTCCCAGGCGCGGGGCAGGAACTCCAGCCGGGCCAGGCCGGCCGGGCCCATGACCGCCAGCAGGGGGTCGAGGGCCGTTCGCAGCAGCGTGTAGCGCACCATCTGGGTCTCTCCCCGGCAGGGCCGCGGGGGCGGGTCGACGGCCATGGCGACGCCAACGGCCGGCCTGCGTTGACGATACCATCGGGCGCGGGGCGCTGCACGGGATTTCGGCGGCGCGGGGGAGCCGTTGCGCGACGGCCCGGGGCCGGGTAAGCTGCAACCGGCGCCGCCTCCCCGTCGTATCAGGACATCGGCCCCACGATCCGCGCACGGGACGGCGCACCCGCCGCGGCCATCGACGCAACCCCCTGCCGCCGCGAAGGGATCCTGCCGTGAATCTCCGTCGAATCGCGTCCTTTATCGGGCTCGCCGTGCTGCTGCTGGCCGCCGCCTCGGCGCTGGCTGCCGCCAAGGCCCCGGCCGTCAAGGCTTCCGCTGCCGATTTGCCCGACCTCAAGTACGAGAAGTACACCCTGAGCAACGGCCTGCAGGTCATCCTGCACGAGGACCACAGCCTGCCCAACGCGGCGGTGAACCTGTGGTACCACGTCGGCTCGAAGAACGAGAAGCCCGGCCGCACCGGCTTCGCGCACCTGTTCGAGCACATGATGTTCCAGGGCTCCGAGCACTACGACAACGACTACTTCCTGCCGCTGCAGAAGATCGGCGCGCAGATCAACGGCTCGACGAACAACGACCGCACCAACTACTGGGAGAACGTGCCGGCCGACCAGCTCGAACTGGCGCTGTTCATGGAGGCCGACCGCATGGGCTGGCTGCTGCCGGCCCTGACGCAGGCGAAGCTCGACAACCAGCGCGACGTCGTGAAGAACGAGAAGCGCCAGGGCGAGAACCGCCCCTATGCGAAGAGCCGCGACCTGCTGCTCGACCTCATGTACGACAAGGGCCACCCCTACTCGTGGTCGGTCATCGGCAGCATGGAGGACCTGTCGGCCGCCTCTAAGGAGGATGTGTCCGACTTCTTCCGCCTCTACTACGCGCCCAACAACGCCTCGCTGTGCGTGGCCGGCGACTTCGATCCCGCCCAGGTGAAGGAATGGATCGCGAAGTACTTCGGGCCGATCCCGCCCGGCCAGCCGGTCCAGCGCCTCGAGTCGTGGATTCCGCAGCTGGACGGCGAGCGCCGCGCCCTGGCCGAAGACGCCGTCGAGCTGCCGCGCCTGTTCATGCAGTGGCACTCGCCGGGCTGGTACCAGGCGGGCGACGCCGAGTTCGACCTGCTGGGCGACATCGTCGGCGGCGGCAAGACGTCGCGCCTCTACAAGACGCTGGTCTACGACAAGCGCATCGCGCAGGACGTCCGCTGCTCGCAGGATTCGCGCGAGATGAGCGGCATCTTCGGCATCACCGCCACCGCCGCGCCCGGCCACACGCTGCCCGAACTCGAGGCCGCCATCGACGCCGAGCTGCGCACGCTGCTGGCCGGCGGCGTCACCGAGGCGGAGGTGGCCCTGGCCCGCACCCGCTACGAGACCAACGCAGTCAGGGACCTGCAGGCCATCGGCGGCTTCGGCGGCAAGGCCGACCGCCTCAACCGCTACAACGTGCTGATCGGCAACCCCGGCTGGCTGAAGGACGACCTGGCCCGCTATGACGCCGCCAGCGCGGCCGACATCAACACGTGGATGCGGAAGTACATCGACCTGGGCCGGCGCGGCATCCTGTACATCGTGCCGCAGGGCAAGCTCGCGGCCGCCAAGGCCGACGTCGACCGCAGCAAGCTGCCCGAAGGCGGCGCGCACGCGGCGTTCACGCCGCCGGCCGTGCAGGTGGCGACGCTGCCGAACGGCCTGAAACTGGCGCTGGTCGAGAAGCACGACCTGCCGCTGGTCGAGGCGCGCCTGGTCGTGCGCGCGGGCTGGGCCGACGACCCGGCCGACCGGCAGGGCGCCTCGTCGCTGACGGCCGAGATGCTGGACGAGGGCGTCAAGGGCAAGGACGCGCTGGCGTTGTCCGCGGCCATCGACGCGCTGGGCGCCGACCTGCGCTCGAGCAGCAGCTTTGACGGCACGCAGGTCTCGCTGAACGTGCTGAAGGGCCAACTGGACCCCGGCCTGGCGCTGCTGGCCGACGTGGCCCTGCGCCCGACGTTCCCGGCGGCCGACTTCGACCGCATCCGCCAGAGCTACCGCGGTCGCCAGAAGCAGGAGTCCGTGACGCCGCAGTCGCAGGGCATGAACGAGTTCCAGCGGCGCTGCTTCGGTGACGGCCACCCGTACGCGCAGCCGTCGTCGGGCCTCGGCACGCCGCAGTCGCTCGAGGCGCTCACGCGCGAGGACCTCGTGAAGTTCCATGACACCTGGTTCCTGGCCAACAACGCCACGATGGTGGTCGTCGGCGACCTGACCATGGACCAGGCGCGCGCGGCCGTGCAAAAGGTGTTCGGCGGCTGGGCCTCGGGCCCGCTGCCTGACCGCCGTCCGCTGACCGCGGCTCCGTACACCGGCCCGAAGCTGGTCGTCATCGACCGCCCGGGCGCGCCACAGAGCCAGATCATGGGCGGCTTCGCCGACATGGCCAGCAACGATCCCGCGCACCTGGCCTTCGAAGTGCTGAACTCGGCCTTTGGCGGCCAGTTCTCCTCGCGCATCAACCTGAACCTGCGCGAGGACAAGGGCTACACCTACGGCGCGCGCTCGCAGCTGTCCAGCTACTGCCAGGGCGGGCTCTTCCTGATGACGGCGCCGGTGCAGACCAATGCCACGTCGGCGTCGGTCTCCGAGTTGATGAAGGAGATGACGCAGATCCGCGCCGACAGGCCGCTGGTCGGCGTCGAGCTGGCCGACAACAAGAACCGCCTGGTGCAGGGCTTCCCGCAGCGGTTCGAGACGTTCGGCGGCATCGCGCGGCAGCTGGCCGACCAGATCCTGGCCGAGCAGCCGCTGGACGACTGGCTGACGTACACGAAGCGCGTCGAGGCGCTGGGCGAAGGCGACCTGGCGGCGGTGGTCAAGGACCACCTCGATCCCGCGCGCACGGTCTGGGTGATCGTGGGCGACTGGTCGCTCATCGCCGACGGCCTGCGCGGCCTGGGCCTGGGCGAGCCGGAGGTCGTCAAGCCGCGTTCGTAGCCGCCCGGGCGGCGCGAGGTTGCGAAGGGTGGGGGCCACGGGTATCGTGGCCCTCATGCTTTTGTCCACCCGGCATCCCCGCGTCTTCTGCCTGCTGCTGGCCGCCCTTGCCGTCGCCGTGCCCGGCTGTCGCCGCCCGCCCGCGCCCGGACCGGCGCCCGCCGCCGCCGCCGCGCCCATCGCCGCCGAAACCCCGCCATCGGAAACCCCGCCATCGGAAACCCCGCCATCGGAAACCCCACAAGTCACGCTCACCGCCACCGCTGAGCCTGCCGCCGTCGCCCCCGGGGGCACCGTGACCGTGGCCTGGCGCCTGGCGGCTACACCCGGCTGGCATTTCTACTGGGACGGCCGCAACGACTCCGGCTTCGCGCCGCGCCAGAAGCTCTTCCTGCCCGCCGGCTGGACCGCCGGCCCGCTGCAGTGGCCCGCGCCCGAGCGCCTGGTCTCGCCCGGCGACATCCTGGACCATGTCTACCACGACGAGGTCGTCCTGCTGCAGGACGTCACGGCGCCCCGCGCCGGCGGCGCTCCGGCGCGCGTCGAGTTGCGCGCCGACTGGCAGTGGCTGGCCTGCAAGGAAAGCTGCGTGCCCGGCCGCGACTCGCTGGCCGTCGCGGTCACCGTCGATGCCGCCGCCGCGCCCGCGCCGCCGTCGCCGGAGTTCACTGCCGTCCGCTCCCGCCTGCCGCGCCCGTTGCCAAGCGGCGTCGTGACGACGACCTGGGAGGGGGCGACCCTGCGCATCGCGCGCCCGGCCGGAACCTCCGGCGGCCGCCTCACGTTCATGCCGGCCGTCGATTGCGCCGAACTGTCCGACCTGCTGAACGACGGCGAGGGCCAGGGCCTGGCCCTGCACCTGTCGCCGCTCGCCGGCCGGACCGGCCCCGTGCGCGGCCTGCTGCTGGTGGAGGACCCCGGCGTCGCGCCGCGCGCCTACACGCTCGATATTCCTGGAATCGCCATCAACCCGCAGACCACCGGAGGCTGACCATGACACCGACTCGCCTCATCGCCCTGACGTTCGCGCTGCTGCTGTCCGTGCCCGCGCTGGCGGCCGACGCGCCCGCGCCCGCCAAGCCCGAGGCCGTCAAGCCGGCGCCGGTTGCCGCAGTGGCGACCCTCAACCCCGGCGACATGGCCCCCGACTTCACGCTGACGGACATCGACGGCGTCCAGCACTCGCTGTCGAAGTACCTGGCCGACGGCAAGATCGTGGTGCTGGAGTGGTTCAACCCCGATTGCCCGTTCATCATCAAGCACCACAAGCTCAACACGACGATGAACGACACGTTCGGCTACTTCGCCTCGCGCGGGGTCGTGTGGCTGGCCATCAACTCCAGTGCGGCGGGCAAGCAGGGCGCCGGGCTGGAACGTAACCAGGCGGCGCACAAGGAATACGGGATGATCTTCCCGATCCTGATGGACGAGAGCGGCAAGGTCGGCCGGGCCTACGGCGCCAAGACGACGCCGCACATGTTCGTCATCGGCAAGGACGGCAAGGTCGTCTACACCGGCGCCATCGACGACGACCCGTCGCCGACCGTGCGCGGCCAGCGCAACCACGTGATCAACGCGCTGCGCGCGGCGCTCGAGGGCCGGCCGGCGCCCGAACCGTCGACCAAGCCCTACGGTTGCAGCGTCAAGTACGCCAACTGACCGCGCGACCCGCGCGCGGCCCTGCCCGGTAAACACGGCGGGCCCGGTCCAAAGACCGGGCCCGCTTTCACCTCACCACCCCGCCCGAAGCCTCAGCGCCGCGGCACTCTCGTGCCCGGCAGTTTCTCGGGGTACATCGGCGTGTCGTGGCAGCCCGTGCAGTCGGGCTTCACCGCGAAGTTCTTCTCCAGGTGGCAGCCGTCGCAATCCAGCTCGCGGTGGTTCTCGCTCAGCTTCACGCCCGCGACGGCGTGGTCGAACGAGCCCACGGCCCAGTGGATGTGGCACGACGTGCACGCGCGGTCGGGCTTGTGGAAGTTCTCCGGCTGCCCGTGGCACGTGGTGCAGGCCACCTTGCGGTGGAACGGCTCCAGCGCCCAGCCCGTGGACGTCTTGTGGTCGAACTCCGGCTTGGCCGCCTTCGAATGGCAGAAACTGCAGTCGCGCTCGCCGTGGCAGACGCCGCACGTCGTCACGTGGTCCAGCCGGCGCTTTTCCTTCGGCTGGCCGTTCGAGTCGTGGCAACTACGGCAGCTGTCGCCGCGGTGGCAGTTCACGCACTGCAGGCCGAACTTCGAGACATGGTCCTCGTGATGGAACGTGACCACGGCGCCCGTGGGCTCGTTCGTCTGGTACGTGTACGTCGGCGTCGCCTTGATCAGCGGGTGCCGCGCGCCCACGATGTCGGTCGGGTCGTGCGAGCCCGGCTTCTTCGGCGTCTGGCCCGCGACCGGGGCCTTCTTGTCGCCGGCCTCCTCGTGGCAGAAGACGCACGCGTTCTCGTGGCTCCAGTCCAGGTGGCAGTTGATGCACTGCCGGTGGTAGGCGCCCTTGAGCGCGGGCTGGCGCAGGTCGGTGTTGCCCCGCGTCGGCTGGTGGCATTCCCGGCACGGCGGCACCTTGCCGGTGGCCGGCGACGAGTGGTGGCAGTTCGTGCAGCCGCCGGTCATCGCCGACATGCGCGCATGCAGCTGGTGCGCGAACACGACCGGGCCGTACAGGTTGGCCAGCTGGTCGATGACGACCACTTCCGGGCCCTCGTCGGTCGCGTGCTTGCCCAGGAACTGCGCCCCGTGGCGCTTGCACGCCTGCAGGCAGGGGTTCTCGTGGGTCGGCGTCGTGCAGCTGTGGCAGTCCGTGCAACCGCTGGTGTCCGTCACGGGCTTGGCCGGCGTCGGGTTGCGATGCGCGGGGTCCATGACCTGCGCCGTCGCGGCCGACGCCGCCACCAGGCAGGCCAGGACGATCAGCAGTCCTTTGAGCTTAGACATGCTTGGCTCCTTCCTCTTCCGGCAGGATGGGGAACAGGAAGATGAACAGCCGGTAGATCAGGACCAGCAGCGCAATGAAGCCCGCCGTCAGCAGCACTTCGGTCCAGGCCGGGATGTACGCCTTCGTGCCGTAGGGGGGCGTGTAGCCGATGATGAAGACGTTGAACCGGTTCAGCGCCACGCCGAACACGACCATCGCCGCGGCGCTGAACAGCCACGCCGCCTTGCGGCGCAACCGGTGGCTGAGCAGGATCGCGACCGGGATGAAGATGCCGACGATGACCTCGACGCTCCAGCTGACCGACCGCAGCGAGAAGGTCTCCAGGTACTTCCACGTGCCGCGGTTGGCCATGTCGATGACCTTCGCGGCGAAGTAGACCGTCAGCAGGAACGGGATCATGCGCGCCAGCGGGCTGAGCACCGACATCTCCGGCGCCCGCTTCAGCGACCGCGAGGCCAGCAGCGACTCGAAGACCACCATCGACAGCCCCACCGCGAACGCCGACAGCAGGAACTGCAGCGGCAGGATCGCCGTGTGCCACAGCGGGTGCAGCTTGCTCGGGGCGATCACCATCAGCGTGCCCAGCGACGACTGGTGCGCGCAGGAGAGCACCACGCCCATGATGATGAAGAAGTTCATCGTGGCGCCCAGCGTGTTGTCCAGAAGGCGCAGCAGCGTCTCCAGCGGCTTGTTCAGGCCGGCCAGCAGGCCCGGCAGGTTGACGTGGCCGCGGAACCGCTCGCAGACGATGGGCATGAACTCCAGGTACAGCACCGTCAGGTAGCAGCAGACGCACATGCCGACTTCGAACAGCGCCGAGTTGCCCTGCCACATCTGCGGCATCAGCACGTGCCAGATGTTGTAGTAGCGACCCAGGTCGACGCAGACGCCCAGCGCCACGAAGGTGTAGCCCAGCATCGCCGTCAGCAGCGCCGGGCGCACCAGCACGTGGTAGCGCTCGTGGTTCAGGATGTGGGCGACGAACGCCGTCGTGAAGCCGCCGGCCGCCAGCGCGACGCCCGTGGCGACGTCGATGCCGATCCAGATGCCCCACGGGTACTGGTTGTTCAGGTGCGTGACCGCGCCCAGCCCGAAGACCAGCCGGACGCCCAGCACGATGAGGCCGGCGGCCGCGAGGGCCGCGATCACGATCACGCCGGGAGTGAAGAACGGGACGGCCGCGCGGCCGAACAGGGGGGCCGGGCGCTCGTGATGCGCGGCAGCGTGCTTCGGCTTCGGCGCCGGGCCCGCGCCTGCCATCGCCAGCGTGCCGCTCCCTTGGGCATTGTCAGGGCTAGCCATGGTGATCCTCCCCGTCCTGGTCGTCGCCTTCGCCGGGCTTGCGCTTGTCGGTCGAAGATTTCATGAGCACGCTCAGCAGGCCGAAGATCATCAACGGTCCGGTGAAGCCGCGGAAGACGCCGTGCTGGATGGTCTCGGTCAGCACGGCCGGGCTCTGGTTCGGCAGTTCCGGGATGCCGTACTCGGTGGCCGGGCGATCTCCCAGCAGCAGCCACGACGTGCCGCCGACCGTGTGTTCACCCATCACTTCGGGGTGGTAGCGGTCCGGGCGCTGGTTGATGCGCTCGTGCGCCAGTTCCAGCAGTTGCTCGCGCTTGCCGTACACGAGCGCCTCGCGGGGGCAGATCTCCACGCAGGCGGGCTGCTTGCCGTCCTTGAGCGTGCGCTCGGAGCACAGCGTGCACTTCATGACCTTCGGCGTCAGCGCGTTGTCGTATTCGTAGGCCGGGATCTGGAAGGGGCAGGCCACCATGCAATACCGGCAGCCGATGCACTTCCAGGCGTCGTAGGTGACGGGGCCCTTGGGGTTCTTTTCGAGCGCGCCCACGATGCACGCCGACACGCAGGCCGGCTTCTCGCAGTGCAGGCACTGGACCTTCACGTCCAGCGGCTGTTCGCGCCAGGTGGGGGCCGGGTAGCGGTTGATCACGGTGAGCCGTGTCTCGTCCGGCCGCCGCTCCTCCTTCAGCACGGTCAGGTCGTCGTACGACTGCAACGTGCCGTGGGGCAGCTTGTTCTGTTCGGCGCAGCCCCATTCGCAGCGCCGACAGCCGATGCACAGTGTCAGGTCGGCCAGGACGCCGATCCGCTCCGGATCCAGATGCGTCTTGCCGGCCGAGGCTTCGGCTCCCGTCGCGGCCAGGGCCGCCGTCCCGGCTGCCACGCCGGTGTACTTCAGGAACTCCCGTCTGGTAACCATCAAAAATCCTCCTGGAGACTCGCCGGAACACGGGGGTTGAAAGCGGTCCGGCCGCTCACACCTTTCATCTTGGATATCGGGTTTCGGAAAGTCAAAGGAAATGTTAATTAATTGACATATGAAAGTCGTGGGGTATTACAACTGCAATCGCCGCAAGCGATTAAAGAGAAAAACCGACTCAATTCGGGGAGTTCGGACCCACTTGGACCCGCCGGGAAGGTGAATGGCGGTTCAGCTACGGAGCGAGCCTTCAGGCCCCGGCGGCCAGGGGCGCCGGGCGTCCCTGCGGGTCGATCTGAACGTACGTGACCTCGGCCTCGGTCACCTGGACCCGGCGGCCATCGTCCCGCCGCTCGGCCTCGACGGTCACGCGCACGCGCAGCGACGTCCGGCCGCGCCCGATCAGTTCGGCATAGAACGAGACCAGGTCACCCACGTAGACGGGCTCCCTGAAGACGATGCGGTCCATCGCCACGGTCACCAGTCGGGTACAGCCCACGCGCAGCGCGGCCACCGCGCCGGCCTGGTCGATATAGCTGAGGATGACCCCGCCGAAGATGGTGCCGTGGTGGTTCGTGTCGCGCGGCATCATCAGCACCCGGATGGCGGCATCCCGGGGCGCATCACCGGTCGCTGGGCAGGGTTCGGTCACGGGTCGCTCCTGTGTCATGGGGCCGGAACACGGGCCCCGGGGCGGTGTTGACGCCGGCGCGCCGGCCCGGGCAGCATCGCAGAGGCCAGCCCCCGTGTCCAGACCGACACCGTCCCCCGGGTGGCCGCCGCCCCGGGTTTCCTTATCATGGGGCCCTTGTGACGGCCTCACCCGATTCGAACGGAGTTCCCATGACGTTCCGCACGACTGCCCGCGTCGCCGTGGCGGCCGCCCTGGCTTTGTCCCTTGCCGCCGGCGCCCGGCCGGTGCGCGCCGACGACGACAAGCCGACGAACCTGAAGGTCCTGCCGAAGGACATCACCGGCAACGACCTGCACGAGGTCATGAACGGCTGGAGCCAGGCCCTCGGCGTGCACTGCGACTACTGCCACGAGATGAAGACGCCCGGGGACTTCCGCAGTATGGACTGGGCCAGCGACAAGGTGGGCCACAAGGAAGTCGCGCGCCGCATGTACACGATGATGGCCGGCCTGAACACCACGACCCTGCCCAAGGCCGCCGGCGCGCCGGGCGCTGCCGTCAGTTGCGTCATCTGCCACCGCGGGCTGCCGAGTCCGACCACGCTCGACAAGGTGCTGGTCGCTGTCACGCGCGAGAAGGGCGCCGACGCGGCCGTGGGGAAATACAAGGAACTGCGCACCCAATACTACGGCAGCGGCACTTTCGACTTCACGCCGCGCGCGCTGCAGGCCGTCGCCCTGACGCTGGCCGACGACAAGGCCACGCTCGACGCCGCGCTGACCATCGCGAAGCTGAACGTCGAGCAGAACCCGACCGCCGCCTCGGCGCAGGTTGTGGTGGCGCAGATCCTCGACCTGAAGCAGGATAAGGTCGGTGCGATGGCGGCGATCGACGCCGCGCTCAAGCTGGACCCGCAGGACCGGCACGCCCTGTTCCTGAAGCGGCAGCTCACCCAACCGGGGAATGGTCAATGACTCCTCTGCGTCGCGTGAATCCTCGTACGGTCGCCGTGGCCCTGGCCGCGGCGGCCGTCGTCATTCAGTTCGTTCCCGTCGGCCGTTCGAACCCGGCGGTGCGCCACGACGTCGGCGCGTCGCCGGCCGTCGCAGCCCTGTTGCGCGGGGCGTGCTACGATTGCCACTCGTACGAGACGGCCTGGCCGTGGTACAGCCGGGTGGCACCGGTGTCGTGGTTCGTCGCCGACCACGTCAAGGAAGGGCGGCGGAAGATCAACTTCTCGGACTGGCCGGTGACCGACCTCGAGGCGCAGGACGGCCTGCTGCGCGAGGTCGCCAAGGAGGTCGGCGAGGGGGGGATGCCCCTGCCCGGGTACGGGTGGGCCCATCCGGCGGCCCGTTTGAGCCCGCAGCAGCGCGCGCAGATCGTGGCCTGGGCGGGTGGCCCCGGAGCAGGCCAGGAAGATAGTGATTGATCAAAATAGAAAATAAAAACACCATTCAAGCCTCTCGGCGCTTGGGCCGATATCCGCAGTGGTGGTCTCATAATCAATTGAACAACAGCGTTTTGCGGGGTGCGCCGGTCCCTGTGGAAGCGCGGCCCGGCGGGTGCGGGTGCGGACGGGTCAAAAAAACCCTTGGCCAAACCGGCGTAAAAGTGAGATCATGTGACCGAACTGCAAGATGGGGCCGGACAACCATCTGCGCGGTTGGGCTTGCAGGGGAGATACCGGAGCGGTAGTATCCGCCCGGATGTCCGTCTGGGGGGACGGGCTTTCTCTCCCGATCGGATCGCGCATGTGCGGTCCACATGGTCTGAAGGCACTCAAGGCACTGCGTTTCGGATATTGTGCATGGCTGGGTTTGAGCTTTTCATTCCCTTTGCGGTCCTGGTACATCACTTGACGCCAGTCACTGTTCGCCGTGCACAATCTCCGCAACGTAGCTGTCAGGCCTAACCGTACCGATCGGGAGCATCGCCATGCCGGAATCCCGCGATTCGCGTTCCTACCTCGTCACCGGCGGCGCCGGATTCATCGGCAGCCACACCTGCCTCGAGTTACTGAACGCCGGCCATCGCGTCACCGTTGTCGACAACCTCGTCAACTCCAGTCAGGAGAGCCTGCGCCGCGTGCGCGAGCTGTCAGGGCGCGACCTCGAGTTCCACCACCTCGACATCACCGATGGCGCGGCCCTGCGGAGTTTGTTCGCCGACCGAACATTCCACGCTGTTGTCCACTTTGCGGGCCTGAAGGCCGTGGGCGAGAGCGCGGCGATCCCCCTGCGGTACTACGACAACAACATCACCGGCACCATCGAACTGCTGAAGGCGATGGACCAGTCCGGTTGCCGCCGCCTGGTCTTCAGTTCGTCGGCCACCGTGTACGGCGACCCGGCGCGCATGCCGATCACCGAAGACTTCCCGCTGTCGGCCACCAATCCCTACGGACGCACGAAGCTGTTCATCGAGGAGATCCTGCGCGACCTGTGCGCAGCCGACCCGCGGTGGACGTGCGTGCTGCTGCGCTACTTCAACCCGATCGGCGCGCACGAGAGCGGCCGCATCGGCGAGGACCCGCGCGGCCTGCCGAACAACCTGATGCCGTACATCATGCAGGTGGCCGTCGGCCGCCTGGCCGAACTGAGCGTGTACGGCGACGACTACCCGACGCCCGACGGCACCGGCGTGCGCGACTACATCCACGTGGTCGACCTCGCGCTCGGGCACCTGGCCGCGCTGGACCGGCTCGAAACGTTGCAGGGCTGCCTGCCCGTCAACCTCGGCACCGGTCGCGGCTACTCGGTGCTGGAGATGGTGGCTGCCGCGGAGAAGGCGTCCGGCCGGAGCGTGCCGCACCGCATCGTGGCGCGGCGTCCCGGCGACGTGGCCACCTGCTACGCCGACCCGGCGCGTGCGCGCGAACTCCTGGGCTGGCGCGCCGAGCGCGGCATCGACCGCATGTGTGCCGACCACTGGCGCTGGCAGGCGGGGCACCCGAACGGGTACGGCGATGAGCAGGCCGACTGACGGTGGCCGTCCGCGTCGTGGTCGCCCAGCCGCGATCGTCGTCCTGGGCCTCGCCGTCGCGTGGCTCGCTTCGGGCGGCTGCCGCGTCCTGACCCCGCCTGAATACCCGAACGCCTCCGCCGGCGCTGCGCAGCCCGTCACGCCGTTCCCGGTGATGTCGCCCCCGGACAAGAGCGCCTGCCCCGACCTCGACTTCGACGGCTTCTCGCTGCGCGCCGCCTGCGGCCCGCGCGACTGCAGCGACACCCTCGATTTCGCCGATCCGGACACCGGTTGGTGCCGGCCCCTTTCGGCCCTCGTCTGCCAACCGGCCGGCAACTGGCCTGCCGGCGACTTCGCCATCGTCCGGCAGGGCGCCTTGCTGCACGTCTTCTACATCAAGGGACCGCTGTGGCTGGATTATCCCGCCACGCACGGCAAGTCGTTCGGGCACCAGACCACGGTCGACGGCCTGGCGTGGCTGGACCAGGGCGACGCCTTCGCCGTCAACCCGGCCTCGGACTGGGACCGCGACTACGTCTGGGCGCCGAGCATCGTCTTCAATCCCGGTGACGGCCTCTACCACATGTTCTACGCGGGAGTCGTCGTGGACCGGGCCACCGGCTGGCACACCGAGCGCATCGGTTCGGCGACCAGCGCCGACCTCGCGCACTGGACGCGCGTGACCGCCGGCGGCTGCGCCGGCGTGACCGGACCCGGCTGCGTGATGGACGGCGACGTGCCCTGGGGCGCCTGGGACGAGCCCGGCCCGTGGCGTCGCCAGTGCCGCGATCCGTTCGTCATCAAGGATCCGGCGAGCAGCCACTGGTACATGGCCTGGTCCACGGCGCCGGGACCCTTCAACAACCAGGGCGTCATCGCGCTGGCGCGCTCGGACGACCTCATCCACTGGACCGACCTCGGGCCCATCGCCTGTACCCTGGGCGCGAAGGCGGAATCCGGCACGCTGTTCCTCAATGGCGGCCGGGTGCACCTGCTGTGGACGGTCACGTCGGACGGCGGCATCGCGCACACCAGCGCGTCGGGCTTCGAGGCGAACGACTGGACATCGCCCGTGCTGATACCCGGCAACGGCGCGGTGCTGCAGGTGGCGCCCGAGGTGCTGGACATGGGCGGCTGGTACCTGCTCGGCTGGGTCCAGGAAGCGCTTCGCGACCTGAGATTCCGCTACCTGCAGATGTCCCCCGACGGGCAGGCGTTCCAGCGCCCGATCGCCCGGTTGGACTGCCCGTGGGTGGGCGCGGACAACGTGCACCCGGGCGCGGTCGAGGTGGCCAACGGGGTGGACGACAACTGCAACGGGCTGGTCGACGAGGGGACGGGGCCGTGCGCGGACCAGGACGGCGACTTCTACGGCGCCCCGGCCTCGGTCCACTGCAGCCTGCTGCAGACCGACTGTGACGACACGAACCCCGACATCCATCCGTTCGCGGAGGAGATCTGCGGCAACGGGATCGATGAAAACTGCGACGGGATCATCGACAATCCGGACATGTGCAGCCCGCGGATGCCGCTCCCGATCCGCGGCATCTACTAGCCGCGCAGGCCGCCGCTACTCGGCGAATTCCGCCGCGATATCGTTGTCCAGGACGTACATGCACATCTCGCGCGCGCCGGCCCCGGTGTACGCGAAGCGGTCGCTCAGGTTCGTCAGCAGGAACGTGACGTCCGCGCGGATGCGCTTGTCGTAGGTGCGGAACTCGTCGGTGCCATAGTCCTTCAGGGCGCGCCGGAAGTTGGCGTTCTTCACGAACGGCTCGAGCACCTTTTCCTTCAGGTGGAACACGTAGCGCTTGTGCAGGTCGGCGAAGAGCTGGGTGTCGCGGATATCGCGGCCCTCGACCATGATCTCCTGGGTCAGGGTGCGCGAGGTGTACTCGCGCTGGGTGGCGTCGCGGAAGTCCTGGCGGCGGCGTTCGCGCACGCCGGTGCCCAGCAGGCGGTCCTCGATGCCCGTCAGGAAGGCGCTCGTGATGTCCAGCTTCTCGCCGGTGAACGAGCACACGGCGGTGGTGCCGGTCTCGTAGTTCAGCGCGAACATGTAGTTCATCAGGTCGCGGGCGATCTGCTCCTCGTTGTAGTAGTACAGCGACTCCTTCACTTCCTGCAGGATCTGGTAGTTGTACATGCGGCGCAGCGAGTCCAGGAACCCGGCGGGCACCTGCCGGGCCAGCTCCGGCCGCGTCTTCACGAGCCACGAACACAGGGTGTCCATGGTGATCAGCTGGTCCTCGCGCGCGTGCGTCGAGTACAGGTCGTGGAAGATGTCGATGGCGTCGCGGCCGCTGAAACCGCTGTGGCCCTCGGTCTCGGCTTCGGCGATGATCTTGCGCCTGCGCTTGGCGTTGAAGGCGCGCCGGTCGTCCTCGTCCAGCCAGGACGGGATGACGCCGGTGTAGATGGACATCTTCAGCAGGTGCAGGCTCTCGTCGCAATAGAGGCTGTACTTCTTCGGGTCGCCGATCCAGTCGAGCATGGCCGGCGACTTCTCGTTCAGCCGGCTCGAGATGATGATGCGCGCGAAGTTCTCCAGCACGCGCGGCAGGAAGCTCTCCTCGATGTGCTTGCCGAAGATGTTCTTGTAGATCTCCACCTCGGTGGCCGAGTCCAGCACGTACGAGATGTTGATGAACTCGATGCGGTCGGTCAGCGACTGGAACCCGTGGATGTTCTTGTTGTCCTCGGGGTTCATCACGCCCAGGAACAGCGAGTTCACGCGCTCCTCGATGTCGTCCACCTTGTGCACGCCGTCGCTGATGATGTTGTGCAGCTCGAACAGGCGGTCGCGGTTGTGGCCCTTGAGGTCCATCAGCGCGTAGATGCCGTTGTTGGTG